>NZ_CP139575.1:1319231-1649039 GCF_034298135.1 Lactobacillus acidophilus
AAGTATCCATGTTCTGCCACCTTAAATGGCATCGTATAATGCTCATGAATTTCAGGCAGAATAGTAGTTGGAGTATCTTTAAGATAATCATTTACCTTTTCGAGTAAATTCCAAATTTCCGGTTCTACAAAGAAGTCATTTGTATCTAACTTTTTAATTGCATAAGCAAATGCATCTAAACGAATCAAACTAGCACCATGTTTAGAAAGATTTTGTAAATTATGCTTTATAAAATCTTGTGTTGTCTTGGTTCTAACATCCAAATCCATTTGATCTGGGCCGAAAGTATTCCACATCTTTTCATGAGTACCATCTTCAAATTTAATATTTTGATATGGGGCCTTATCTTTTCGTTTATAAATTAAATCTATATCTTCTTTAGTTGGTCTGCCCTTTGGCCAAAATTTATCCCAACTTAAGAAAAGATCGCTATATTTGCTTTTATCGTGCTTGGCTTCAAAATCTTCAAAATATGAGGATTTTTTAGAAAGATGATTAATCATAAAGTCAAACATCAAATAATACTTTTGACTTAACTTTTCTACATCTTCCCATGAACCAAACTTAGGCTCAACTACATCATATCTTGTAGGAGAAAAACCGCGATCACCGTTTGAAGGGAAAAATGGTAATAAATGAATACCACCTATCGTTTTATTAAAATAGCGATCCATTACATGATCCAAGTCCTTCAAATTATGACCTAAACTATCTGGATAAGTTATCAATATTGCCTTATTTTGTAATTTCATTTTTAAACCTTCCTTATAAAAAAGGTTCAATCTTTATTTAAAAGATTGAACCCATAATTGTTTTGATCTTCGAGGATTATATTATTAATCTTTCTTTTAAAATCGAGGGGGGAGAGAAAATTAAGTTTAATTGTAGATTGCCATTGTCGTATCTTTATCGAAGAAGTGAGCCTTATTAATATCAAAGCCCATTTTCACCTGATCACCTGGCTTGTGATAATCACGTGAATTTACATCTGCGACGAATTCAGTACCATCAACTTTTTGATAAAGTTGAATAGTTGCACCAAGTAATTCTGAAACCACAACAGTAGAGGTAATTACTGCATCCGGCCAAGTTTCTAAGAATGCTTCTTCGGCGTGAATATCTTCTGGTCTGATACCAAATACAATATCCTTATCGTCATAGCCTTTCTTATCCAACATATCGGCTTTACCTTTAGGAATTGCCATATTCAAGCCTTTTCCATCAGAAATACGGCCATTCTTATAATGAACATTAAAGAAGTTCATTTGTGGTGAACCAATAAAACCAGCTACAAATATGTTTTTAGGCTTGTTATAAACTTCCAAAGGTGTACCAATTTGTTGTACCTTACCTACTGACATAACTACAACTCTATCTGCCAAAGTCATAGCTTCAGTTTGATCGTGAGTAACATAAATTGTAGTAGT
The DNA here is from genome assembly GCF_034298135.1 of Lactobacillus acidophilus. Taxonomy (NCBI): domain Bacteria; kingdom Bacillati; phylum Bacillota; class Bacilli; order Lactobacillales; family Lactobacillaceae; genus Lactobacillus; species Lactobacillus acidophilus. Next base: position 1,320,659 of record NZ_CP139575.1, read on the forward strand.
ACCTAATCTTTGATGAAGTTTAGCAATTTCCGCACGCATGGATACACGCAATTTAGCATCCAAGTTTGACAAAGGCTCATCCATTAGGAAGATAGGTGCATCCCTAACAATTGAACGACCTAATGCAACACGCTGACGTTGACCACCTGAAAGAGCGGCAGGCTTTTTCTTTAAATAATCAGTTAAACCAAGAATCTCAGCCGCATGCTTTACTTTTGTATCAATTTTTTCTTTAGGATAATGTCTTAGCTTCAATCCAAATGCCATATTGTCATAAATAGTCATATGTGGATACAAGGCATAGTTCTGGAAGACCATTGCTATATCTCTATTCTTCGGAGCCACATCATTCATAACCATGTGGTCGATTTCAAGCGTACCTTCTGTGATATCTTCCAAACCTGCAATCATTCTTAAGGTCGTTGATTTACCACAACCTGATGGACCAACAAAAACTATAAATTCCTTGTCTTTGATGTGTAAATCAAAGTCATTTACTGAATATTTATCATTTCCATCATACTTTTTGTATACATGGTTCAAATCTACTTCTGTCATTATTTATCTCCTTACAAATCCACTTTTTTAAGTTCCATTCGATTAATTCCAGCGATAAAGGTAACGACACTTAACGTTTTAGTTTGACTAAAAATTTCTAAACTAGAATTATCAATTACTAACGTCAATTTATGCTTATTTGAATGCCATACAAGTTCTTCAGTAAATGCTGGTGAATGAATGTCTATAGTGTACTGTGACTCATTTGTACGAGTAATATAAATTTCTCCATTGTCGCCTTTTAAGATTAAGCTATAGCTAACCGGAATATCTTCGGCTAATTGATTAATTCCTAAAGTAATCTCACTATCTGACAATGAAATTTGTTTAAATTTACCTAATGGACTTTGAATCAACTCATTATTATCAATAGTTAATTTTCTTGGAATTCCCATCATTCCATTCCAAAGATGACCAGATTCTTCTAGATAATTAACATGATCAGCACTTCTTAACCATGGAATGACAATTCTTTCGCCTTTTTCATTCATAAAACTTTGAGAAGCGTAGAAATCATCTCCATCGTCTAAACGATCACATTTTTCCAACTCAAATTTGAAAGTTTGCCAATCCATGTGTCCTTCAGCGATATAAACAATACTATGTTTGTCATCACCTAAAATCACACTAAAGGCAAGATAATCTTTTCCATCGATATTGAAATAATCTGGACATTCCGTCATTAATCCATATTTTTCACCTTGTAGCAAAATAGATTTAAATGACCAATGAAGTAAATCTTCTGATTCAAACAAGATCAGACTGCCGTGACCATTAATAGCTGCTGCTATTACACAATAGTATTTACCATCATGTTCAAAAACTTTAGGATCACGAAAGTTACTTTCATCTACTTCACCAGGTAAATCGGCTATCGTCATTACTGGGTTGTTTTTATACTTTTTAAAATCTACACCATCATCAGAAACAGCTACACATTGGGTTTCAACTGCCTTACCATTTTCATCAACATGTCCCGTATAGATGACATATAATTTGCCACCTTTTTCAATGGCAGATCCTGAGAATACGCCTGATTTATCATATTCATGATCCGGTTTCATTGCTACTGGCATATCTTGCCAATGGATTCCGTCTTTGCTTCGAGCGTGACCCCAATGCATGCTATCCCAGTGTGGAGCATATGGATTGTATTGATAATACAATTGATAATAATTTTTATAATAAATCAATCCATTAGGATCATTGATCCAACCAACTGGAGCATTGAAGTGAAAAGTTGGTCTTAAAACATCATGATCAATTTTTCTTATTTTTTTATATAAGTAAGTATTTGCCTTCATTATTTATCACCGTTACCTGCAGATCCCATTCCTTGAGTAAGATACTTTTGGAAGAAGATGTAAACCAAAATCAAAGGTACTGTAGAGATGGTCAAAATAGCCATAACTTGGTTCATGTAGACTGGGTTTGTGCTGTTAATATTAGTAACAGCTACTTGAAGTGGGAATTGATCAGAATTAGTCAAAACCATTAATGGCCATACATAGTCATTCCAACTGCCAATGAATGATAGTGTTCCAACAGTGGCTACAGTTGGTAAAGTCATCGGTAACAAAATATTCCAAAAGGTCCTAAAATTACTTGCACCATCTAGTTCTGCCGCCTCTGTAATACTATCTGGAATCGCGGCAAAAGCGTTTCTAAACATGTAAATATAGAAAGGACTTGAAATACCAGGCAAAATAACTGCTAATGAAGTGTTCAAGATACCAATACTTTTAGCAATTTGGAATTGCTGAATTAAAAGCGTAGTACCAGGAATAACTAATAATGCAATTAATAAACCAAATAATAATTTACGTCCTGTAAAATTAAATTTTGCAAAACCATATCCAGCTAAAGCATTTACTACAATAGATCCAATAGTTACACTTGCTGCATAAAATACACTGTTAAAAATGTATCTCATTACAGGGAATCTATGAAAAATACTTGCATATGCGCTTCCCCAATCACCGATATTTTTTGATGGTAGGAAAGCTTTTAAATTACTGATGTTAGCATAAATTTGGGATTCTGGCTTCATCGAAGAAACAATCATCCAAACTAATGGGAACAAGAAGAATAAGGCTAATATAGTAATTAACACTGTTGTCCATATCGTATGGAATCTTCTATGTGTCATAAACTTATGCATTCTCGTCGCCTCCAGCGTTTGTGATCTTTCTTTGAATAATGGTAAAGATGATAATGATAATGCCGTAGATTACACTCATTGCACTTGCATATCCTAATTGACGATCAGTAAAACCTGTACGATAAATGTAGTATATTGGCGTCATAGTAGCATTTTGTGGGCCACCTTGGGTCATGATCATTGGTTGAATCATCAAGTTGAAAGCACTAATGAAAGTCGTCGTTAAGATCATAATTGAAGTAGGTTTAAGCATTGGCAAAGTAATATGTAAAAATCTTTGCCAACTATTTGCTCCATCCAATTCAGCTGCTTCATACAATGAATCAGGAATATTTTGTAATCCTGCTAAAAAGATTAACATCTGATAACCAGCACCCTGCCAAGCAGATACACCGATAATAGCAAACATCGCTTGCTTAGGTGAAGTTAAAAATGGCTGTGGTTTAATGTGAAAAATACCCAAAATACCATTTAACAAGCCTTGGTCAGGATTAAGAATATACATCCAAAGAATTGAGACAACAGTCAAAGATACAACTTGTGGTGCAAAGAATGAAATCTTAAAGAATGTATTTCCAGGACGCTTTTTATTAACAATTAAAGCTAAACCTAAAGCCGCACCAACCTGAATCGGCATAATAAAGATAACGAATTGTGCAATATTTTTTAAACTTTGTAAAAAGACAGGATCTTTAAAAGTATTAATGTAATTTGTAAAACCTACATATTGCTTAGCCCATGGTGTCAAAATATTATAGTTCGTAAAAGAATAACTAAATGACATCAAAAATGGGATGATTAAAAATGTTAGTAAAATTAGAATAGCTGGAAAAACATACAGCCACCCAATTTGTCTCTTTATACCTTTAACTTGCATAAAGATTCCCCTTTACTTCTCTATTTCTCAAGGTACTTTTGAATAACTTTAGCTTGTTCGTTCATTACCTTTTGTACATTAGGATTCTTCTTGTACAAAGTTACATTTTGAACAGTATCAGCAAATGTTCTAGTTACTTGTGGGTAGTTAACTAAAACTGGACGAGCATGACCCGTAGTTTGGTTTTGCTTAATGAAGAATCTCATTTGTTCATTAACTTTAGGCATCATCATCTTAGATACACTCTTACGTGCTGGCAAAACAGTGTTAGCCATATCGCTGCGGTACATACACTTCTTACTCATTAAGAAGTTAATCAAAGCACCAGCTGCCTTCTTGTTCTTAGCTGCAGAAGACATTGCGTATTGCCATGAGCCTGTTGGTGAAACCTCTTTGTGAGTAGCTGGAGATACAGGATATGGCATTACGCCCCATTGCAAATTCTTGTATTGGTTTTGCAAAGTTTGAACTTCCCAAGTACCAGTCATCATCATGGCATATTTGCCAGTTTCAAAACCTTTATCCTTTGGTGAAATAGTAGTGTAACCATCTTTGACCATGTCTTGAATTAATTGGAAGGCTGAAGTAGTTTGCTTGGAATTAAAGTAGCCAACTGCCTTTGTGCCAGCAGGATTAGTAATGCTACCACCAGCTGACCATACAAATGGTGCTAATGAATAAAGAGCCATTTCTGAGTGGTCATTCAAGTTCATATTAATTGCTGGTTCATGGAAGTGGTTTTTAAGTCTCTTACAAATATCTTTAAATTGAGTCCAAGTCCATGGATGCTGTAAAGTAGCAATTTCTGAATCTTTAATCCCAGCCTCTTTGAACATCTTCTTGTTGTAATAGAAGCCGATGCTTGATTCTGAATAGCCAGCAGCATATAACTTACCTTTATAAGTACCTTGCTTAATAATAGTTGGTAGAATATCGTCTTTATTAGTAATGTACTTATCGATTGGTTGAATAATTTTTGAATGTGCATAAGCTGCTGTGTTAGGAGCATCCAAAGTTAAAACATCTGGTAAACTTCCTGAGTTTAAAGCAGCATTGATCTTATCTTCATAGCCGCCACCTGAACCAGAACGAGGAATATATTGAACTTTTGCTTTATAGCCATGCTTATTCTCTTTATTAAAGTCATTGATATTCTTTTGTAATGCTTTACCTTCCGGATCAGTATTAGAAAAGTGAACCCACATAGTAACGTTTTTGTTGTTACTACTGCCACTTTGACTATTATTACTACAGCCAGTTAGTGACAAAGCTGCGACAGTTGCAATGGCTGCAACTCCTAATTTCCATTTTTTCATTTTTCCTCCTTTTGAAACGTTTCAATTTTGCACAAAAATTAAAAGGTTTCCTACTAAGATCTAATTGTTTTAAATTAATTGAAACGTTTCTATTTCGCTACAAAAAAATAATTATTTAGCAAAAAACTATTTGAACACTTTGGAAACGTTTTCAATTTACAATTAAATGATAATATCGCTTTCACAACTTGTCAACAGTTATTTTGTGGTATTGCCATTTATATATTTTACTGGATACATTTTAGCTTCATTTTTTACACTAGGATCTGCTATCTTCTTTAAAACTAAATCCACCGCTCCATTTGCCAATTTTTCAACAGGTTGTGCAATTGTAGATATACCTAAAGAATGAGCCGAATCCATTTTAATACCATCAAAGCCAATTAATTGTATATCTTCAGGCACACGATAACCATGTTGGATTAAAGCTTTTCTTAACGTTAATAACAAAGAATCCGTATGACAAAAAATCCCATCAATTTCAGGATGTGCAGTTAACATTTCTAAAAGATGATTAATAAAATCAGCCTCAGGCACTGGTTCATGTAAGAATATTTCCTTGTAGTTTATGTCATGTTCTTTAAGATAATCATCAAAACCATCTTTTCGTAGCATAGTAGCATTAGGATATTTACTATGGCTGCCTATATATGCAATATTTTTAGCACCATGAGCTAATAACTCCTTTGCCGCTAATTTTCCACCTTCGTAGTTGTCTGACGTAACATACGATACTTTTTTCTCAAAATAACGATCTAAGCTAACAAAAGGAATGTTGGAATAAATATATTGACCAATATCACTATATGTAATAGCGATAATCGCATCAATTTTATTTTGCTTAAGCATCTTTATATATTTAGCTTCTTCTTTTGGATCTCTGTTTGAATTACATAATAAGAGCTTGTAATCTTCCTTGTATAATCTCTTTTCTACATAATATGCAAATTCAGAAAAGAATGGATGCCAGATAGATGGCAAAATAAGTGCAATTGTTCTAGAAGATTTTGTTTTTAATCCCCTGGCATACTCATCAGGAATATAATTTAATTCCTTAATTGCCTCTTTAACTTTCACTAAAGTACTTTTCTTAACCCCTGGTACATGGTTAATTACTCTAGAGACTGTACCGACACCAACTCCTGCTCTTTGAGCAACGTCTTTCATTGTTGCCATATTTTTATTTCCTTTCATAACTATCATTTTATTATACTTCTAGAGAAGAAAATAGAGTTAAAAAAGCCACTGAATCATCTAATTTCTTTCTTCACCTTATTCATCAATTCAAAGTTATTAGTAAAAATTCCTGCTACACCTAGCTTAAAATATCTTCTAGCCAATTTAGGATTATCCACCGTCCAAATCCGCTGCGTTACCTTACTTGGCAAATAAAAATGGGGATGAATCGCTGCAAAATGATTTTTCTTTACAAAATACTCAGGAAAAAGTACTGGCACTTTCATCAAAAAACAATACTGCTGCTTTTTATCAATCCGCTGACAGTTTTTCAAAGTCCAATAATTAAACGAAGAAAAGATAATCGGATGAACAAAATGATAATTCTTCACCAAAGCTAAAACAATGCTTTCAATTCCTATATTGTGAATTTTATTAGTCTTAAATTCCAGATTGATGTAAACATCCCTATTTTGTAAAATTTCCAGCAATTAACTAAGCATCGGCACCGGCTCACCATTATCCAAATGAAACCGTCTAATCTCACTTAATGTGTAGTCCTTAATATAGCCGCTGCCATCCGTTGTACGATCAATTTTTTCATCATGCATGACTATTGGTACTTTATCCTTAGTCAAATGCACATCAAATTCCACGCCTTCAGTGCCATGTTCTACCGCATAGCGAAAGCCCTCTAAAGAATTTTCCGCAAATTTAACCGGTATTCCTCGATGAGCAAAAATTATTGTCTCCATATTTTCCAACAAAAAAATGCCACCTAATGGTGGCATAATCTAAATTAATCCAAAACGATTGCACCTTGAGTTGCTAAAGTATCTCTTACAAGAGTCTTAACATCTCTACTTTTTACCATGCCATCAGTTTCTTCAATATATTCCTTGTAATGTGGTGTCTTAACGTGAATATCGTAAGCTTCATCATTTGCATAAACCTCAATGAAGTACCATTCATTAGGGTTATCAATATTAGTACCTGACATCATAATTTCCATACCTGGTTCTGAAGCCATGCTAGTAGTCATTTCCTTCTTAACTGCATGTGAGAACTTTTCAGCATCAGCATCTTTAACTTCCACCTTAATCAAACGCATTACGAAATTATCAGCGTAACTATTCAACGCTCTTTGAGCCTTGGTTGTGATTACTTCTGGGTGAAGATCAATAACTTTTTGCTTAGTAGCAATCTTATTTACAGTTTCTACAAAATCATCTGCATGTGATCCAGCAATGTGTAAATCTTCAGCTCCCTTGTTACGGAAAACTTCAATTTCATAATTATCTTCACCATGTGCATCATCATGGCCGCTTCCAATGAGTAAAGTACCTTCTTCAGCAGGAATCGAATCATGCATATTTTTTTCTGCGTAACGAATATATTCACTACGGTCATTTTCTGCAATAGTTAATTTTTTAATTTTAAAAATTGGTGTTTCATCCATTTTTCTTTGCCTCGTATCATAAATTTTTACACATACATTATTATAAGCTAATGTGTAAAAATAGGATGTATTATTTACCAGTTAATTAATCTACATGGATATTTTTAGCAGGCCAGCCACTTTTTACATATTTAACCTCATGCCCATTACTCTCTAGTAATGCATACTCCCCATTATGAAAGCCGCGGAATTTATGACCAGAGGCTTTTTCACGAATATACCGCGTCATACTATCGCCATGCCCTACAACCAGAATATTTTCACCATCTTTGGCATCCCTCAAGATCAGATTAATTCCGCGTTCCATCCGCTCAACCACCTCATGATTGTCCTCAACTGATCCAGAAGTAAAGCGTCTAAATAACCAAAAAGGTGTCTTCTTTCCTTCAAAGGTGCCATAATTTTTTTCTTTTAGATCTTTCAACCTGGTATATTCCATCTCTGGCCCAGTAATAATCTCTAACGTATCACTAGCTCTTTCTTGAGTTGAACAATATGCCTTATCAAAAACTATATTATTTTTTTCAAAATAATCACGCAAAGTTTCAACCTGCTTAATCCCCAATTGAGTCAAAGCAGAATCACTACTACCTTGCATACGATGTTGTTGATTAAATAAAGTTTGTCCGTGTCTAACTAAATATAAATTAATTGTCATTTAAAGCTGTTTCAAATCCTCTGCGGGCCATACATAACTATCAAAATGAACGTCTTCACCATCAACTGTTAACCTAACAATTGATGCATTTCCAAAACCAGAAAAGTTCACATTTTCAGTTGCATCCCTTACGTACTTAGCTAAAATATCCCCATGTCCTACAACCAGCGCAGTTTGACCGTCATCTAGCCCATCTATAATTTGAACAACAGCACGACGCATTCTAGCTATTACGTCTTCATCTTTTTCCATTGTAGGATCAATATTAGTATTATTGTAATTCCAAGGAAGCAAAAATTCATCTCTTCCTTCAAAAATACCATAACACTTTTCACGTAAATCCTTTAAACGTACATAAGGCATTTCATGATCAGTAATAATTTCCAGTGTATCACTGGCTCTTTCCTGAGTTGATGAATATGCCTTATCAAATTTAATATTATTATTTTTAAAATAATCACGTGCTAATTCTACCTGACGAATCCCCTTTTCATTTAGCGGTGAATCACATCTCCCTTGCACCTTATGATAGTAATTAAAATACGTTTGTCCATGTCTAACTAAATATATAGTTTTTGTCATATTATTCTCCGTAAAATTATTTCTTTATGGTTTAAAACCAACATTATATTTACTACTTTCAACCACAAAATTTGGAACACTAATAAAATGCATTGAATACGTATTTCCTGTTTTTGAAATACTGAAGCCATAATAGTTATAGTCTCCATCGTGAACTGAATCCTGTGTATTAAATAGGTCCCCCGCATGTTCCCATTCACGATACAATGACTTATTATTCCTAGTGCTTTCACCTGAACCGGTAAAACCAAATATCATTTGCTTTAAACCGAAGTAAATATCCTTTTTCATTTCACCCATAGGCATAGTTGTCTTTTTAATTGAGAAACCGGCCATATCCTCTACGTAATTGTCATCCAAGTCCAAGCCGTTCTTTTTGCATGCTCTGACAATTCCTGAAATGTAATGGTCTCCATCACTAATACTGCGACCATTATCTTGATATTCTTTTGCAATATCATTGGCTAATTGTTGTGTTCCTGAGCTATAAATCCAAGGATGCAAACCAAGTTGCTCACGAGCACTATTAATTATTTTAAGTGCAAATTCAGTCAATTCTTTTTGATCGCTAGCTGTCAATTTGCTAGGATTAATTACCCTTTTATCACTACTGCTTTCCCCTTTAGCAACACGTGAAAAGTTATTAATCTCCATTCCCTTCATTGAAGCATCAATAAAGCTTTCACTTGGCGCTCCCTTATAAGCCTCAAGCAAGCCGGATAAAGTATATCCGCTTGGTAATTTAATCGTAGCTTGAGAATAAGAAGTAGGAACAGTTGAGGTAGTATTTTTTACAACTTTAGCATTTTTAGCAAGTAGCCAATATGAATTAGCATTTAATTTATAAGCCAAATATGTTTTCTTGCCAATCTTTAATTTCTTTTTAGTAGAATAAGCATATCTTTTACCTGGATAAGCATAATATTTGGTCTTTTTACCTTTTGAATTATAAAGGCGGATCTTTTTACTTCCTTTGACTTGTACCTTATTACTGGCTGCTTGAACTACTTGTGGTGTTATTTGAATAGTGGTGCTAATTGGGCCCATTAAACAAATACTGGTCAGTAATTTAGTAAAAATTTTCTTAGACATGATCTTACTCCTTTCCTTTTTTATTCTTATAATTATACATTTATTATACCGTAATCAACTAGTTACAAAAAAAGGGTACTCTTCCCTAGAAGAAGAACACCCCTTTTTATTTATCAAATATTAAATTGTTATTCAATTTTAGAATTATTTTTAGTACCAGCCGTTTGCTTGCCAGAATGCCTTAGCAGCAGTCCATGAACCGTAACGACTTTGTACGTAATTATCAGCTACTCTTTCTTGGTTAGCTGCTGAGTAGTCACCATTCAAGTATGATGCTGAAAGTTGGTACTTACCGATGTATTGACCATTAGTAGCTGAGTATGAGCCACCTGATTCCTTACCAGCAATCCAAGCCTTAGCACTAGCTTCTGAACCAGATGCACTTGAAGTATATGATGAAGCACTAGTAGTTGAAGCAGCTGCAGTTTGTGATTGAGTTGCTACTTGTGATGATTGTTGAGTATTAGCTACTTGAGTAGTAGTTGATTGTTGTGTTTGTGCAGTAGTTGTTGCTGAAGCAGTGTATCCAGCGGTTACTTGACTAGCACGAACCCATTGGTTCTTGCCTAAGTCGTACCATTTGTTACCCTTTGAGTCGTAAGCAGTCTTAATAACTTTCCATGAAGTATTACTTGCTAAAATTTGACCTGTTGCTACTGGGTTTTCGTAATTGTTGTATACGTTGATTGAGTTGTTTGCAACGTAGTTTACTGTAACTACGCTAGCATCATTTTGAACAGTAGCAGCTTGTGCATTGTTTGAAGTTACGTTATTTGCTGCTACTACACCTGTAACTGACATAGCAGCTACTGCAATTGACTTAACTAAGATAGATTTGATTTTCAAAAAAATTCTCTCCTTAAAAGTTATAAAAATTATAAGTAACGAATTTTCACGTATTCGTCTGTCTCATTCAATTGACATGGTATATATTACAAGCCTTACGTTTCAGAACCATAACAGGAATATCACTCGCTTATTAAGAAACTATTACCAAATGTGTCATTTTTGTAACATTTGTAATATTTATGTAAATTATTTTTGATGATACAAAATGTTGTTATATCAAGGTTTATAGCATTTTCAAATTTTTATTTGCTATGTGCAAAAGGATGTTCGCTTTTAATAATTTGCAATACAATTGCAAAATAAAAAAAGAAAGACTAACGTCTTTCTTTATGTATTATCTGTTAATAGAGCGCGCCATTCTTGAGATTGTGTGATTCAAGCCCCGAATAGTCTTGCTTAATTCAAAGATAGTTTCTGTTGGTGGAACAACACCCCAAGCGGCATCCCCGATATGCTGGATATCAACTCCGCAGGTCTTATTGGTTAAGGCGATTTCTCGAATAACATCCTTACCTGAACTTTCTTGGCTTGTACCAATTGTACTCATTACTAAACCATTATGTTTATGTACAATTTTTACGATCTTAATCAGCTCATCGCTAGTAAAGCCAGGCACAGTACCTACTGCTGGAGTCAAAATCACGTCTGCTCCTGCATCAATCATTGCCTTAACAGATTCTTCATCAGCTACAGGTTCATCTACACCTGCACCATGCATTTTTCCTGCAATGATCATGCCTGAAAAATTATCCTTTGCTGTTTTAACAGCTTCAACAATCATTTTATTTGTTACGCCGCTTCCTGGATTACCAGTAAAGCAAACAAAATTAAACCCTAATTCTTCTGCTCGGCGCATTGATTCGGCCGTCGCAATTCTACCTTTGGATAAGTCAAATTTAGTTGATTCCATCTTCGCATCAGGATCAACGGGCTCTAAATTCACCCCAATTGGGCGGCCAGTTAATTCTTTCAACTTTTTAACAACATCTTTTTGATCTTCCAAGCCGCTGACTTTTGGTTCAAAGACATCGAATAAATTAAGTAAAATCAAATCTGCCCCAAACGCAGCCGCAATTTCAGACATGGTTAACCCATCAATTGCAGGCTGTACTACTACATTTTCACTAAGAACGGTTCGACCTTCACTAGCTTTAATACTTTGCTTCAATTCTTCACCATTCATCTTCAATAAATCGCTTGAATTTGCACTAATTAATCTTGTAACCATTATTTTGCCTCATTTTCTTCTACAATCTGACGTTTATTTAATGCTGCCATGAATGGCAAGTAAATTAAGATGTCTAAAACAATATTGATTAATTGCAAAATTGATCCTGCAATACTACCGGTTGCTAAAAATCCAGAAATAATTGGTGGCATAGTCCAAGGAACAACACTACCGTTACATAATGGAACTAAGCCTAAATTCATAGCGATATAAGTAGTAATTGCATTAACCATTGGCGCAAGAATAAATGGAATTATTAGACTTAAGTTTAAAACAACTGGCAAACCAAACATTGTTGGTTCATTAATATTAAATAAGCCAGGAACAATTGTTAATGGTGCCAAAACTTCATTTTGCTTACTTGCACGTTTACGCCATACTAAGTAACCAATGCAAAGTACTAAACCGATAGTGGCACCACCACCACCCATGTATACAAAGTTATCAATAAATGGTTGAGTAATAATGTGACCACCGTGTGCCAAATCTAGATGACCCGCTTGATTTAATACACGATTAGCATCAGTTTGCATTAACCAGATTGGTTGCATAGCTGTGTTAACAACATTACCGCCATGGATACCAACAAACCAGAATAAACTTACCAATATAATAGATACTAAAGTACCAATCAAAGTATTACCCAAGGCACCTAACGGCTTAGCCAAAATATTCATAATTACATCATGAATATTACCCCAGCCAGTCCAAGCAAATAGCCAGTAAACGCAACCGGCAATTGCAATTACTACAGCACCTGGAATTAAAGCTGAAAAACTCTTAGCTACAGCAGGTGGTACAGTTTCTGGCATCTTAATTTGGATGTTATGGTTAATGAACCATTGGAAAATCCATGCACTCAAAAGACCAAAAATAATAGCTACAAATAGACCTCTACTACCTAAATAAGTATAAGGGAATCCTTCTACAGGAACTTTGTCTCCACTCATAATACTTGGTGTAAGAATAAAGAATACTGATGCTGAAATAATGCCAGCTGATACACCGTCGGTTTTATGTTGGTTAGCATAACTCCATGCAATACCAAAGGCAGCAATCAGCCCCATAATCCCAAATGATCCATTGGTAATTTTAGCCATAATTTGGGATAAACTCACACCATGCACTGCTGTTTTAGCTAGCCAGTCAGACCAGCCTGGAACTGGGAAGGAGTTAATGATCATGAATAACGATCCCACAATGATCAAAGGCATTGCCATTGCAATACCATCACGAACAGCAATTAAGGGTTTGAAGTTACCTATTTTAGCGGCCACTGGCATAATATGCTCATTAACGAACGCATTTAAACCTCCACTTGTTTTTTTGTTTGCCATAATATATTCCTCTTCGATCTACTAAAACTTAGCTTTTACAAATTCGGTATATACCTCTATGACATTATAATACAATGAAAGCGGTTAAAATGCCAGTTGATTTAAAATGTTTTTTACTTTATTTCTTCAAACTAATGAATAACAATAAGAAAACGAAAAATGAATACTATATCTTTGCAGTATATAGCTTAAGTGCTATAGTTAAATTGTATTTTTTAATAAAAGTGAGGAAAGTAACATGAGTAAATATGTTGTTGAATTAAACGAAGAAGATTTACAAATGATCAAAGATTGTCATTCAAAGAATCCTTCAATCATGAAGGCTATGAACGAAGCTAAAAAAGTCGAAGATTAATTATAATTCTAGATCTCTAAATCGAATTATCTATAATTTTAGATAATAAAAAGATCGAAATTCTTATTAACGAGAATTTCGATCTTTTTTATTGAAAATCTGTTCCTTGTTGATTCTTCCAGTTATAGATTTTTACAATATCACCATTGCCACTTAAAACCACAACATTACCATCATTGTGCGGATAAATTAATGGATCAGAATGTGACCCACCATCTGTAAAAATTCTTGCTGCCTCGCCAGGATACTGCATTTTTCTTACTATACAATCATCTGGAGCTGTCTTTTTCATTATTCTTCCGTCATCATAAATACCTTCTAGTGCATAAGTCGGCGTATGCCCCGTAATAATTGTCTTATTCGTTTTATTATGAGCAATTGTCTTATTTAACGTATCAGAGTACCAGTAACTTTCTCTAGCCCATAATCGATAAAAGTCATAGTCAATTGTAAATCCATGATCAACGCTATTATAACTAGTAGGATCATTATATCTTTCATCTGGTCTGACACCGCCATGAACAAAAACTAATTTAGGTGTTTCATACATAATTAGGCAAGTTTTTAAAAAACGATAATACTTACTCATACGTAATTCTTTTGATGAAGCATCCTGGCCTACCATTTGTTCTAAACTTTTTCGTCCACCATTGTAAAACCAAATTCCATCTTGATGTTCACATTCATTAGCATAATTAAGCATCATTAGTTCATGATTGCCTAATAAAATTATTGCCCCTTCACTTTTTTGTTCAATTAAAAAATCAAGGACTTCTTTTACATGGTCGCGACCATCAATATAATCTCCACCAGTAACCAATTGAGCAGCTGGAAAATCACGCTTTGCTTGTCTGATTAAATCCAGTGTTTCAAGGTTGCCATGAATATCAGAAATGAAAATATAATTGTCTTTTGTCCGATTGTCTACTAACGTATTATTAATAATTTTCTGGGTCATTTTTACCCTTCTTTATTTTTCTTCAATATAAGTGCTTTATTGTATTTAGCCTTGATTCCACACATCTTGTAAAATTTGGGTGAAGTGCTTTATTTCTTCTTCGTCAAAAACAATTAATAAACCACTTCTGACAATATCCATCTTTTCGTCTTCATTACAGCTAAGTTCTAGACTAGATACAAATAATTCTTCTTCATCTGGAGCTTTTAACAAAACATACTTTGCTTCATATGGATTTTCCTTACTGTCATCCAAATATTTTAAGGCAATTCGATCAAGCATTTGTTGAGAAAAGCCAAACGATTGGATATCATTTTCTTGTTCTTTTTTACCAATCCATTCTTGGTAATAATCTGGGGTTATCTCGTCAGGCATTTTAATTAACATAAATTTACTTTGATCTTTGTTAATAAACAATTGACAAAGTGACATTTTTATCGCTCCCTTTTATCCTAATGTTATTCGCTTATCTCTATTATAATCATAATTTGAACAATGCTTTATCAAACTGTATATAATAAATGTAGGAAAAGAAGTGACTATTATGTTTAACCCAGAAAATGCAATTGATGCTTCTAACTTACATGTAGATGCTTTTAAGTATCAATCAACTGAAGATATGCCCAACGAAATCTACGAATCATGGCAAGAAAAACATATGAATGCCAAAATTTTTAGTCTACAATTTCGTAACATCGGCCAAAGCGGTGAATGGCAAGAAATAATTATTATTTGGGCTGATAAATTATAATCATTTCAAATTTCTTGATCTAGATCAATTATTTAAGAGATGGTTTTTTGTATAATTAGGTAAAGATTAAGAAAGAAGCTGAGGATATGCTTAACATAAAATTTACCGACAACGCAGTTGATTATCTGAAACGAAGAGAAATCCTAGATAAAATACTTATTTTAATCACTGATGATGGCGGCGGCAAGTATTCTATTCAAGGTGGCAGCTGCAGTATGGGAGCACATTTTTCAATTATTTGGTTAGATAAGGTTGATCCTGACTATCCAGTAAAAATTGCTAATGAACAAAATGTGAAGATTTATACTTCAGATTTTGATAAAACAATGCTTGGACCTAATATGGTAATGGATTATAATGCTGGCAGTTTAAGTTTAAGCTCTGATGAAGGGTTGCTTGATGGCAGCGTAGATATCGGCAATGGTGCTGCACTACTTAAGGCCAATAAAAATGTACAAATGGGCATTAATAGACAATGCTAACAAAAAAAGACCTGCACGAATACTCAATCTTTGCGATTGGGCTTCGTTACAGGTCTTTTTGTTAGTACTCTGAGTGCTGAATGCCAGCACAGAAGTTTAATTCTTAAGCTTATTAAATCAATGTTTACAGACTATGATTCTATACTTTGTGTCAAACTCGGTGTCAATTTACGATAACCAAGTTTTAATCATTTCTTTGTCAAGGTCTTTATCTACACCAACATAAGTCTTCATGAATGTTGTTAATGTATGCCCCATACGCTCAGCAGCCCATGGATATGAAATCCCGGGTTTATTAGCCAACTTGGTACAAATGGTATGTCTAAAACTATAAAGAGACAATTTGGAATCACCTGGCTCAATATCCAATTTTTTGCAAATCTCTTTCAACATATAATTCATACCTTTTTGAGTTACTGGTTTACCTTCGGCAATTTTTTTATAATTCCTAAGATTTAACAAAATCATATTTTCTTTATTTTTAAGATCATGCTTTTTTAAAAATTCTGATTGTTGCTTTTTGAAAGCTTGAACATTTTGAGCCAGATCATCTGTTATGGGCAAGACAAATCTTGAATAACCATGAGGTCTAGCATTTAGCGCCCCATTAAAGCCACTAACATAATCAGACCAACTATCATTGATCTTGAAAGTCCAATACTCTTCCTCTTTAACTAAATTACTAAACTTTAAAGCTTGCACTTCTGCGGGTCTCATTCCCGTTTCAACTTCAATCCAAATCGCAAGTTTAGTTGTTGAGTTAACGACACTAGAAGTTTTTAATTCTTGTTTTATTTCCTGCTTTATTTTATCTAGATCTTCATCAGAAAATAAATATTGACTTTGAGTTACCGAAAAATTACTTTTTCTAAAAAAGAATCGTAATGGTCTTTCTGGAACTGGATTCTTCTTTAAACTAGTGCCAACTAATGTGTTAAAAAAATGCTTCATATGAAATAATCGTGTTGTTAAAACACAATTAGGACTGATCCTTATATTGTGATCATTAGCATAATCATGCGCAAATTTACTTATTTCATTAACAGTAATATTTTGAATTTCCTTATTTTGGAAATATTTATCAAAAATTTTGGCGGAATCGTTCCATGCTTTATAGGTTACGGGAGAAATAGATTTTTTACGTTCTTCTACATATTGGCGAAACATTTTACTAAAAATCTTTCTTCCATCTTCTGGATTCATACCATCTTCAAAGTCAGCCCACATCTTACGTTCAATTTTAAGAGCTTCTTTTTTAGTTGTAGCATACTTAACAGGAAAACTAATCTGTTTTCCTGTTTGTTTATCACGTGGTTGAATTCTAATGGAATATTCTCCTTTATGTCTCCCCGTCTTTAATTGCTTGATCATTGTAATTCTAATCTCCTTCTCTTTTTAATAAAAAAAGAAGGTAAAAATAAAGACACTTATATTATACCTTCTTCTACTTCGATTCTCTATGACTTTGTCCAGGTTTCTTGTTCTCTGTAGCCAGCTGTTTCAAGCCAAACTAATACTTCATTTAGTCTATAGAAAGTTCTACTACCTTCTATAGAATGACCTGGCATCCCAGCTTTTCTCCATTTATAAAACACTGTAGTACTAATGTTTAATTCTTCCCGAAGTTGTTTACCATTAAGAATCTGATTTTTCATCTCTTTCGTGCTCCTTTAAGAATTTTTTGGTGAACTCATTTGTAACTTCAATAGTTTGGGTAATTCTTCTAGTTAATTGTTCAATCTTATCAATCTTCTTATCTTCTATATAACAATGATTGTAAAAAGATATTGGTGAATATGGTGTTGTAATAATTATCTTTTCTAAATTCAATTTGACATTTCTATACCTTCTTGGTGCTTCTTTACTATGCTCATATGGATCCAATAGTTTTAGCAAATCACCAAATTTAAAATCTGACGGCCGTAAATCATTAATAATAATTACCCGTTGACCGTCATAAGCTTGAAAATAATCATTTGATGAACCCAATACAACGACATCATCATCTTTAGTCATTGCCCTGGCACACCTAGTTTTACCTGTCCCGCCTTCACCATAAAGCCAAATCACTTTCATTTTCTTACCATCAAACGATCTAAGCCATTTCTGATGGTTGTCTTCATCATGCAGTTTCTTTATTTCTTTGATATGCCGTTGAATGCTTGGTGTAGTAAAAGCATAATCACCAATACTTTTTCTGAGCTCATATAAACTAATAATATTTTCAGCATAATCTTTCAGCTTTTCTTCAATATCATTTTTAAAGCTTGACTTGCGTTTTATAGAAGTTCGTATCTTTTCAATTCTTTTTTCAAAATTAAAAGAAGCTACAACCTCTTTAGGTGAATATCGATATTTGTTTTGCGCATCAGAAGTTTCATGAATTAAGTAGCTGTATGCATTATCTATCCGACCATTCCAAATCTGCACGTATTGTTCCTTATCTTTGAAAATATTTGCAATCTTAGAAATTGTCTGCGGATTGGCATACTTGAGAACTACATGATAATGATCTCTAATCTTGTTGTTTTGATCAGCATCTTTATCATGTAAAATATATGCCCATTCTACAGCACCAGATTTACTTAAAAAATCTTGAAATTGTTTAGGTTCAACTTTCAAATGATCTGTATCTTGAACATACGTGAATTGTCTAGCTCTAACTATCTTTTTACCTTTTTCTTTCATTCTCTTTTTCCTAAAATTTATTACACACATTGCACATTTTTAACGATCGGTATAACAAGCCCACCGATCTTACTGTATTAAGAAATTTAGTCTATATGCACTTATATTAACCCTGTATGAACTTAGTCGCCTGCCAAATCGGCTTAGGGCCGGTGGCGTCGACTTCTATATAAAGGTTTCATTCCAGTTTTAACTAGATTATTTTGATTAATTTCTAAATTTGAAAAAATTAAGTTTTTATCGAAATTAATCAGCATAAAGTTTCTAAACTGGTCATTATCCATTCGATGTTTAAGACAAGCTCTAACTTGTGCATTAGTAGATAATTGCCAGAACCCTTTAGTTGGAACAACAATCTGTGTCTTAGTATCCGTGACTACGACCTTCGCACCCAATGCAATTACATTAGCAACTTTATCAATATAACTAAGGTTGTAATCGCTATAACGTAATGCCTTGCGTAGTTCTCTACTGGATTCAGGTTCACAATCTGAATACCAAAGTACAGTTTTAGTAATTAAATAAACAGTAATAATTATGAATAAAATACGGATCATACTGATCTCTCCTTTGATTTAATATTAACTACTAATTACTTTATGTAACTTAGTATCACTACTTTAACTTGAATCACTACATCGTAAATCGAAAAAGTCCACCCTGTTTTGGTGGACTTTTTCTCAATTTTTATTCATATATAGTTGGCATCTCAACAGGTTCAATA
The DNA here is from genome assembly GCF_034298135.1 of Lactobacillus acidophilus. NCBI lineage: Bacteria > Bacillati > Bacillota > Bacilli > Lactobacillales > Lactobacillaceae > Lactobacillus > Lactobacillus acidophilus. The sequence continues at coordinate 1,339,910 of NZ_CP139575.1, forward strand.
CCATAATGCAAACCATCATCAATAGAAATAATTCCTGTCCCAACTGAACCCATTGGTAGTGGTAAAGAATCTGATAAATCTCCAAATAAGTAAGATGTTGAACTTGAGTTAATAACCCCTAGTAAAATCTTCACCATCATTTGGTTACGAATCGGGATGGGAATTACATCGTTTCGTGCTATTTGCGAAGTAATACACAATCCAACTAAACTTTCACGCCCCATAAGGGCAATTTGAGTTAACAAACGGTATAAGTCTTGAATCTGTGAAGAACGTGAACTAAGTCCTAGCGTAACTCCCTCAAACTCCTCAAACATTATCCAAATAGGCGGAACATCTAATTCATTAGCATCCGTAGTAATCTTACTAGAACTATTGAATAGAGCATCCTGTCTTTGATTCATAATGTTAATTATTTCTGAAAGCTTATTATTGATCTTGGGAATGAAATCTTCGGGACGATCATTTTTATTAGGAACAATTAATTCAATATCAGGATCATTCCTTTTAGCCCACCTTGAACCTGCACCTTTTTTACTATCAAAGATAATTACTTTTGCATTTTGAGTTCTACTCTTATTCATGGTTTTAGCAAAAACTTGAGTAAAGTATTTGAATGCTTCAGTTTTTCCACTTCCTGTATTTCCAGTTATTAGATAACTAGAGACTTTTCTTGAAGCAGTCATTCCCTCCATTATTGGTATTTCTTTTTGAAGATCATACCCATAAATTACATCATCAATGTTTCCAATCAATCTTCTTGCTCGGCCATCTCTCCACGGAAAGAAAAAACCTTGACTCATTTCTAGCGGTTCATCATCAATCTGAACTAATTGAAAAGTTAAAGGTCTGATCATTGTTTTTACACTAGAAATTGCAGGAGCAATTATGTCGTAGAGTTGAAAGTATGTTGACGCATCTAATTGCATTCCTGATGGATACCGCAAAATGAAAAGTAATCCATTTCCATTTATCTCTTCTAAAAAAGTATATGAGTTACTTATGCTGCTTTGATCAGAGTAAATGAAAGAAAGTCTCGCATCTACAACGCGAGCAATATAATCACAAAGTGAGGTATTTTGTCCAATCATAATAATTTCCTTACTAATATTTTATAAGTCTAACTATCAATTCTATCGATAGAATCGAACCCAATACCTCCAAATGTCACTTGGAAAAAATTTAAAAATAACAAAAAACGCAAAAATCCTGTTACATCAAGGATAAATCAACCAAGAGTAACAAGATTTTTTATGTTTATTGAACTCGAGTCACTGTATCTCCCTTGATTGACACATTAACGTAGTTCTTTCGCGCCCAAAAATGCACCTTGCCATTAACAATTTTAGCTTTACTAAAATCAAATTTGTCTCCTGGTGTTAGCCCATCAGTCTTCTTTAGCTTAATGTAGAATGTTTGACCATCGTTAACATTCTTATTGTCGTTAACAATCACAAACTTAACTAGTGATGGGTACTCAGATACGTCCGTTGAGTTGTGATAATCGGTGTTCACCTTTCTTGCAGTTACTTCAGCAACCTTTACTGTGTAACTTGAAAGTAATGCTTCTGGTGAAATGTTTGGTTTAAACATGTTGTTATCCTCCATTTAAAATTCATTTTTTAAAGACTTGAATTAGCCTTTACACCTTATATGCTAATGTATTTTAAATGCTAAATGGCGAACAACTCAGCCTAATTATTTAGTACTTTTTCTTTTTTGAGTTTGAATTTTAACGTTTTTTAAGCAAAACACCCCCAATTTAAAATATCAGATATTATTTGATTTGAGCTCTAAATTATGAAGAAATGAGGAACAATAAGCCGGCTTGTTGACAACAACATGTCATCAACAATTATTTACGATAAGAAGACAGTGTTAAGCACTTTACTAAGGTCTTCAACTGATAATATGTCTGATATTACTAGAAAGCTAAATGACATTATTAGATTCAAAGATTTGAAGCCCACTGATAATGACCCAATAACAATCGTTACTCCTAGAATGGTAAGAGATTGGCGGGACAAGAATGCTATTCCTTCTACATTAATGTTCAGAGAGGCATGTAGAATTTACTTTAAAAAATCAAATTTTGATGAATTAATCTTTACCAAAGAAGAACTTATTTCTTTAATTACCACAACTATTAAGGAATATTTTGTAAAAATTGCTAGTGATAACACTTTTCTTTTGGATGCAAAATCACCAAAAACCATTGCCAAAGGAGTGAATATCAAAGCAAGTAGATTAACTTTAACGCAGGCAATATATCATTGGTCACTATTAAAATATGCCTGCAATAATAATTGTTTAGATATCTATGACTTGGATCCTGACCTACAAACATTGATTCAATTAGTAGTTAATCATTTATCTACACCTGATGCTTCACAGCATTTGCTAAAAACTTTCCATAAACTAACTACCCAAGTTAATAGCAATGGCCTTCCCAGTCAAATTAGATTAAACAAATACATCAAGCCATTGTTACACACAGTCTTGACCATACTTTGGCATAATTCTGAATTTGAAATCATTATTTAGTTACATGAAAAAGCCTATCAGTTTACATTTCATGATAGGCTTTTTGAATTATTCTATTTTCTTCTTATAAATATCTTCCCACAAACATGGAACATAACTTTTGTTTTCATCATCTTCAGGATCATTATTATCTGGTTCAGCAAACAAATCTAGTTGTTCAAATTCAGATTGGACAGTTCCTGTCGCATTTCCGCCTTCAACAATTGAATCAAAAGTGTACTCAGTTCTTTGAACTTTACCTTTAGGAAGTGGCTTCCATTCACTAAAAATGATTGGCTCTCCAGTATTGGTTTTACGAGTCAAAGCATTTCCTTGCGCCATATTTGCAGAGATAATTACATTTGCACTTTTTAAAACTTTTTGATCTTGATCTTCATGACTAAAAGTATTGAAATAAACATCCCTGAAGGTATTTACCATGTTTATAACTAGCATTTCAACATTATCTTGCATGAGTTCAATACCATATAGAGTGGATAGAGCTCGCAAAAAATTAATTTGCATTTTTTTCATATCCTTACTCTGCTCTGTAACAAAGGATAATTTACGCTTAAGTAATTCAACTAAGAACGCTCCTTCGCCTGCTGAAGGCTCTAAAAAAGTAGCCGTCAAAGAATTAACTTTCTCTTGTATTTCAGGCTGATCAAGCATAAAATCTACGATCTTTTTAGGTGTAAATACCTCACCAATGTCTTTTACACGATCAGCGGATTTTATAATTTTTTCTGGCATTTAATTACTAGTTCATCCTCTTTCTAAAAAAAGGTTCATATAAAAAATATATATTGAAAACATGTAATCTAAAAGAAGGTAAAAATCAATTTTTTATTTAATTAAATTTTAGTAAGTGTTACTTTTTCAAAAGATTCTAATTTAGTATTTCTGTTTGCAAATATATATTCTTTTGCACTTTTTTCTTATTTGCTGAGTATCTTAATCTGTAAGTAAAAGATTGAACATACGGCTTGTACAATTCTAAAATTTTCTCTTCTACATCATAAGTAGTAATCCATTTGTAATCTTTTAGGTCTATTATATTGTTAGCAAGCCTTTCATGTTCATCAGCATGAACAAATGATAGATACAAATTTTTTCCTTGTTTATAATATGGCGGATCAAAAAAATAAATGTAGATTTTTCATCATATTTTGGAATTTCACGAAGAATAAAATCATTTGCATCTAAATTTGTTAATTTAATACGTGAATTATATGAAGATATTTTTTTGATTTTTTTAATTAGCTTTTCTTTATTAAATCTACAATCTATTTTATATTTGCTATTTTGATTTTTTCCTCCAATAGGACCACCATTAATAATTCCACTTATATTTGTACGATTCAAAAAGAATGAAGCAAATGCCTTTTCTATTGAATATTCATTCACTGAATTATCATTTTTTATAGCTTTCTGCCTACTCCATTCTTCTATAGTTACAGGCGTTGCCTTGATCAAATCTAAAAAATGAGTAGTATCATTAAGAATGTAATTCCATATAGAATATATACTAGGATCCAGGTCATTTAATACTACATTATTAATTGAATTGCTATATAGTAATTCTAGTCCTACACCAAAACCACCAGCAAATGGTTCGATATATGTGTTATTGATATCATTTATTTTTAACAAGTGTTCTACATAGCTACTTAACTGACTCTTTCCTCCTGGATATCTCAATGGTGATTTAGTCATTGGCATATTATCAATCCTCACTTAGTATAGCTTCACACTTTTGTCGTAATTTACCCAGAAATTCTTTGATACTCTCTATGTTCTCCTTCATCCAATATTCAGTGAATCTATCTCTATATCCATTTATAGATATATATTTATACCACTTTTTAAATTTCCTAATTTCACTATTTTCGTCTACTTTTATTTCTTCATTTTTACCTGTATTACCAGTAATATCACCGACAGTAAACGTATTCATCTGATAAATCTTTTCTTTTCCGGTTATCCCACGATTACTTAAGCTATCATCATCAAAAAAGTGAATCATTTGGATCAATTTTATTCAAAAATAACCACAATTCTTTTTCAATTGCATAATTTCCTGGTAAAGTAAAAACATTATCCGTACTAGTATTTACACTAAAACTAACATTATTATCACGAATATACTGGGCTAAATTATCATCAGGTGTATTTTGAGGATTCATATCTGGATCTAACATAAAGATGTAATTTTTAAAATTACCAGAATCCTGATCACGTAATTGAATTAATTGTGTCCATGAAAAATTTATATCAATAAATTCAAGAGACGTTTTTAATACAGAACTTTGCTCCTCATAAACATTAATCAGCTTTTTTAATAGCCAAATAGCAACTTTATCCCCACTTAAAACCTTTATCTTCTTCTTTTCTATTTGCAATTTTGAATACGTTTCCTGCAAATTATTTTCTAAGAATTCCTTACTAGGATTTATTCTTAATTTAATATTTCCAGGTGTTTCGACAGAAGTATATAGATAATTAGTTAACACATCATTGGGGTTATGTTTTTGTAATCTATTTAAATGATTTAACAAATTTAAACTATGTGTAGTAAAAACTATTTGTAAATCTAATTTTTTTGATTGTTCTAAAAGCCAATCCATTAATTTATATTGAGCAGCTGGATGCAATGTCGCATCTATTTCGTCTATGGCTAAAATTCCACCTTGATATTCATTTTCTAACTCTTTCTTTAATAACTCAAAGGATATTATTGCTTCAATTATCTGCCCAACGTTATCTTGACCACTAGAATTTGACTTGAAACCGTACAATTCAGTTTTAATATCTGCCTTTAGGTGTTGTGAACCAACGTCTAAATTAACAAAATCTATATTAGGATCATATTTTTCAGATAAAATTTCTGCATGTATTTTAGTCATCTTCTTAATAATACTTTCTGGAACCTTTTTTGCCACTGCAGTATCATACTCACCTAACGGAGCTAATCTAGATAAACCTAAATATAGAGATGGCCAAATTACTTTTTTCTCGTTATTATGCTCTTCACTTTTTTTAGGTATTAGTCTATATCTATAGTAAGTAATATCTCTTGTTTTCTTTTTATAAGTTTCGTTTTTATCTTTTATTTTTGTATACGTATTCTTCTTACGTTTAGATTTATGTATAGATGCTCGAAATCCAATTTTATTAGTAACATTATATTTATTTTTATTTTCAGGTAATCCACAAAAATGTATTATCACTTTATCTCCTGGTTTATCATAACCAGCATCATACATAATTACATCACTAAATTCACCACGAAATAATGATCCACCAATTGTTTTATATTTTTTGGGCAATTCACCTACATTAGTTAAAATTGCTAAAATTGTTGATTTTCCCACACCGTTCATACCAGCTATAGCAGTTAAGTGTTTGCTTAATTCAATATTAGTCTCCTTTTGAAATGCACGATAATCTTTTATATTTAAGTCCTTTATCCACATTTTTATCTCCTTACACTATTCACTCGATTTATCACATAGTTAATTTGATTAGCATTAAAATTAAACAGTTTAAATAATTGATTATCTATAGAATTAGAATAATCAACAAATTTGTTATCATCAGAATAATCCAACAAATCTGGAACTTCTTTCCCTAATGATGTTAAAGATTCATCAGTTAATAAAAATGCAAACTTTATAAAATAACTATTAGCATATTTTATAAAGTTGCTTGCTTCTTTTTCTGTCTTAAAAGATTTAAGAGCTACCCTAGAACGCCCAAAAGCAGAGTTATTATCAATAATTTGAATTTGGTTATCACGTTTTTGTCCACCAGCGTTTGCACTAGATACTACCACCTGATATTCATCAATTAACTCTTGATGAGATGATATTACAGAACGTTTTGTGATAAACCACTTGGCACGACCACTTTTTCCTGATTTGTCGTTAGTAAACAGCTTGATTTCTGTAGAATGATCAATTTTACTATCCTTACTTAAAGGTCTCACCAATGAAGGATTATTTTCTACAAAATTACTTTCAATTTTAAACAACGATCTATTAAGCACCGAACTATTATTAATGTAGTCTAAATTATTTTTAAAAACAAAAGAATCTATTTGATTAGCTATTTTCATATCTCGAGGATCTACTATTAATAATTTCTTCCCTGGAGCTTTTACAGATATCTCTCTAAATACACTGCCATCCTTAGAAATATAATCATAGTCAAAAGATGTGGTATCCTTTTGATAATCTTTAAAAACTATACTAATACCGTCTGGAATGCTTACATCACTAAATACTTGATTAGAATCTTCAAACAAAATAAGTCTTGCTAAATGAGGATCATTAATTAAATCGTATCCAAATTTTCTTAATCCTTTTCCGGATTGATGTATCCATCTTTTACCAGGATAAATAAGTGAAGAATATTTTACCCCCATATTATCAGCCAATTCTTGGAAATACTGAAAAATATTTTGAACAGGTTGTTGACCAGAAACCGTCTTTTTATTAGTTGGTTCTTGATAAGGTGGATTACCAATGACTACATCAAACTTCATATTTCCAAACATCCCTTCAATCTTATCAGCTTCTTTACTTACACTAGCCTTCGAATCTTCAACAATATTTTCTACATAGACCGCGCTCACATCACTAATCCAATCAGAATGATATCCAGTTAATGTTCTAATTGTAATTTCTTTAGCCATTGGTGTTTTTGCAACCACAAAGATATTCTCTCTTAAAATTTTTTGCCAAAGCAATATCTCATCTTCAAAGTTGAACTTTCCCGCTGTTTCTTCATTCATCTTTTGGAATTCACACCAATAGATTGAAGTTGCCGCATACAAAGGATAAAGCCCAGTCTTGGCATTAATTTCTAAAATATGAGCATCGCGATTTAATACCTTATTCGTGTATTCAGTATCAATCCATCTTCTAACGGCTTTTCCATCTTCATAAGATGATTTAAAATCTGCATCATAAAATGATAAACCACCAATAGTCTTGCCTAAGTGCATATTAACAACACGCCAAGGAGTTAATACAGTTTCCTTATCTGGATTCCTAAAAGTAGCGAAAATCTCTGCTAGTTTATCTACTCTATCTAGTGGATCAACTTTATCTAAATCTTTAACGCGCTGACGAATTATTTTACCAGCTTCAATAAAGACATCTGCATCATAGTACTTAATAAACTGCTTGAACAATTCCTTAGTAATACCCTTAGGCATGAATTCTTTCCAAGAAACATCATCAATATTATTAACAAACTTATTGATAGATACCTCTTCATCAAACTTGATATCCATTCCATAAATCATCAATGGAATTCTAATAGAGATTCCCCTAAGAATTGAAATCATAGTGCGACGTTGTTTCTTCAATTCGTTAACTTTATCAATCGCATCTTGTTCTGCTTGAGTTCTTTCGCGCTTCTTTTTCTTACGAGCCTTTTCCGCAGTATCATATTCTCCTTCATCTAACCCTTGATGATTAACATCAAATTTAGATGGAGCTTTTTCTTTCTTGGTAGTACCAATGATTCCTTTTAAATTATTAAATTGCTCTAAGTCATCTTCCTTAATTAGCAATAATTGATCACTATAAATTGAATCATCATCAAAGCCGGTTCTAACTGCTCTTTCAGCATATGCACGCTTAATATGACTAAGCAAGGTATCAACTTTAAATGGTTTCATCCCTTGATTTGCTTCACCTAAGATAGGCAAGAAGTTCATCAATTTAGCCATTCTTTCTCGTTGTTCTTTAGTCTGAATCTTACCTACACCAGTAGCTAAACTAGTTGACTCAGCCATAATATTTAAAGCACGATCTGGTGCAAAATCAAAGATATAACAGTTTTCCTTCTTACCAAATTCTGGTGAACTATATGGTGTTTGAGCTCTAAAAGCTGCTTGCAAGTATTGCATGGCACTACTAATGTTTGATAAGAATAATACTCCAGTCCATTCAGGAATGGTAGCACCTGTAGTTAATTTTCTAACAGTTAGAGTAATTGTGTTTAATCCTTCTTTATCAGCTTTTGCAATTTGTTTATTTTCTGCTTCAGCATCATTGTCAGTTCCAAGAAGTTCATCGGACTTATCTCCTCTGACAACATTTAAAATTCTATATTCTTTTCCGAATACGGGATGCTGATTTAATAAATCTTCTAGCGCATTTGCTTCTTTAATACCTGGCATAATCCACAATGTATGACGTAAATTACGTCTAAATTGTCTAGTCGAGAATGGATAGTTATTCTTCCCAGGATTAGAAATATTATCTAAAAATCGGTTAACATCACTTTCGTAAACGAACTTTCCATCCTTGTCTGTTCTAAAGAACTCTTTGAAATTAAAAGTCGGTTTACCTAAGTTAATATCATTAAATCGGGGATCACTAAAGTTTTTATTCATTTCAAAAGTAAACATTGAAACCTTAGGTAGACTTTCATAAGGGTTCTTCACACCTGGATGTTCCTCATACCAATTCTGCTTAGCTTCTTGCTCCATGGTGTAGTCCCAGGTATAAACATGATCTTCATCAAAGTCAAAAAGAATATTAAACGGAGTTCCTGATAAATCAAGTTCTTTAGTATTCTTCTTAAGAACTAAATCTAAGACATTTTGAGTTAATTCAGTCTGCGTACCTTCATGAGCTTCATCTACGATTACTAAATCCCAATCAATGCCAAATAAGTCTCTATTTTTATCAGAGACTTTACCACCTGCTATTTCTGAACCAGCTAAATCCTGGATACTAGCGAAATAAATATATGATTTATCTTCTTTTTCAAGTGATTTTACACTCTTATATCCCTTAGTCTTAGATCCGTAAATGTATCCTGCATCAGGCATTCCTATTTTGTTAAAATCATCAAACCACCCATCATTGACAACAGGACGATGAGTCATAATAAGAACTTTTTGATACTTTTCTTCTTTAATCAACTTTAAGGCAGTCAAAGTTTTTCCAAACCGCATCTTAGCATTCCAAAGCATCTTCTTACTTGTTTTAAAACCAGCTTTAGTCTTATCAACTGCCGCTTGTTGCTCTGGTCTTAAAACGATTTGGTTATCTGCTTTATCTTTATCAGTTATAGAAATGCTATCTTTATTTTCTTTAACTGCTTTAATTGCTCTTTTAGTGGTTTCTAAATCAGTCTTAAACCATTCATCTCCAGTTAAATTATCACTATGTTTTATTCCTGATCTTTCAAGAACACGATGAACATCATGGTCAGAAAACCACCAACCATCAGATTTACGATAAGCAAGTTCCGCCCATTCTAATTTAAATGGGACTCCTGAAGTATTCATGTATTGATTGATACGTTTAGTAGCCCAATCTCGTAAATAAAGACTATTATCTGAATTATCTTCTGCTAAGTCACCAACACCGGTTTTACCAACTTTCTGACTGCCGATATACGCTGGAAATTGACCTTTAGAATTATCTGCTGTTTGAATATAAATTAAATTCTTTTCAGCATTACTTGAATAACTTGTTGTTTGATATAAATTATCTTCCTTTTTAGGTTCAGTAAAAGCAGTTATATCTATTTTTTCATCATAATATGAACCGACAAACCAAACAAACAATGAATATAAATTCTTTAGTGAATTTAACGCTTCTTCTTTAGAAGCACCATCTAAAGTATGTGCTGCAACATTTCCTGGTCCTTTAATTGCATAGAAAAGATCCACAGCAAATTTATCAATGTATGCTCCAGTTTTTAATCTATTGAGAATATCATTAAAGGTAGAATGCTCAACGTCCATGAAATTTTGATCAGCAACATCTTTTGCAATATTTTCAGCGATGGTTCTAACCATAATTAAGACACTAGGATATATTCCAATCGCATAACTTTGTTCTGCTTGATTTGATCTAACAAAATATTGCTGTGTTAATTCGTTTTTGTTTAAAAATTCAAAATTACTTTTCATACTCATATATATATTCCTAAAAATGAAATCTAATAAATTCATTATACAAGTAATTTATTTTCATAACACCTCTTGACACACAAAAAAACGGGCTTAACGCCCGTCGTGATAGTCTTTATTTGTACCTTCTTGCATTTCTTTGACACATTAATTTTTTCTGTGTCAAACCGTGTGTCAAAATATCCTTTATTAAACAAAATTATCCTTTACTTATCTTCGTAAAACATTGATAAATAAAGGATAATCAAGCTTAGTTAATCTTCTCAATGCTGAATGCCAGAGTCGAACTGGCGACCTTCTCTTTACGAGGGAGATGCTCTACCAACTGAGCTAATTCAGCAAGCCATATAACACTAGAATTATACCAAAACTATTTAAGGGATGCAATTTCATCAAAAAACTCTCATAACCTCGTTGCTATGAGAGTAATTAAAATCATCTTACTTCCAGTCTAAGCACAAACCTTGCTTATGAAGTTCTTCTGGTAATTCATCACGATCAGTTTCATGATTATCAAGCTTAGCACCGGTGATTTGCTTAGTAAATGAATCAATCCGACGATTAGAATCACGCAAATCATAATAAGTAGTAACTACTTGATCATAATCTTTCAAATCTTTCACATTGAAGTCCTTATCATATTTACCTTCAAAACAGATGAACTTTAAGGGTAAACGTGGCTTCAATTGTGGTTTTTGATCAGGCACACCCACTTGCATCCCTAATACTGGAAAAGTCAATTCAGGCAAATCAAGCGTCTTAAGCATTTCAAGCGGATGATCATTAACTGTTCCAAGTGGTACGTAACCCAAATCCATACTTTCTACGGCATTAGCAACATTTTGGTAAGCGAGCAAGGTATCTTCCATCGCTTGGAAAAAGATATCGATGGTGTGAACTCGTCCATCATCTTTACCAAGTTGCTTTCTAATTTGTTGATTACGATATAAATCAACTACAAAGATGAATAAATCACCTTCTGCACCGACATATTTTTGATTACATAATTCTCTAATCTTTTTCTTCTGCTCAGGATCAATAATATGTACCAAGCTAGCATTTTGCATAAACATACTAGTTGGAGTTTGTGCAAAAACTGAATATAAAGTTTCTAATTGTTCTTTATTTAAAGTTATATCTTTAAATTTACGAATTGAACGGTGATTTAATTGTGCATCAATAGTTTTATTATGTATCATGTTTATCCTTCTTACTAATAATTAGTAAGTATATTATAGCAGATAATCACCATTATTTTTCTTCAAATTCAATTCCATAGTCTGCTTGTTCACCATGTTCTGCTAAATCAAGCCCCATTAATTCTTCTTCTCTTGAAACTCTAATAGGAATAAATTTCTTAAGTGGTAAAACAATTGCTGTAGTCATCACACCAACAAATACAATGGTAAACACGGTTCCCAATACTTGAGCAGAAATTAAATGTAAACCACCACCATAAAATAATCCATTTTCAATTTGTGGGTTAACAATCTTAGTGGCGAATGCACCTGTCAAAATTGAGCCTGCAATTCCTGAAATTCCGTGACACCCAAATGCATCGAGAGGATCATCTACTTCTAATTTTGGTTTAACTACATGAATAAACCCATAACTAGCTAATGTACAGATGAATCCAATTGCAAATGCGCCTGCTACAGTAACATACCCAGCAGCAGGAGTTATGCCAACTAAGCCACATAATGCACCCGTACAAAGTCCAATCATATTAGTTTTATCTTTAAGAAACATATCTAAGAACATCCAAACTACAAATGAAGTACCGGTTGCAACGGTTGTAGTTAGAAATGCTTGAGTAGCAACGTCACTTACAGTTAAGGCAGAGCCAACGTTAAATCCATACCAACCAATCCATAAAATACTGGTTCCCATCAAAACCCAAGGTAAGTTGTAGTGTCTTACTTCGCCATCCGGATCAAAGCCTAATCGTGGACCAACAAAAATTGATAACAGCAATGCGGTAATACCGGCATTAATATGAACTACAGTCCCACCTGCAAAATCTAACATTCCTGTTTTAGCTAAAATTCCACTTGGTGTCCAAACCATATGAACCATTGGATAGTAAATTAAAATTGACCAAATAACTACAAAAGCTACTAAAAATTTAAATTTCATTCTTCCTACTATTGCTCCAACAAATAAAGCTGGAGTAATAATTGAAAACATCATCTGAAACATTAAATACGTTAAAATCGTAATTCCTGAATCTTTAGAATAAAGAGATTTTAAATCAAAGCCATTTAAGAAAAAACTCTTACTAAAGCCAAAGATTCCGCCAACATCTTTACCAAAAGCTAGGTTATAGCCAAATGCAATAAACAAAACAATTGCGACACCTGTAATCATGAAAACTGAAATCATTGTGTTAACAGCATTCTTCTTTGAAACCATGCCACCATAGAAAAAGGCAAGTCCAGGTGTCATGAAGAAAACTAAAACACTGGCAACAAAAACAAATAGAGTGTTCGTTTGGTTAATCATCTTTTTCCCTCCGAATGTGAAACGATTTCTAAAATATCAGCCTTTGAAATAATTGGTATAGTTCTATTATTGTCTATACATAAAGCATTATTTCAAATTCATATAATATTGGTTTGATTAATTTTTATTTAATTATACACTCATTTTTATTTCTGTCATCATTTTTTTATAAAAAAATAAAGACTTAGGGATGTATGTCTTCCTTAAGTCTTTACATGCTATTTATTTTCGTTTTCGATTTTATTAATTCCTGCTTCAACTAAAGCATAAGCTTGTTGAGCTTGGTTCTTCGCTTGAACATAGTCATTTAAGTTATCATCACCATCTGTAAGAACACGTGCAAATGCAATTTGCTCTGCCATTAAAAAGTTGAATAATGAGTCCCACTTTTTATCTTCAAACTTAATTTTTTTAGCTGAAATTTGGGGCATCATTTTACGCGTAGTATTAAACGATTTTTCTAAAATTTGTTCATCTGCATCTGTTAAATCACGTACTTGGTATGCTTGATGAATTTGGTGAACTTTTAAAAGGTCCTTTAACAGGGTTCTAGCTTGTGCATCTTTAGACACAGTTTGATTTATTTTAAGTGACATTAATCTTCTCTTTTCTATTTTGATCATTTTTTATTATAACAAATAGTTATTTACCATTTCTTTTACGCAATGTTTCATTTCATTAACATCTAATATGCTATAAGCAAATTCTTTTCTTAGTAATTCCTTCGGTAAATACTGATCATATTTATCAATTCCTGGAACTTCATTAGAGTATACCAAATCCAGTGGTTCAAAATCCTTAGCAGCTTCTTCATCTAAAATTCGCCAAAACTCTTCTTCACTTGCATCCATTGAAAAATACATAAAGTATGGTCTGGATGAATTAAAACTGCGAATATTTAATTTTTTACCACACTTAATTCTAATTAAACGCTCTAATGCCAAAAAAGCATAGGTACCTGTCCAAGGAAACAAGCACCACATATTTCCACCAAGATTAATCAAATTCTTCTTTAACAAGTTTGCTGCAGAAGCAGTATCTCGCGTTTGAGTCAAACGCGCCTTAGCATTTTGCATCAAATATGGATACATCATCTTTTCATTCAATACCTTTTTCATTCTTTGCAAAATTTCAGGTTGAATGTCTCCCGGCACATCACCAAAATATGCAGGAATTCTACCATCTACTTCGTGACAATAGACCTGATGACGCTTAATATCAATATCCTCAACTACCCATACTCGTCCAGCAATTGCTATCTTATCGCCAACAGGTGGCGGCTTAACGATCGTTCCTAGTTCTTCACTACCAGCATGCACGCTGAATTCCTCATTTTCTTGAAAAACAGCATAAAATTTAAAATTATTAACTACTCTCTCACCAGCTAAGCCGACGATTAGACCACCATTTTCCGTCCATTCAATATGCCCCGTCTTTAGTAAATACTTAAGCAAAATACGGTAATCTTCTTGGCTTACATTATGAAAATATGACAAAGTTAATACCCGTGAAGCCAGCTCTGCTGGGGTCATCTCACCGCTTGAAGCCAACGTACTCATAGTTTGATGATAGAGCAAACTATAAGGCAAACGGTTGGGTTCAGGAGGTTCAACCCATTTTTGCTCTGCATAAAGCTGAACTAGCGCTATTCCTTGTAACAATGACCATGGCATCAATTCTGGCAGCATTGCTCTTGATTCAGGGTGTTCTTCTCTCATTACAAAATGCATCTCAGGCGGATTGCCACGCCGTCCTGTTCGCCCCATTCTCTGTAAAAAGCCCGACACAGTGAATGGTGCATCAATTTGAAAAGCAGACTCTAATTTACCAATATCAATGCCTAATTCTAGTGTCGCTGTAGCGCAGGTCGTCATATAAACATCTTCATCTTTCATTGCAGCCTCAGCGGTTTCTCTTAAAAATGTAGAAAGATTACCATGGTGAATCATAAAACGATCAGGTTCGTGGTTATAGGAGCAATAGCCTCTTAATTCCTGGCAAACGGCTTCACATTCTTCACGACTATTGGTAAAAACTAGACACTTTTTACCGCGTGTATGCTCAAAAATATACCCCATACCAGGATCGGCTAATTCAGGCGCTTTATCTGTCTTAGGTTCAACGTAATTAGGATCAAAATCGTCACTGCTAGCTTGCGGATCGGTTTTATAAAAATGCTCCATAGATAAATGCCAAATCTGGGGCGCATTTTGCACCTTAGGAGCATCCGTCTTTCTATTTGAGCCTGCTCCTAAAAATTTACCAGCCACTTCTAAGTTTCCAATTGTAGCAGATAAACCAATTCTTCTTGGATTAACATTAGCCAATTTAGATAAGCGCTCGATTAAACAAAAAGTCTGACCACCACGATCACTTCTTAAAAAGGAGTGCAGTTCATCAATAACAATATATTTCAAACCACTAAAAAGATGCGGAACATCCATATGCTTATTAATCATGAAACTTTCCAATGATTCTGGAGTTATTTGTAAAACGCCTGAGGGATGCTTCAACATCTTTCTCTTTTGACTCTGTGATACATCCCCATGCCAGCGCCAAATTGGAATGTCTACATCTTGGCATAATTCAGTTAGTCGTTCATATTGATCGTTGATTAAAGCCTTAAGTGGCGCAATATATAGCACCTTAACAGAGTCTTGTTTTTCTTCATAGATATCCGAAAGGATAGGAAAAAAGGCTGCTTCTGTTTTCCCCGATGCAGTAGAAGCAGACAATAAGACATTATGATCAGTATTAAATATCTCTTCTGCTGCAGCTACCTGTATCGGTCGTAAATTCTGCCAGCCATGTTCATAAATATAATCTTGGATAAATGGTGCATAATGTGAAAAAACATCCATATTTTATATCCTTATAACTTAAATTCGGTATAATCCTTTTCTTTATTATCTGAAACAGCTTCAGATTTAGCATAGCTAAATTGATCTGAATTAAGTAAATCAGCAATCTTAGTATCAGGATTTTGCCAAATAATATCTAGAATTTCTATAAAGTCACGAATTATCTCACGAGGGGTAATATTAGTATCTGCACCTACTCGCGCATATTCAATTTTAATAAATTGCATCAAATCATCATCGGTAATAGTTCTTTCGTAGCCATACAAATTAGCATGCATATCGGCCAATTTTTCTGTCAAAACCATCATCTCTTCTGCGGTCAATGGTTCAAGCTTAATTACTGGCGCATACATATCGCGTGCTCCTACTTGAGTAAATTTACCTGAGGCTAATCTACTTCTTAATGCTTCATATGAATAAACGCCGCGGCGGCGATCCTCAATTGCCTGAGGTGTACCGCACATGATAATACCTAAGTACTTAGCCTTGCCCTGCAAAGTATCGTTATACATAGTCAAAATCTTTTCATAATTATACTGACGACTAATTGCATTAGGAATTTTATAGATATTAACAAGTTCATCGATCATGATCATTAAACCAGCATACCCAGCTTGTCTAAAGAAGGTCGCAAACAGTTTTAAATATTCATACCAGTCACTATCGGAGATGATAATATCAACACCTAAATCTTTTTTAGCTTCAGTTTTATGGCTATATTCTCCTCTAAACCACTTAACTACTTTAGCTTTCGTCTCATCATCGCCGCTCATATAAGCGTGATAATACATGTTAAGCAATTTAGCAAAATCAAAGCCGTGTACTAATTCATTTAATGATGAAATTACATCATAAATCTTTTTATCAACTTTTTGTTCAAATTTAGGATCATCATTGTTTAAGTCAGTTTCAGTTGCGACCTGTGTTTGAATCGTATTAATCCAGCGATCCAAGATTAGCATTAAGGCTCCGCCTTCAGGTCTAGTCTTAGTAGAAAGATTTTGAATTAATTCGCGGTACGTTGCAAGGCCCTGACCTTTTGAGCCTTGAAGACGTCTTTCTGGAGATAAATCACCGTCTACTACAACAAAATTTTTATCCATGACATAATTACGAATTGTCTGCAATAAGAAACTTTTACCAGAACCATAACGGCCCACGATAAAGCGGAAACTAGCCCCGCCTTCTTGAATTACATCTACATCATGAAGCAGTGCCTCAATTTCTGCTTTACGGCCAACTGTAATATATGGCAGACCAATTCTGGGTACAACCCCACCCTTTAAGGAATTCAACACAGTTTGAGCTATTCTTTTAGGCACTTTTCTTTTTTGTGGCATATTTTCATCCCTTCAAAAACATTTCTTCCAAATCAGTTTGGTAATCTTCAATAATTCTTGGCTGATCTTTTTCATCAAATTCAATCACAGAATCGCCAAACTCATCAAACAATTTTTCATTAATACTATCTACTAAGATTGAATCCATTAAATGGTGCACTTTTATGTATTCCTGCCATGGTTGATCTTGCAGAAGAGCCAACAGTAAAAAAATTTCATCTTTATTCAAATCATAATCATTATCAGTTATTTCAACTTTAGACTCAATTTTACTTTCTTCTTGCTTTTGTTCTTCTTTTTCCAATGCTTTTTCTTCATCAGTTAGTAAACTATCTCTTGTCTTTGAAGCATTATTACGAATCGTTTCCAAATTTGACAAATTAATTTGGATTCGATCAATCCGGGACTTCTTTTCCTGTATTTGATAGTTAATGATTCCTTGATCAATTGCTTTTAAGACTGCTTGGTCGATAAAGCGAGGCTTAATTGGTCGACCCAGATGTAGCTTTGCGCGTACTATACGATCTAACTCATGTAAAAATGTGTTTAAATGAATTTTTTGTTTTTTGGCTTCTGTGTATTTTCTAATTTGCCAATAACCATTGTTGTAACGATACTTTCTAAGTGAATCTATCAATTGAACTGGTAGCTTTTTTGGTTTGCTATAAAAAATGCTGGCTAAAAACACTTTTCTTTTTACGGTTTCAGGTTTAGCAACAAAGGCGCTGTAATAAGCTATGCCATATTTTTTAGATAACAATAATTCTTGCCAAACACATCTGAGCACTTTGGCAAACACTTCTGAATTATTTTTTATTGTTTTAGAAGTATTCCAATAAGAAGTTTTTCTAGCAAAGACCTCGGCCAACTCTTTAGCTGAGAAACTCTCTGGATCATGCAAGACTATATAATCATGGTCCTGCGCAATTTCATCTTCAAAATTCTCTTCGATTAATTTTTGATCTAGTTCATAGAACAAGACATAATCTTTTAGCCAATCGTTTAAATATGGCTCAATCGACAGATCAAATTTTTCAACATAATTTTCCTTAAAATCTATCAATTTCTGATATCCGTCTTGCGCTGATTTTACACCAATATTATTTAGTAATTCATAAATATAAACATAGGCATATGACGTACTTACTTTCTGATAATTTCCCTTACGCAGTTGCGTACGCCAAGCAAAGTAGCTACGTAGTTGTTCAATCTTCATATCATGATAAGTCGGATAGAATCTTCTAAAGGCTGCATAATCGGAATAATCATCTTCATAATCTGCCATGAATTTTCCTTGATTATAGAAATTCTTATATCTACCCACACTTGGCAAAACACTATAATCATATAATTCTTGCATCTGATGGATTCGATCAGTAGCTAAAGGCTTTTTCTTAAAATTATTATTTCGCAGTTTAATTGGTTGAGACTTATATTCGGGTTCGCTATCATCAGGTGGAATATATAAATATTGATCTTGCGCAATATTATTCGTTTCACCATTCATTGCTAACTTAAATGCATAATCAAATGCTTTTTTGATTGCCGTTTCATTTTGTCTATCTAAAATTGCACCTACCCAGCCATCATCCTTAACTCGTACTGGATCTTCAAAACCCGGTAGATCTCGAATCATTGATGCAAAATCACCACATTTTAAGTCAAGAATATCTATCCTTCGCTCTTTAAAGCGAGAAAGCATTGCAAAGTAACTCCCATCAATTGGTGACATTAATACATACACATCTGTTGATCCAGGAAGAACTGGTTCAAATTTTAAACCATATTTAGCATAAACATATTTAAAAAGTTGATTTGGATCCATTCTCTTTCCTTTCGTACGTATGTTCTATTGTATCATCTATTTATTTTTATGTCTTCCTCAAGACTATCGTTATAAAGTGTATATTTTTATATTTTGTAAAGCTTATATTTTTATATTTGTGTGGTTATGAACAAATAAGTATGTTACTATAGATAATGTAAGTAATGAAAGCGTTTTAATAGCTTCCTAGAGAGGACAAATCTTAATATGAGTACAAAAGAACGTTATTCTCAAGATGAACTTAGAAAAGCAAATCCAATGTTTAGTCGCACTCGTGCAACTATCGAAAGTGCATTTTATGGCAATAATGTGCATGAAGTAACTAGTGTGGCCGAAGCATATAACTTAGCTAAAAAACAATCAGGCGTTATTGTTACCGATTTACCAATTCTCCATACTAAGGAATTAGGTTTGCCACATGATGCAACTCAATTAGTTTACAATCACGGCAAGATTTTAGGTAGAACAGCAAGTGCTCGCCACTTCATTGATAACCCTAATGAAGATGCTGAAGCGTTGGATGCTAATTTACGTGAAGATATTTACAAGGGGCATAAGCAAAAGTACTTAAAAGCCACTGTTTTAGTTGGACTTGATCCATCATACACTGTTAAGGCTCACATCATGATGCCAGAAGATCAAGCCTTCAACTTACTTTCATACATTTTAAACTTCCAATTCTTTGATGATGAAGCAGAAAAAATGTATAAGAAATCTAAGTTCTACAATGAACCTGATATTTACTTCTACTTTGATCCAAACATTAATGATGACGATTATCCAAAGGGCTTTGGCGTATTTGATGCTCCACATAATTGTGCTGCCGTATTTGGACTTCGTTACTTCGGTGAACTTAAGAAGGGTACTTTAACCTTAGCTTGGGCTATTGCTCACCGTAATGGTTGCACTGCTTGTCACGGTGGTGAAAAGTCATTCCACTTCGATGATAAAGACGATAAGACATTCGCATTTTACGGCTTATCAGGTTCAGGTAAGTCAACTTTGACTCATGAAATGTACGATGGTAAATACGATATTACTGTGTTGCACGATGATGCCTTCATTATTTCTCGTGAAGATGGTTCATCAGTTGCACTTGAGCCTTCTTACTTTGATAAGACCCATGACTATCCAGCAGGTCATCATGAAACTAAATACTACACTACCATTATGAACTGTGATGTAACTCAAGATGAAGATGGCAAGAAAGTTATTGTTACTGAAGATTTACGCAACAACAACGGTCGTGTTATCAAGACCCGTTACACTAGTCCACATCGTGTAGACTTTGAAAAATCACCAATCACTGCTTTGTTCTGGATTATGAAAGACGGTTCATTACCTCCAATTATCAAGATTGATGATCCAGTACTCGCAACTACTATGGGTTGTACTTTAGCAACTAAGAGAACTAGTGCTGAAAACTTACCTGAAGGCTTTGACATGAACACCTTAGTTATTGAACCATTCGCAGACCCATTCAGAGCTTACCCAGTTTCAGGTGATTACAAAGACTTCAAGGAATTATTTACCAAGCGTGGTGCCAGCTGTTACAGCTTAAATACTGATGCATTTATGGGCAAGGATATTCCTAAGGAAGTTACTAAGAAATTAATTGAAGATTTGGCTAACGGTAATATTAAGGACAGTGACTTCAAACCATTTGGTAACTTCAAGGGTGTAAGTTACTTGCCAATTGATGGTTATGAAGTTCACCTTGATGATCCAGAATACCAAAAGACTTTAAAGAACAGAATGCAAGATCGTTTAGATTGGCTCGAAAATTACGATAAAGAACATCCAGAAACTCCTATTCAAGATGAAGCTAAGAAGACTTTGGAAGCTATTATTAAAGAATTAAGTTAATTAAAAAATATAAAGTATACCATATATAATTTCTTAATGATTTAAATAGCGAGAGTAAAAAAATTACTCTCGCTATTTTTTATTGGATAAGATAATTTTGAGCAGCTGTTAACACTCTCATCTTATCGTGCTCCGTTAGATATTTCTTAGCTTCTTTTAGTGTTACCCATTTATTGGCTAGAACCTCTTCTTCTTGAACAATTACTTTTTGTCCTTTGACAAATTTAGCTAAGTAGTAAGTAACAGTTTTCGATTTTCGCTCTGTTAAAGCATACACTGTCTTTTCTATAAAGTTAAAATCAAAAGTCGGCTTCAGCCCTACTTCTTCAAAAACTTCTCTTCGTGCCGCTTGCTCAGTTGTTTCATTATTTTCCAAATGTCCTTTAGGAAAACCCCAATTGCGATTTATGATACTCTGGATAATTAAATACTCTAACTCATCATTGCGTTTTCTATAAATAACGGCTCCTGCAGAATATTCCATCATCATTTTGGTCACCTAACCTTTATTTATGATTATTGAATATCAATGAATAAAGGTCAAGTAAAAAGGAATTTGAACAATAATGCTCAAATTCCTTTTATTTTTAGTAGATTAATCTTTACCGTTCACTTTTTGATCAGCTTCGTTAACAATTCTCACTGCATTTAAACTTCTGGGATAACCGATAAATGGCACATTTTGCTCAATGACCTTCATCAAAAAGTCTTTATCATTACCCAGTTTAATATTAGCTTGTGCATGTGACAATAATTGTGGTTCACATCCACCTTGAGCAGCAAGGTAGCAAAAAGTAATCATTTCACGATCATTATCGCTTAAACCTTTTCTAGTGTAATAATCGCCAAAGCAATTATCAACCAACCATTTATTAATAATACCCTTTTTAGCAAAATCTTTCATTTGTAGTCCAAACAAACGAATTTGAGTTTCTTCACCTTTTTCGAGGCGGTCTTCCATGGTAGTAGTAGCTTGTCCTTCAAGGGGTAATTCTACTCCACGAGCAAGTAATACATCATTAGTTGCTTTGAAGAATGGGAAAACTCTACCTAAGCCTAAGTAATCAACTGATTGATACAAAACTTCTTTAGCTTCTACTGGTGTAACGCCATTATCAAGTGCTACCGGAAGCATAATTTTATATTCATCAATACCTTGCATTCCTAAAAGATAAGCAAGTGTAGAAAGCATTTTAGTTCTATCAGGTAAATCAACATCTCTTTGAACTTCATCAAATGCAAAATGATTAATTCGCTCTAAGGCTTCTGGATCAGTTTTTTCTAATAAGGTTGCATGTGCATTTTGTGCACTCTTTTTAATAGACATAATATTTTCCTTTCTAAAACGCATCTTTTTAATACTTATTTAAATACGTTTTTTCAAGAAAGAAAAATACAAATAGTTTATTTCTAAAGATAACTTTCTCTTATGCTAAAACAGCATCTCTAGTCAAACGCATAACATCTTGAGCAATCATCAATTCTTCATCTGTTGGTACTACCATGACATGCACCTTAGACTCAGGCTTAGTAATAAAGTGTCTACCTTTTTTCTTATTAGCTTCATAATCCGGAATAACTCCCATATACTTGAAAGCATCCATTACATCTTTACGTACACCTGGATCCTTTTCACCAACACCGGCAGTAAATACAATAGCATCTGCTCCGCCCATTTCAGCAATATAAGAACCAATGTAACGTACTACGCGATTAACGAAGATTTTACGAGCTAATACAGCGCGCTGATCTTTATTAAATTCCAAGTCACGCATATCTGATGAAATACCTGAAATTCCTAACAAACCTGAATCCTTGTTTAAAATATTAATCATTTCATCGATTGAAGCACCAGTCTTATGCATCAAATGCTGTAAAAGTGATGGATCAATATCACCTGAACGTGTACCCATTGTAACACCAGACAAAGGACTAAAACCCATTGAAGTATCATATGACTTGCCATTTTTGACCGCAGTAATTGATGAACCGGATCCTAAATGACAGATGATTAACTTTAAGTCGCTTGGCTTTTTATTCATCATTTTGGCGGCTTCAAGAGTTACATAGTGAACTGAAGTACCATGTGCACCATATTTACGAGCACGATATTTTTCATAATATTCGTACGGAATTGAATATAAGTAATGTACTGGATCAAGAGTTTGGTGGAATGAGGTATCAAATACTGCAACTTGAGGCACTTTTGGTAATACATGCATGAATGCTTCAATTCCGCGTGCTTCAGCTGGATTATGCAATGGAGCAAAATCAGACAAATCATATATTTTTTGTAAATTTTGTCGATCAATAATAGTTGAATCCTTAAAGTGTTCACCACCATTAACTACTCGGTGACCTACACCAATAATTTCATCTAAACTTTCAACTGCATGATATTTCTTTAAAGCATTAATCAAAAAGCTTACTGCAGCTTCTTGATCTGGAATATCAATATTAGTAACATGCTCAGTACCATCATCAAGTAAAACACTAAATGAAGATCCTTTAAGCCCTACTCGGTCTGCCATACCTTGGGCAATTACCTTTTCATCAGGTAAAGAAAATAATTTAAATTTAAAAGATGAACTACCCGAATTTATTGCTAGAACTTTTTTCATTAAGTTAAGACCCTCCAATTTATTAGTTATATATTTCACAAGTGAATTTTCATCTAATAGTATAGCGCGTTATGCCTAAAATGAAAATAGTTTTCTGAAAATAGTTTTCATTTTAGGCAGCTAGAAATATTGATATATCAATAAACTTAAACTTAGTCAATGAAAGAAAAATTAATTTAATAATTAGTTTAAAAATTGTAAATATTACTATATTTTTTGATAAATTTTTATAAAATTATTGTATTTTGCTCACTTTATAACAAAAAAAGTAATAAAAAAGTTTAATCTCGACAGATATCGAAATTAAACTCATTTTTTAATTAATATATTCTATTTATTCAACAGTAACGCTCTTAGCCAAATTACGTGGCTTATCTACATCTAAGCCCTTGTCCTTTGAAGCGTAGTATGCAAGAAGTTGGGTTGGAACAACAGTTAACAACGCTGACATGTAATAATTAATGTCTGGTAATACAATATCATCACTATTATTAGCAAATTTCTTGCCCACAATAGTAATTACGCTTGCTCCACGAGAAACAACTTCTTGAATGTTACCACGAGTAAGGTCAGCAGTTACTGGATCGTTAATTAAGGCAATTACCGGAGTACCATCTTCAATTAATGAAATAGTACCATGCTTAAGTTCAGCTGCGGCAAAACCTTCAGTTTGAATGTATGAAACTTCCTTCAATTTTAAAGCAGCTTCAAGAGCAACCGCGTGATCAATACCACGACCAATATAGAAAGCATTTCTTGATGGTACTAAGTATTCCTTAGCAAGTTTTTCAAGTTTCTCTTTACCATCAACAATTTGTTGGATACCTTCGGCAGCAATTGCTAAATCATGCTTTAAATCCCAATCCTTAGCTTCTTGAACTCCTAGCTTTTCACCCAATGCTTTAGCCAAAACTGCTTGTAAAGCTACTTGAGCAGTGTAAGCTTTAGTTGATGCAACGGCAATTTCAGGACCTGCACCTAAAAGCATAGTATAAGTTGCTTCACGAGAAAGAGTTGATCCTTCAACATTAGTCATAGTTAAGCTTGGAATTCCACGCTTATTAGTTTCCTTCAAGACAACACGTGAATCAGCTGTTTCACCTGATTGAGTTAAGAAAATAAAGAATGGATGTTTACTCATCATTGGGAAGTGATAACCAGCTTCTGAAGCATAACCTACTTCAGTAGGAATACCTGTGTAATGTTCAAAAATTGTCTTACCAACAAGTCCAGCGTGGTAACTAGTACCTGCAGCGAAAATGTAAAGACGGTCAGCCTTTGAAATGGCATCAACAATTTCTGCATCTACCTTTGGTTCACCATTTTCGTCCAAGTAATTTTGTGACATGTGGCGCATAACACCAGGTTGTTCATCGATTTCCTTTAACATGTAGAATTCATAAGCGCCCTTTGAAGCTGCATTGGGATCAATGTTCAAAATATGTGGCTCACGGTCAACTTTCTTACCATCAACAGTTTCAATAGTATAAGAATCCTTAGTAATATCACCAACATCACCATCTTGTAAGTCAACGAAGGTCTTAGTTTGATCAAGAACTGAAATAGCATCTGAAGCAATAATATTAAAACCATCACCTAAGCCAAGCATCATTGGTGATTTGTTTTTGGCAATAAATACGTGATCTGGTTCAGTATTGTCAACAAGTAAGAATGCATATGAGCCCTTAACCAACTTTAAGGTTTCCTTAAATGCGGAAAATGCATCCAAATTCTTGTCACGAGCAATTTTGCTGATTAATTGTACGACTACTTCAGTATCAGTATCTGAATGGAATTTAACTCCTTGTAAGTATTTTTCTTTTAATTCGGTATAGTTTTCGATAACACCATTGTGAACTAAGTAAAAACGCTTAGTTTCATCAAAATGTGGGTGAGCGTTATCAACAGTTGGCATACCATGAGTTGCCCAACGAGTATGTCCAATACCAACTAGCCCTTCTTCATCAGGAGTTAACTTTTCTTTTAAGTTGGAAATACGACCAACAGCTTTAGTCAAATATTCATTTCCATTTAAGTCATTTAAGTAAATACCGGCTGAATCGTAGCCGCGGTATTCCAAATTAGTTAATCCACTTAAAATAATATCTTTTGCAGGCTTACCTACAACTCCTACAATTCCACACATATTTTTCTCCTTTGGTCTAGTTCAATATTTAATTAATGGACTAGTTTATTTTTATTGTTACATCTGCAATGATATTATTTTTATTGAAAGTGGTCAAGTAATATTATTCATAATTGGTATAATATTTTATGGTAAAAAATAACTCCCAGTTAGTTTAAAAACCGGGAGTTATTTTGCTTAATTATTTATCATTGTCTGAAATACCTTTGCCTTCGTAGCAATCTTTCATTAAGACAACAATTTGTGTAATAAGTGGTGCTGATGGATTAGTTACAGTATTTTGATCACCATAAGCTTCAACTGCCATTTGATCAACTTTCTTATCAAATTCAGTCTTGTCAACG
This sequence comes from Lactobacillus acidophilus, assembly GCF_034298135.1. NCBI lineage: Bacteria > Bacillati > Bacillota > Bacilli > Lactobacillales > Lactobacillaceae > Lactobacillus > Lactobacillus acidophilus. Next base: position 1,365,880 of record NZ_CP139575.1, read on the forward strand.
CCATAATCCTTATAAGCCATCTTAATACCAACAGAATGAGCCAATTCAATAATCTTTTGAACCAGTTTTTCAACTAATTCAGCATCACTTGAACCAGTCAAACCGATAGCTCTTGCAATATCAGCATAGTCACTTTCAGCACGATATACTGAGTAGTGAGGCCACATAGCGAGCTTTTCAGGACGTTTGGCATTAAAGCGAATAACTTGCGGTAAAGCAATCGCATCACTTACTCCGCTTGGAATATCAAAGGTTGAGCCAACAGTATGAGCAATTGAGTGTTCAAGACCAAGGAATGCATTTGAATATGCCATACCTGCAATAGTTGCAGCATCATGCATTTGCTTTCTTGCATCAAGATCACCATCGTATGACTTCTTCAAGTTTGCAAAGATCGCTTTAATAGCTTCAAGTGACCAACCACGAGTGAAATCAGTGGCCATAGTTGAAACATAGCTTTCAATAGCATGACCTAATGCTTCAAAACCTGACCAAGCAATTAAGCGTTTAGGCATATTTTGAACAAATTGATCATCAACAATTGAAACATCTGGAGTTAAAGCATAATCACAAAGAGTGTGTTTCATACCTGTTTTAGTATCGCTAATAACTGCAATTGGGGAAACTTCTGAACCAGTACCAGAAGTTGTTGGAATACATACAAGTTGAACACCATTAATCTTAGGGAAGCGGACTACTCTTTTTCTGATATCCAAAAACTTTTGGTAAGCTTCTTCAAAGCTCATTTCTGGATTTTCGTAGAATAAGCGCATTACTTTAGCAGCATCCATTACTGAGCCACCACCAATAGCAATAATTACGTCAGGCTTAAAGATGTTCATTCTGTGAACACCGTCTTTAATTACATCAGTATCAGGATCAAGCGTTACAGCCTTAAATACTTCATATTCTTTTTGACCACGACGCTTAGAAATAATATCAGTGATTTCGTCAGCAAAGCCTTGGTCAGCTACGCCTTCATCAGTAACAATGAAGAAACGGTTAACATTTGGCATGTGACGCAAATAATTAGCAGCATTATGTTCAAAGTAAGTCTTTGATGGAACTTTTACCCATTGCATATTGTCGCGACGTTTCGCAACCGTTTTAATATTAAGTAAATCTCTGGCACCAATATTGTGTGAAAATGTGTTAGCACCGTATGAACCTGTACCTAATGTAAGTGAAGGCAACATATTGTTGTAAAGATCACCAATACCACCAAGTGCAGCTGGTGAATTAACTAGAATACGACAAGCATCCATCTTCATTGCAAATTCATCAATTATATTTTGATCGCTTGAGTGAATTCCCGCGGTATGACCACGACCACCATAATCAAGAAGTTCAGAACAAATCTTAAATGCATCGTCATGATTCTTAGCGCGATATAAAGTAAAGACAGGAGAAAGTTTTTCAGCTGAAAGTGGGAACTTTCTACCAACACCTTTGTATTCAGCAACAATTACTTTAGTAGTCTTTGGTACATCAACACCACAAAGTTTAGCAATTTCATAAGCTGATTTACCAGCTACAGGACCTGCAACAGTACCACGTCTTGGATCAATAAAGTGTTCTTCAAATTTCTTAATTTCTTCTTTATTTAAGAAGTAACAACCCCACTTCTTAAATTCTTCTACAGCCTTGTCATAAATTGCGTCATCTACAACGACTGAGTTTTCAGAAGCACAAACCATACCGTTATCGAAGTTCTTTGATAAAACAATATCATAAACAGCACGACCGATATTAGCTGATTTTTCAATGTATGAAGGACCATTACCAGGACCAACACCGATAGCTGGTTTACCTGATGAATATGCAGCCTTAACCATACCTGGACCACCAGTGGCCAAAATAGTTTGAACACCTGGATTATTCATTAAATCAGTGGTTGCATCCAAACTTGGCTCTTCAATCCATAAAATTGCATCTTTAGGTGCACCTGCAGCAACAGCAGCCGCTTGGATAATTTTACCAGTTTCTACACAACATTTTTGAGCTTGTGGGTGGAAACCAAAAATAATAGTATTTCTCGTCTTTAGAGCAAGCATTGCTTTGAAAATAACAGTTGAAGTTGGGTTAGTTACTGGAGTAACACCGGCAATAACACCCTTAGGTTCAGCAATCTTAGTTAATCCTAGTTCCTTATCTTCTTCAATTACACCAACAGTTTTTTCGTGGCGTAAACTGTTCCAAATATTTTCACTAGCGTACATGTTTTTAGTAGTCTTATCTTCTACTACACCACGCTTAGTTTCTTCAACAGCCATTTTAGCTAGTGGGTAAGCGTTTTGTTCACCTGCAGTAGCAACTGCTTCACAGATCTTATCAACTTGTTCTTGTGTGAAGTTAGCCATTTCATCTAATGCAACATGTGATCTTTTTACTAAATTATCTACCATGTCGTAGATTTGCTTTTTCTTTTCTTCCTCAGTAGGAGTTTCTTTTTGTTGTGCCTTAGCCATTATATATACCTCTAAGATCTACTATTCTTGTGAACTAATTTACAATGTCAACTATAACACAATAGACTTAAAAGTAAATGCTAGAATTTATGATATTATAACTGAGTAAATTATTGAATATGAGCTTATTTTTACTCGCACACATATGGAAGCGCTTGCTTAATTATTTGTTTGTAACTTAACAAACTTTTGTGTTTTTTTATAAATTTTCTAAATTTATTTTTTACGCACTGGTGCTTAAACACAACAATGATAAAATATTAAGTATATATGAAAATATAGGGGGAATATTATGAATGACAAACAGTCACAAAATAATTCCGGTTATAAGCGAACTCTAAGCAATGCTCATATTCAATTAATTGCTTTGGGTGGGACTATCGGAACCGGCCTTTTTCTTGGTGTAGGTGATAGTATTCACCGTGCCGGACCCAGCGTTATTTTGATTTACATTATTGTAGGTGTATTTCTGTTTTTATTGATGCGGGCACTCGGCGAGATGATCATGTCCGATTTAAATAAACATACTTATATTGATTTTATTGAACAATATCTTGGTAAAAATATTGGTTTTATCACTGGATATTTATATTGGATCAGTTGGATTACTTTAGGTATGGCTGAAACTACTGCTTTAGGAATTTACTTCAAGTATTGGTTTCCCACATTAAAGCCTTGGATTCCTGGTATTATTACGATCGTTTTGCTTTTATTAATTAACTTAATTTCAGCCAGAGTTTTCGGTAATTTGGAATTCAGTTTTGCAATTATTAAAATTGTAACAATTGTGGCCTTTGTAATATTAATCTTCTATTTATTAATTACAGGTGGTAAAACCACCTTTGGTCCTGTTAGCTTTGAAAACCTAGACGATCATGGTGGTTTCTTTGCACGTGGAACTAAAGGATTCTTGCAAGGATTCCAAATGGTTATCTTCAGTTTTATCGGAGTTGAATTGATTGGCTTAACCGCTGCTGAAGCTCAAAATCCTAAAGTTACTTTAAAACGTGCAATCAATCAATTGCCAGTAAGAATTATTTTATTCTATGTTATGGCAATTTTAGGGATTTTATTAGTTATTCCTTGGTCAAAAGTATCAACAAATTCCAGTCCATTTGTTCAAGCTCTTGGAGCAACCGGTATTAGAAATGCCAGCTCTATTATTAACTTTGTCGTTATATCAGCCGCTGTTTCTTCAACAAACAGTTTCTTATATAGTGCTGGACGTTTATTATTCTCAGTTACTTATAACGGTAAAGGTAAATGGAATCAAACCTTTGGTCATCTTTCTAAACGACAACTTCCACAAAATTCACTCATACTATCTGCTTTATTAATGGCCTGTGCACCGTTAATTACTATGGTTATTGGTGACCAAGCTTTTAATTTTATTTCTTCTACCTCAACTAGTATGTTTTTGATCATTTGGTGCTTAATGGTTTTAACCCATATTTCATTCCGAAAGAAAACACCAGAAAGTGTATACAGTGACTTTAAGATGCCTGGTTTCCCTTATGTAGATTACTTAATCCTTTTGTTCTTTGGATTAATGATTATTTTGCTTTTGATTCTACCAAGCTACCGTATCCCTATGATTGCGGCAATTGTGACTTTTATTATTTTATATATAATTTCTAAAATCTGGAGCAACGAAAAAACAGTTTAAAAAAAGCCGCGAAAAATTCGCGGTTTTTTAGTGCTCAATTTTTTTGATAACTTTTGCTGGTACACCTGCTACAACAGAATTTTTAGGTACATCGCTTGTAACGACTGCTCCTGCTGCAACAACGGCGTTCTCTCCTATTATTACACCTGGCAAAATTGTTGCTTTAGCCCCTATCCAGGCATTTTTCCTAATTAAAACTGGTTTTAATTCCAATTTTCTTCTTTTTTTAGGATCTAAATAATAATTTACTGAAATCAAATATACGCCTGGACCAATTAGGGCATCATCTTCAATAGTAATCCCACCTAGATCTACCATCATTACATTTGCATTGATAAAAACTCGTTCACCAATTTTGATATTATGTCCATAATCTGAATAAAATGGTAATCTTATTTGTGTACTTGCTGGTATTTTTTCCCCAGTAATTTCACTAACCAATTGATTAATTTCACATTTGCAATGACGTTGTGTATTCAAATTTTGTAAAAGTCGTTGGTTTTGAGAAATAATTTTCTTAATAAGTTATTGATCTTCTGCATTCATTTTTTATCACCTGTTCCTTTTTCTCTTGATCAATTACAGTTTAAAAGGTAAGCTATGCAATGTAAAAAACTTATTAAGTATTAAATATGATAACTATTTTTTATGGTAAAAAGATTATGGAATTACGAGTTTTAAATTATTTTGTAGCTACTGCACAAGAATTAAATATGACTAGAGCAGCTCAAAAACTATTAGTTTCGCAACCTGCTTTATCACGACAAATTGCTGACTTAGAAGACGAATTAGGAGTTAAACTGTTCAATCGACAGCCGCGACATCTATCACTTACTCCTGCTGGACAATATTTGTTCGAACAAGCTAAAGAGATCTTGGCTTTAACTACTAAAACAAAAAGCAATCTACAATCTTCAGCTGTAATTAGTGGGGATTTAACTATTGCGGCTGGTGAGAGCATTGCTATGCAACGAATCATGAATATTATTAGTAATATTGTTCAAGATTATCCTACAGTTAAAATTCATATTTTAAGTGGTGATTACGAATTTGCGGAAAAGAAATTAAATATTGGTACGGTAGATTTTGCAGTAATTATTGGTAATTTAAATCTTTCTAACTATGCCTCTATTCAAATGCCAGAAAAAGACGTATGGGGTTTATTAATGACTAAAGATGATCCATTGGCTAAAAAAGATACAATTACGCCTGAAGATTTGATAGGAAGAACTATTCTGAATTCACAACAAGCCGATACTATGCATTATTTTGATAATTGGTTTGGTAACTACAAAGATCAAATTAACTTTATTGGTACGGTAAATTTAAGTTTTAACGGTACGCTTTTGGTAAAAAATAAAGCAGCGTTAATGTTGACACTAGATAAAATTGCCAACACTTCTGATGAATTTGGTTTAATCTTTAAACCAATAACTCCAGCCATGAAGGAACCAATTACAGTCATTTGGAAAAATGAAACAAATATGTCACCTGTAGCAGAACTGTTTTTGAATCGTCTTCAGGCTTCGATTTCTGATGAATAACAAAAAAACTAGGTCAAAACGACCTAGTTTTTTTGCTTTAACTTTTTATTTCTTTGTACGAGTAAAACGTTGCTTAATTTGTTGCCATATACTCAATGCTTTTCGCATATGATCAGCCGGTACATATTTTCTAATTGCACGTAATACTTTCTTGGGATCACGAGCAGCAAAAATAAATTTACCATTAAATTTCGTTCTAATTTCAAACCGAGGAATATAACGTCCATGGAAATGAACGTCAGCAACTACATAAGTTACCTCTTCCCACGGAATTTGAACATAATCTTCAACATTTCTTTCGTTATAAAATTCAAAAGCTTTATCACCGATCATGATTTTTCCGTAAGATGCAATACCTCTAAACCAGGTACCATCTACTGTCAGATCGACTTTCGTATTAATTGATTTAGCCATTTTTTATTAAAGAATGTGCCATACGTGGAACAATACACCAACAACGAAGATACCAATAATAATCCAGATTGGTGAAACCTTCTTCTTTAACAACCACATACAGAAGAATGTTAAAAGAAGACCAGCAATACCAGGAATCAATTGATCCAAGTTGTCTTGTAAAGTAGTAACCTTAGTACTAGTTAAAGCCTTACCATTACCCATGTTCCATTGTTCAAGGGCAGATTGAATACCTTTAGCACCTGATGGAAGCTTGTCCCATTCAATATATCCACCTTTTTGGATAGGTGTTTGTGAAACTATTGGTGTAAACTTAATGTTTACCCAACGTTCAATCAAGGCACCCAAGACGAACATACCCATCATTGAAGCACCACGGGTAACTTTTTGAAGCATACCACCGGACATGTCGTTAGTGATAGCTGAACCAGCCTTGTAACCAAATTCTTGTGTATACCATAAGAATGCAAGTCTGATTACATTCCAGATAACGAAGAATAAGATAGGTCCCATAACGTTACCTGCGATGGCCATTGATGCACCTAAAGCACCAACAATCGGACGAACAGTGTACCAGAATACAGGGTCACCAACACCAGCCAAAGGTCCCATCATACCAACCTTAACATCTTGGATAGCATCATCAGTAACTGGTGTACCGTTAGCTTTATCTTGTTCCAAAGCCAAAGTAACACCAAGTACAGGAGATGCCAAGTATGGGTGGGTGTTAAAGAATACTAAGTGTCTTTGCATAGCAGCAGACAAATCTTTCTTGTCTGGGTATAACTTTCTCAAAGCAGGAATCATTGAGTAAGCGAAACCACCATTCTGCATTCTTTCATAGTTCCATGAACCCTGAAGGAATTGTGAGTGCCACATAACGTTAAAACGGTCACGCTTGGTTAATTCAATTTTCTTTTTATCAGCCATTTTATAAATCCTCCTCTACGCGTTCATTTTAATAATCATCAATGATATCGCCGAGTGGATCGCCGGTACCAGCAGAACCAGAGTTGTTTGAACCGCCGTTGCCACCTTTTGATTCAAGAGCTAAGTACATCAAAGCCATTGAAAGACCGATAGCACCAAGAGCGATCAAAGTTAAGTCCTTGATAGCAGCTAAAGCAAAACCGATTGCGAAGAATGGCCATACTTCTTTACTTGCCATCATGTTAATAACCATAGCATAACCTACAGCAACAACCATACCACCACCGATGGTCATACCTTCTGATAACCATTGTGGCATCATTGCAAGCCAACCTTTAACAGTTTCTGAAGGAATTGCCAAAAGAAGAGCAGCTGGGATAGCGATTCTCAAACCTTGCAAACATACAGCAATCCATTGCCACAAGTTGATCATACGCCAGTTACCCTTCTTAGCTTCTGCGTCCATAACGTGAACGATAGCAGTTGAAATAGTACGTACAATCATAGTTAAGAACAAACCAGCAACAGCTAAAGGAATAGCAATACCAGTAGCAGTACCGATACCCTTAACACCTTGACCACCTTCAACCAAGATAATAGCTGAAGCAACTGATGCTAAAGCGGCATCTGGTGCAACAGCGGCACCAATATTTGCCCAACCTAAAGCGATCATTTGTAATTGACCACCTAAGATAACACCTAAGTCCAAATGGCCTGTTACTAAACCAATTAATGTACATGCAACTAATGGTTGGTGGAATTGCCATTCATCCAAGATACCTTCTGTACCTGCAAGAAAGGCAACGGCCACTACCAAAATCATTTGTATAGCGTTCATTTATTTACTCCTATTAATTTATTTCTTTTGTTCATCAAGTAAGTGCTGAGCTTTATTTAAGATAGCATCCATATTGCCTGGTGCGTCTGAAGGAACTTTTCGAACGTCAAACTTAACACCCATCTTTTCAAGTTCACGGAATGTATCAACATCCTTTTGGTCCATTGATAATACATTATTGGCGTTAACATCGCCTTCCTTGTATGACATTGAACCAACGTTAACTTCTTTAATATCAATACCATCTTTGATAGCTCTTAAAACGTCTTCTGGATTTTCGAATAAAAGAAGTGCATGAGTATCACCAAATCTTGGATCTTTAGCAATTTCTGCCATCTTCTTAAGCGGAACAGTATGAGCCTTTACGCCTGCAGGTGCAGCTTCACGAATCATACTCTTACGCAAATCATCCTTAGCTACGCTATCAGAAACAACGATAACGCGATCTGGTTTCATTGCTGGAATCCATCCAGTAGCAACTTGACCATGAAGTAAACGTGAATCAATTCTTGCTAAAACATATTTAATATGGCCATCACCAATAACAGTGCCTTCTGGAATAGTCTTCTTATTACCCTTAGCTTCGCCAGCGTCCTTAGCTGCTGGTGCAGCAGCTGATTTAGGCATCAAATCTGCTGGCTTTGTCTTGATACCATCTTTACCAGGTTCAACAACTGCAGTAGCAATTTCATGTGCAGTTGCATTAGCATTCATCATTCTTTCAGTTAATGCTTGTACAACCATTGGTAAATTCATACCGGCTACAATTGCCCATTTATCATGTTTTTCAGCAAGACCATTTGCCTGGTTGAAAGGTGTACCACCCCATAAGTCTACCAAGAATAAAACTTCATCTTGGTTATCAAATGAAGCAATTGCTTTTTCCATTTTGCCACGAATATCATCTGGACCTTCATTAGGCTTTAAGATAACATGTGCAAAATTATCCTGTTCACCGAAAAGCATTTGTGCAGATTGCGCAATCCCATCAGCGAAGCCACCATGGCTGGCTAAAACAATTCCTACCATGTAATTTCCTCCTCTAGATCAAAAAAATGAATCCGCTTTTATTATACGATAAATACACACTTTTACAAAGTACTTTTTGGAAATAATTTCATACAATATAAATAAATTTCAAATAAGACGAAAAGCCTTGCGGTTCAAGCCAAATGCTCAAATTAGTCTAATAAAAAAATCCCTTTTATTTTGTCATAAAAAGGGATTTTTTTATATTAGGCTTCCTTATTATATTGTAAGACGTTAAAGACAAAGTAGTACTAAATTAACCAAAAAAAGGAGAAGGGCATTGCCTTCTCCTCTGCTTTACTCCGGCTGTCAGACTCGAACTGACGACATCTTGATTAACAGTCAAGCGCTCTACCAACTGAGCTAAGCCGGAATATTAAAAAAGAGCACGGCAGCTTCCTATCCTCGCAGGCAGTTGCCCACCAACTACTTTCGGCGTTAAGAAGCTTAACTTCTGTGTTCGGCATGGGAACAGGTGTATCCTTCTTGCTTTCGCCACCGTACTCTTTTGAGCTACTACGCTCAAAACTAAACATAATCTCTCGCAAAAAACCTTACAGTTTGCTTCGCTTTTGGTCAAGTCCTCGACTGATTAGTACTGGTCCGCTCCATTCTTCACAGAACTTCCACTCCCAGCCTATCTACCTCATCGTCTTTGAGGTGTCTTACTGCTATTGCAAAGGAAATCTCATCTTGAGGGGGGCTTCGCACTTAGATGCTTTCAGCGCTTATCCCTTCCGCACATAGCTACCCAGCGATGCTCCTGGCGGAACAACTGGTACACCAGCGGTGCGTCCATCCCGGTCCTCTCGTACTAAGGACAGCTCCTCTCAAATTTCCTACGCCCACGACGGATAGGGACCGAACTGTCTCACGACGTTCTGAACCCAGCTCGCGTGCCGCTTTAATGGGCGAACAGCCCAACCCTTGGGACCGACTTCAGCCCCAGGATGCGACGAGCCGACATCGAGGTGCCAAACCTCCCCGTCGATGTGAACTCTTGGGGGAGATAAGCCTGTTATCCCCAGGGTAGCTTTTATCCGTTGAGTGATGGCCCTTCCATACGGTACCACCAGATCACTAAGTCCGACTTTCGTCCCTGCTCGAGCTGTTTCTCTCGCAGTCAAGCTCCCTTATACCTTTACACTCTGCGAATGATTTCCAACCATTCTGAGGGAACCTTTGAGCGCCTCCGTTACACTTTAGGAGGCGACCGCCCCAGTCAAACTGCCCACCTGACACTGTCCCTGACCTGGCTTACAGGTCGAGGTTAGAGCATCCTTCAAACAAGGGTAGTATCCCAACATTGCCTCCAGCAAAACTAGCGTCCTGCCTTCCTTGGCTCCTACCTATCCTGTACATGTTTAAAAGATACTCAATATCAAGCTACAGTGAAGCTCCATGGGGTCTTTCCGTCCTGTCGCGGGTAACCCGCATCTTCACGGGTATTATAATTTCACCGAGTCTCTCGTTGAGACAGTGCCCAAATCATTACACCTTTCGTGCAGGTCGGAACTTACCCGACAAGGAATTTCGCTACCTTAGGACCGTTATAGTTACGGCCGCCGTTTACTGGGGCTTCAATTCGAACCTTCGCTTTCGCTAAGCTCTCCTCTTAACCTTCCAGCACCGGGCAGGTGTCAGCCTCTATACGTCATCTTACGATTTTGCAGAGACCTGTGTTTTTGATAAACAGTTGTTTGGGCCTATTCACTGCGGCTAACCACTCTCGTGGCCAGCACCCCTTCTTCCGAAGTTACGGGGTCATTTTGCCGAGTTCCTTAACGAGAGTTCTCTCGCTCACCTTAGTGTTCTCCACTCGACTACCTGTGTCGGTTTGCGGTACGGGTGTGTCCTCTCTGGCTAGAAGCTTTTCTTGGCAGTGTGATTACATCACCTTCGCTACTATTACTTCGCTACTCATCACAACTCGTGTTGCTGGTTAGAAGCATTTGACTCTTAACCGCACTTGTTGCTTGAACATCGATCCAGCTCGATGCGTGTTTCACCTCCTGCGTCCCTCCATCGCTCATAACGATTAAACACAGTACAGGAATTTCTACCTGTTATCCATCGACTACGCCTCTCGGCCTTGCCTTAGGTCCCGACTTACCCTGGGCGGACGAGCCTGCCCCAGGAAACCTTAGTCTTTCGGCGGACAGGATTCTCACCTGTCTTTCGCTACTCATACCGGCATTCTCACTTCTAAGCGCTCCAATTATCCTCTCGGTTAACCTTCGCCGCACTTAGAACGCTCTCCTACCACGCATCTTTCGATGCATCCACAGTTTCGGTACTATGCTTAGCCCCGGTAAATTTTCGGCGCAGCGCCACTCGACTAGTGAGCTATTACGCACTCTTTGAATGATGGCTGCTTCTGAGCCAACGTCCTAGTTGTCTACGCAACTCCACATCCTTTTCCACTTAGCATAGATTTGGGGACCTTAACTGGTGATCTGGGCTGTTTCCCTTTCGACTACGGATCTTATCACTCGCAGTCTGACTCCCGTGTATGGATATATGGAATTCGCAGTTTATCTGGATTCAGTAACCCCTGACGGGCCCCTAGTCCAAACAGAGCTCTACCTCCATTATCCTCTCCACGAGGCTAGCCCTAAAGCTATTTCGGAGAGAACCAGCTATCTCCAAGTTCGTTTGGAATTTCACCGCTACCCACAGCTCATCCCCGCAATTTTTAACTTACGTGGGTTCGGCCCTCCAGTGCGTTTTACCACACCTTCAGCCTGGCCATGGGTAGGTCACTTGGTTTCGGGTCTACGTCACCTAACTCTTCGCCCTATTCAGACTCGCTTTCGCTCCGGCTCCGTCTTTTCTGACTTAACCTCGCTAGATAACGTAACTCGCCGGTTCATTCTACAAAAGGCACGCCATCGCACTTTAATGTGCTTTGACTACTTGTAGACACACGGTTTCAGGTTCTCTTTCACTCCCCTTCCGGGGTTCTTTTCACCTTTCCCTCACGGTACTGGTTCACTATCGGTCACTAACTAGTATTTAGCCTTGCGAGATGGTCCTCGCGGCTTCAACCGGGATTCCTCGTGTCCCGGCCTACTCAGGATTCTGCTAGGCGCGCTCGCAATTTCGCTTACGGGGCTCTCACCCTCTCTGGCTTACCTTCCCAGATAATTCAACTATCGCTTACGCTACCACTTTGCAGTCCTACAACCCCAAATGATAAATCACTTGGTTTGGGCTCTTTCCTCTTCGCTCGCCGCTACTAAGGAAATCGATTTTTCTTTCTCTTCCTGCAGCTACTTAGATGTTTCAGTTCACTGCGTCTTCCTTTGATTGACTATCTATTCATCAACCAATAATGCATCGCTGCATTGGGTTCCCCCATTCGGACATCTCCGGATCACTGCGTACTTACCGCTCCCCGAAGCTTTTCGTAGTTCGTCACGTCCTTCATCGGCTGTTAGTGCCTAGGCATTCACCGTGCGCCCTTTTCTACTTGACCTTACCCAAGAATTCTCTTCTCGGTCGCTCTACAATCTGTTCTCTTTGATTGTCTCGGTTTTTTGCTTGGATTATATTCAGTTTTCAATGTACTAACTCTTTTGAGGTACTACCCTCAAAACTAAACAAAGTTTCTTAGTGTGCTTCCGCTTGCTCTGGATACTTCTCTTAGTATTTCTACTCTCCATATCCTTCGCTTCCTTAGAAAGGAGGTGATCCAGCCGCAGGTTCTCCTACGGCTACCTTGTTACGACTTCACCCCAGTCATCTGCCCTGCCTTAGACGGCTCCTTCCCGAAGGTTAGGCCACCGGCTTTGGGCATTGCAGACTCCCATGGTGTGACGGGCGGTGTGTACAAGGCCCGGGAACGTATTCACCGCGGCGTGCTGATCCGCGATTACTAGCGATTCCAGCTTCGTGCAGTCGAGTTGCAGACTGCAGTCCGAACTGAGAACAGCTTTAAGAGATTCGCTTGCCTTCGCAGGCTTGCTCCTCGTTGTACTGTCCATTGTAGCACGTGTGTAGCCCAGGTCATAAGGGGCATGATGACTTGACGTCATCCCCACCTTCCTCCGGTTTGTCACCGGCAGTCTCATTAGAGTGCCCAACTTAATGCTGGCAACTAATGACAAGGGTTGCGCTCGTTGCGGGACTTAACCCAACATCTCACGACACGAGCTGACGACAGCCATGCACCACCTGTCTTAGTGTCCCCGAAGGGAACTCCGTATCTCTACGGATTGCACTAGATGTCAAGACCTGGTAAGGTTCTTCGCGTTGCTTCGAATTAAACCACATGCTCCACCGCTTGTGCGGGCCCCCGTCAATTCCTTTGAGTTTCAACCTTGCGGTCGTACTCCCCAGGCGGAGTGCTTAATGCGTTAGCTGCAGCACTGAGAGGCGGAAACCTCCCAACACTTAGCACTCATCGTTTACGGCATGGACTACCAGGGTATCTAATCCTGTTCGCTACCCATGCTTTCGAGCCTCAGCGTCAGTTGCAGACCAGAGAGCCGCCTTCGCCACTGGTGTTCTTCCATATATCTACGCATTCCACCGCTACACATGGAGTTCCACTCTCCTCTTCTGCACTCAAGAAAAACAGTTTCCGATGCAGTTCCTCGGTTAAGCCGAGGGCTTTCACATCAGACTTATTCTTCCGCCTGCGCTCGCTTTACGCCCAATAAATCCGGACAACGCTTGCCACCTACGTATTACCGCGGCTGCTGGCACGTAGTTAGCCGTGACTTTCTGGTTGATTACCGTCAAATAAAGGCCAGTTACTACCTCTATCCTTCTTCACCAACAACAGAGCTTTACGATCCGAAAACCTTCTTCACTCACGCGGCGTTGCTCCATCAGACTTTCGTCCATTGTGGAAGATTCCCTACTGCTGCCTCCCGTAGGAGTTTGGGCCGTGTCTCAGTCCCAATGTGGCCGATCAGTCTCTCAACTCGGCTATGCATCATTGCCTTGGTAGGCCGTTACCCTACCAACTAGCTAATGCACCGCGGGGCCATCCCATAGCGACAGCTTACGCCGCCTTTTATAAGCTGATCATGCGATCTGCTTTCTTATCCGGTATTAGCACCTGTTTCCAAGTGGTATCCCAGACTATGGGGCAGGTTCCCCACGTGTTACTCACCCATCCGCCGCTCGCGTTCCCAACGTCATCACCGAAGTGAATCTGTTGGTTCAGCTCGCTCGACTTGCATGTATTAGGCACGCCGCCAGCGTTCGTCCTGAGCCAGGATCAAACTCTCGTTTTTAAAAAGTTTGAATGATTGCTCATTCGATTATTTAAGATCTTTGTCTCAAATTTATTGCTTGCGAATTGACTTCGCTTCTTGTTTGGGTTTTTACACCCGCACACTTTTAGCGAAACTTTGTTCAGTTTTCAAAGTACTACCTCTGTCCGGTTAAACCAGACAGCTTTTATATTTTATCAAACCCTCAAGCTCTTGTCAAGAACTTTTTCGAATTTGTTTTTTGTCGCTTTCGCTTTCGCTTGACGACATTTAAATATGTTACCAGCTTTTCTTTCGCTTTGCAAGTACTTTTTTATTTTTTCTTTGCTTGGCTTTTTATTCTGCTGTCTTCGTCTCTTCTCTCGAAGCGACTTTATTAATTTACCTTATTTTCTTCCTTTTGGCAAATCTTTGTTTTCGTTCGCTTCATTTATGAAACGCTTGGTTTAGTTGTAATTGTTTCTTCTCCTCTCTTCTCTTTTTGTTAACTATATTCTTTACATTCTGTTCTTTCTGCTTTTTACTCGTTCGTGATTTGCCCCTTTTTTGCCTTTTTTTGCCTAGATTTTTTTTGTAAAAATTTGCTTTTTTTATTCAAAAAGATAAAAAAGGTATTGTAATCTTTCAATTACAATACCTTTTTTAAATACCATATTTGCGTCTAATTTCACGCTTTTGGTCTCGTTCCTTGATTGTTTGACGTTTGTCATATTCTTTCTTACCTTGACCAACACCAATCAATACTTTGGCAAAACCGTGCTTTAAATAAACTTTCAACGGAATTATAGCTATTCCTCGTTCTGCTTGGACTTTTGCCAAACGATTAATTTCTTTTTTATGTAAAAGGAGTCTTCTACTTCTTAGAGGATCATGATTATAACGATTTCCTTGCTTATACTCACTTATATGAACATTCTCCAAGTAAGCTGACCCATTAATAATCTGCACATACCCATCACGTAAATTTATTCTTCTGGCACGAACAGATTTAATTTCGGTTCCAGTTAAAGCAATTCCAGCCTCTAAAGTTTCTTTTATGAAATAATCATGCCGCGCTTTCTTATTTTGCGCGATTAAATTCTCTTCTTTTTCTTTCATTAGACTAATCCCTAATGTTTAAAACTTCTATGACCTTTTCTGTTTTTACTAGTAACATGTTCATGTCCACGACGATTGCCACGGCTATTATAATTTCCACCACCACGGTGACCATGATCATTATGAAATCCTCGATTACCTCGTTTACGATTATTCATTCCACGATCATTATGCTTTTTCTTAGGAGCATTCGGATCATAAACTTCGAAATCAAGTTGATGCTGTTCAACATTAGCATTAATTAGGGTAACCTTAATTGGCATCCCTACCTTGTATTGTTTATGAGTTCCCCGACCCGTTAAAGTCATTGATTTCTCATTAAAACTATAGAAATCGTCAGTTAAATTAGAAATATGAATTAAACCTTCAACAGTATTTGGCAATTGAATGAACATACCAAAACTAGTGACTGAAGCAACAACAGCATCAAAATGTTGACCCACTTGATCTGCCATATATTCAGTCATCTTCAAATCATTTACTTCACGTTCCGTATCAATTGAACGTCTTTCTTGAGTTGAGGTTTGCTCTGCAACATCTGGTAAGTAACTTTCAAAGTGCTTTTGAGTTTCTTCACTCATCCCTTTTTCTTGATATGCATGAATCATTCTGTGAACCATTAAATCTGAGTAACGTCTAATTGGGGAGGTAAAGTGAGTATAATACTCTGCTGCCAAACCAAAGTGGCCCAATGCATCTTCTGAATAACGAGCTTGCTTTAAACTACGAAGCATCATCATTTGGACAACGGCTTCTTCTGGAGTACCAGTTGTCTTAGAGACTACTTTTTGCAAATCAAGTGGCTTAATATCATTGGGATCTGCATGAACATTCAAACCAAACGCACTACAAAATTCAAAGAAAGTCTTAATTCTTTCAGCATCAGGCGTTTCGTGAACACGGTATAAAAATGGAACCTGCTTCTTATAGAAATCTTCTGCTACCGTCTCATTAGCCATTAACATGAATGATTCAATCATCTTTTCAGCAGTACCGCGTTCATGCAACACAATATCTGTTGGTTTGCCTTGATCATCAACAACTATCTTTGCTTCTGGCTCTTCAAAGTCAATTGCACCACGCTTATGGCGTTGTTTATACAAAGCAGTATGTAAATCTGCCATATCTTCAAGCATTGGTCGCAATTTTACATATTTATCTTCTAAGCCATCCATATCACCCTTAAGTGTTTGGTTAACTTTATTATATGTCATACGGCCATGTGAGCGCATAACAGATGGATAAATCTTGTAGCCTACTCTTTTACCTTCTGGGGTAATTTCCATATCACAAGATAAAACAAGACGTTCTACTCCCTCATTTAATGAACAAATACCATTTGAAAGTCTGAATGGGAGCATTGGAATAACGCGATCTACTAAGTATGTACTATTTCCACGTGCAAAAGCCTCATCATTCAAAGGTGTATTTTCTGTTACATAATGAGAAACATCCGCAATATGAACACCTAAATGATAGTTACCATTAGGCAATTTCCATACAACCACTGCGTCATCAAAGTCTTTAGAATCATCCCCATCAATAGTAACTGCTGGTTGATCCGTAATATCTACTCGACCTTTTTTATCACCTTCAGTAACATGGTCAGGAATTGCATTAGCTTGTTTCATAGCATCTTCTGGCCATTCAGTTCTAACATCATGAGCTGAAACAATAGACATAATATCTACGCCAGGATCATTCTTATTACCAATGATATTAATAACTGCACCGGTCATTGATTCAGGATAATCTTCTTCTGGATAATCCTTAATTGATACCTTAACCATATCGCCCATTTGAGGGATCAAACCATTTTCTGAAAGGTATACACGATATTTATGTAATTTTTTGTTGTTACTCAATGCATAACCAATGAAATGACTAACTTTTTTCTGTTCATCAGTTAATGGATGGAATTCTCCGACTAAACTATCAATTCCACGTTCTAGAATTTCTTCAACTTGGCCTTCTGGTCCTTTTCCATTCCATGGATTACCGCCCGCAGTAATCTTGACTTTTACGCGGTCACCATCAATAGCATACTTTGTATAATCAGCTGCTACAAAAACATCATCTGCTTCTTCATCATCTAATTTAACAAAGCCGAACCCTTTATCATTAGCCTTAAAAATTCCTTCAACGATAGTGTTTTCTTTTGCTAATTGATATTGTCCTTTTCCATCAGTAATAATCTTTTTTTCATGCTCTAAAAAAGAAAGAGCTTTAATCAATTCTGTGAAATTACCTAATCTTTCACGACGTGCTTCACGTTCAATTTGATCTACACGATATTGTTTTTGTGGATTATGGCGAAAAATTTCTAAAACACCGGCCAAAATTTTTTCGTTTTGTGCCATGTAATTAATCTCCGATCTTTAAATAATATAAAAAAACCTCCCCATCATATTTGATCGGGAGGTACAAAATTTATTTTGAAGACATATAAGCTAAGATAATAGCAAAGGCAAAAAAGAGAACCAATAAAACTGAGGTTACTTTTTCCATAAATGCTTCAAAACCACGTTTTTTGGTTTGAGCACTAAAAACGGCACCGCCAGATAAGGCGTTTAATGCATCTTGTTGTTTTTGTGGCTGCATCATTGTTGCAATAATAATTAAGATTGAAACAATGATTAGTAGCGTCATAACTAAATTATACAATGCGCTGCCTCCAATACACACATACGATTTACTAATCAATTTTATCACATATTGTCAATTCTTGCAGTTATTTTTTCAACTCAGGCGCATCAGTTTTAAAATCTTTTTGCGTCGTCTTTTTATGATTTTGATACCATAGAGACGTTTTACTTGGATCATTAAATAAACGTTTTAACGATGGTTCCTTATTATAATCGTAGTCTTTTGGCTTAACCTTAGTAAACCACTTAGGACGATAAAACCGTAATAAATTACCGTTAATTACACGATCTGATAAAGAAAGCTGCGTTGTCACAGTGTTAGAAATTGCCGTCAATTCAGCTTTTAATTTCTTATTAGGCTTAATTCTTTTACCAGTCTTAGTGTAATAATAATCGCTACCAACTTTTGAATATTCTGGTGTAATAAAGTCTCCATTTCTTTGGGCTACAATTTGGGGTGCGTTTTTGCTAAGTAAATCGTAGCCAAATTGAATAGTATCGCTATCTTTAATACCGAGTAAATTTAACAAAGTTGGTAAAACATCAATTTCACCACCATAAGTATGATTTATTCCACCCTTTAATCCTTTCATATGAAACATTAAAGGCACTCTTTGAAACTGCAAATTATCAAAATCATTAAATGATTTTTTCTTAAGAAGTTGTGCACTAGCTTTATGGTGATTTCCAGAAATACCATAGTGATCGCCATAAAAGACAATCAATGTCTTTTTATCTAGTCCAGTCTTCTTCATCCAGCTCATTAGTTCTCCAATTGCTTGATCAAGATAATGCGCTGTTTGAACGTAACCATCAACAGTTTCATCCCCAGTATTAGTCTTAGCAATGGATTGATTCTTCTTGTCAATATCGTATGGATAATGATTAGTTACTGTGATCATCTTTAAATAAAATGGCTGTGGTAAACGTTCAATATATTTAATTGATTGATCAAAGAAAATCTTATCTTTTAAACCATATCCAATATAATAGCTGGGTTTATTTTCATAAAATGATAATGGCATAAAATATTGATAACCAAATGATTTATATGCATTATTTCTATTCCAGAACGATCCTGCACCACCATGCATTACTGCAGTAGTATAACCTGCTTGTTGGTGCAAAATCGCTGGTGCACTTTCAAACGTATTTGACGTGCCATAAGTAGACATAGCTGACCCAGACTGCAAACCATATAATGAATTTTCTAACATCATTTCAGCATCTGAAGTTTTACCTTGTCCTACCTGGTTAAAGAAATTATCAAAGCTAATCGTATCTTTTTGATGATATATTTTATTTAAATTAGGTGTTACTTCTTTACCCTTCCATTTATAGCCAATTAAAAATTGTTGAAAACTTTCAAGGTGAATAACTAAAACGTTTTTTCCTTTTGCTACACCCGTATATTCTGGATTAGGTTTTACCTTGTTTGCATTTAAATAATTACGTACAGATTTTAAATCAGATACGTTTGCCTTAGCCATTTGGGCGCTTGTTTGGGCTGTTTTATATCCATCATAAATAGCGTATTCATTAATTCCTAGATATTTAACAATATAGTTATTATCAAAGGTTCTAGTTAAAAGACCTGATCTATCTTTTTGGGCCATCAATAAATTAAGTCCCATTAAACTAAGTGCCAAAAATTCAATTAAAAGACTCACTTTTAACTTTAATGGACGCACATCCATTTTAATAACTTTAGTAGCTAATAACGCAATAATAACTGCAATATCCAAAAATGCTAAAAAATCACTTGCTAAAGTTATTCCTGCAATACTTTTTCCCAGATTATCGGATGTCGATCCTGATGTCTTAATAATTGAAAAAGACAAGAAATTAGAAAATTCTCGATAATATAAAATATTAGAAAAAAGCCACAGCGTTAATAAAAAATCGATTATCAGAATAATCCAATAAGATTTTCGTCCCTTAAAAAATAGGCCAATACCTAGTAGCAGCATCCCTGATGGAATAGGGTTAATTAAAAGCAAAAATTGCTGCATAGGACCAACTGCACCCAAGTTGAACTTAGTTAAATAAATATAATATGTTTTTAGCCAAAACAATACTAAAACTATTGTAAAAAATCCCAGCTTAGTTTGCGTCAACCATTTAAAAAAAGATTTGGTACGTTCCATCGCTCTCTCCTCTCGTTACGGTAATTAATCTTACTACGGAATTGAGTAAGACACATTTACTTTAATAAAAATTAATTACTTTCTGAGCTTTTTATCTTTTTAGGCTTAAAAATCCAACCAAATATTCCTAAGATCATTCCAAAGAAATAAGTTGAAAAACGCCAGATAAACATTGCCAAAATTAAGGCACCATGCGTAGAAATAAATGTTGAAAATAACGTCTGAAAACTATATTCTGCTCCACCGGATGCGCCTGGAATTGGAATAATTGCCATAAACATAATAATCATAATATTCATCTGCGTAACACTAAGCCATGAACATGGAACATTAAGAGCTGACAAAATCATAAATGGAATTGAGTAGAAAAAGAGTAATTGTAGAATCGTTAAAATCGAAGCCATAATTAACTTCTTCTTCTCTTTTTTTAACTTTTGGCTTTCAGCATAAAATGTATCTATTTTTTCTAAAGTTGCCGTACGCCATTTTTCAACGCGTTCTTTTTTCATAAATTTAGCCAATAAATCCATAATCCAATTAGTAGTTCTTTTAGTAAAGCGATAGGCAAACATAATTGCCAACAAAAAGATAATTGAACTGACATGGATTAAAAAGCCAATTGCAATAAAAATAGCGAGACCTGCAAACTTGGTCATTACCATATGGAAACCAAATAAAATGGTAAATACATAGGCAAATAAAACAACTATTTGATAAATAATAAATTTCATTAACAAAATAGAAGTCGATCGACCACCTTCCATTCCCATTTGAATCATAGCTGCAAGTTGCGAAGGCTGTCCTCCTGTAGACATAGGAGTTATCGCATTAAATAGTGCTTGAATAATAGGGATACGTAAAAAAGACCATGCCGATCGCTTAGGCTCTGATTTTCGATGTGCTAAAACGGCAAGAATTCCTGCTTCGCATACATAAGACAAAAGCATTAAGCAAAACACCATTATCAATGCTCCAACATTCAAGCCATGAGCAGCCTTCAAAATGTCAGATAATGGTGTAGACTTTAGATCTGTATAAAGTACAAAGACACTGATTGCCAAAACAACCAAGATGCCCCACATATGTTTTTTATTCATTAATGAATTTGTCCTAGTTCTTTGCCCAATTTATATTGCTCATGATAAAATTCATTCCAAATTTTAGCTAATCGTTCTTCTGAATATTCTTGGCTGGCCTTCAACGATAAATCACTATATTTTTTCAATAATTGTGGATTTTTAATTACGTTTTGCAAAATTTGATTCATTTCACTAAAGTCTTTTCCACTCATATAATAGCCATCAATAATTGCCTTATATAAGTCAAGATCGCGCAAAAGCACTGGTGTCCCACAACTAAACGCTTCAAGAACAGACATTGGGAATAGTTCATCGTATGATGGTAAAACAAATAAATCAGCAATATTCAAATACTTAACTAATTTTGTACGATCTACGATTCCTGTAAAAATCAAATTTTCAGGTGGATTATCCACCATTTCTTTATAGTGATTATATCCATCTGTAATTTTGCCAAACGAAAATCCACCAGCCCAAATAAACTGAACATCTGGATTAGCTTTAGCCATTTTTACAAAATCATCAATTCCTTTACGTTCTTGAACTTGTCCATCACCAAAAACAACAAACTTATCAAGTGGAATCTTTAATTCATGTCGAAAGGCATTCTTACTTGCCAATGATTCTTCATAAAATTCTTCTTTAGAAACAAAATTAGGAATGTATTTAACCCTATCGCGTTCAATGCCATAATCAACCAATTTATCAATAAAAATTGGATTTACAACTACGATTTGATCCATTCGCTTATAAAAATCAATCACGTAATCATAAACCACATTTTTAGCTATTCCCGGCAACTTAAGCGATCCATCTAATGTATCAGGCAAAAAGTGAACATATCCTATTTTTCTTCCACGAGCAGGTGAAAAACTATTTACGAAATAAGTTGGATTAATTGTATGATAGTGCGTTAAATCACTATTACCATATCTATTAATTGTTACATAAAACTCATCTACTAAGCGGGTTCTCAATAATTTGATCAATTCATTGTAGGCTGAGCCCACTCCTTGACCTTTAACTGAATCAGCTTGTGAGAACATATTAATTCTAATCATTTATATCCTCTAAATTATATTTCTTCATGTTTAGGTTGATAATGATCAATCGCGTATTTATAAAAATCATGGACATTTGTAGCAAATTGCTCCGATGAAATCTTCTGCAATTTATTTTGTAAAAGATCTTGTGGAATTCTATTGTGTCCTTTTTTCAATAATTCAATAATTTCTTGCAACATTTCCTTCTGTGTAACAAAAGTACGTCCAAAGACATCATTATCAAAAATATTTTCAGTGTAATCAGTGTCGTAAACTACACATGGTGTACCTGCAGCCAAAGCTTCTATATAAGTAAGACCTTGGGTTTCAGTGTCACTGGCAGAAACAAAAAGATCGGCCATTCGATAATAATTGCCTACATCTCCATGATCAACGTTACCGACAAATAAAACATAATCTTCTAAAGTTAAACGTTCAACTTGTTCTTTCAGCACTTTAACATCAGGTCCATCACCGGCAATTACAAATTTAATATTTGGAAATTCTTCTACAATTGCTGGCATCACATTAAGAATATGATTTATTTTCTTTTCTGCTGCAATTCTACTTAAAGTTAAAATTACAGGAGCATCTTTGTCGATTCCTAATTCCTGACGTACATCACGTTCAGCATCGCCATTCATTCCCTGCAAATCTACTCCAGTAGGAATTACCCTAATTGGAATTTGCACGCCATATCGCTTTAACAAATCTTCTACACGTCCACTTGGGGCAATACAGCCATCCATATTTTTTAAATAGCTTTTTACGAATTGTTTAACATGATATGGTCGCAATAAGTGACCATTTAAAATATAATGCAAATAATCTTCATACATTGTGTGATAAGTATGAATTGCAGGAATATCTAATTGGTGGGCTACATATTTGCCAATTGTACCTAAAGCAAATTCAGTTTGTGTATGTACAATATCCAAATTTACTTCCTTAGCTACCTTAGTTGCTTCAAATAAGCCTCTAAATGCAATTCTACGATCTGTGAATGAAACAAAAGGTATACTGCTAAAACGAAAAACATTTGGCTCAACAGTGCCCTTTTCTACATTTGGATCTGTAGTTGTAAAAATAAATACATTATGCCCCTGTCTTTCAAGCGCATCTTTTAGCGTCCTAATAGAAGTAGCTACGCCACTTATTTGGGGAAAATATGTATCGGTATAAAGACCAATATTCATTTAAATACCTCCATATGTAGCATTATAAAGATTACTTAAATTATGTGCAATTTATAATACGAATATTAATAAAGATACAAAAAAAGCGATCCACAACTTGGATCGCTTTATAAAAAATAGCGGTGATCGGGGTCGAACCGATACGTCCAAAATGGACACCAGATTTTGAGTCTGACGCGTCTGCCAATTCCGCCACACCGCCATAATATTAAATTGTATGATCAACATTCTTGTTGATAAGGCGGAGGTCGGATTCGAACCGACGATTAAGGTTTTGCAGACCTCTGCCTTACCACTTGGCTACACCGCCATATGTTATCAAATTATTTAGAATTGGGATAGCTGGATTCGAACCAGCGCATGTTAGAGTCAAAGTCTAATGCCTTACCACTTGGCTATATCCCAATACTAGGGCGGAATATGGGATTCGAACCCATGTATGCCGGATCCACAAACCGGTGTGTTAACCCCTTCACCAATTCCGCCATTCAAGGTAACAGGGATAGTAGGAATTGAACCCACACTAGCGGTTTTGGAGACCGATGTACTACCTTTATACGATATCCCTATTATGGAGGAGGGTGGATTCGAACCGCCGAACTCAGAGAGAGCGGTTTTACAGACCGCCGCGTTTAGCCACTTCGCTACTCCTCCAGCTTGATGGCGCGGGACGGAATCGAACCGCCGACACAAGGAGCTTCAATCCTTTGCTCTACCAACTGAGCTACCGAGCCATCTTACGGTCCATGTGGGATTTGAACCCACGATCTCCTCCGTGACAGGGAGGCGAGATAAACCACTGCTCCAATGGACCAAATTGCGGGAGCTGGATTTGAACCAACGACCTTCGGGTTATGAGCCCGACGAGCTACCAGACTGCTCCATCCCGCGATATTATTAAGGAGGATGTGGGATTTGAACCCACGCGCGGCATAACCGCCTAACGGTTTTCAAAACCGTCCCCTTAAGCCACTTGGGTAATCCTCCATTGCTTAATACCAAAAAAATTCAATTATTGGCAAATGACCCGTACGGGATTTGAACCCATGTTACGGCCGTGAAAGGGCCGTGTCTTAACCACTTGACCAACGGGTCATGTCTCTTAATTAAGAGCACCTAATTATAATAACTAAATCAGTTTTAAAAGTCAAGAACTTTTTTTAACTTTTTAAAACTTAATTATTCAGGTGACATCTCAATCACAACGTATTTAATAATACTGGATAATCTAATAAAATGCAAGTACTTTTTTTATTTTTTTCGTAATAACATGAAAATGCGTTGTACATAGAGACATTATATTTTCTAATACTTCATCTTTGTCAGCATATAATATGTATTAATATCAACTGACTTCTCTAATTTCAAGTTTATAGAAACAACCGGAACTAATTTAGAATTATTGTTTTTATCAATTTTTTTCATTTCTTTTTGTCTAAATGACTCTTTCTGTGGTTGACAAGTCCCTAAATAGATAAAACTTTTACCATCATCATCTGATTTTTTCACAAACAGATGAAAAGCTATCTTATCATCCTTGAAACTCTGGATTTCTTTACTATTTAATTTTCGTGGATATTTTGAATACATATTAATAATTGACTAATTTATAAATCGATCTTGATATGCCAGTGCATCATTCTTTTTGTTATAAGTAATGAAAATCGCACAATTTTTCTTATCATAGTCAAACTTATAGCCACCAATATTTTGACCCGGAACAATTTTATCCCAATTTAGTAAACGATTCGCATCCATTCGAGTATATCTTTCATTGATAGTAAAAATCTTATCAGAATCATACTTTTTAGAACGAAGTAAACCAGTTTTAATTGCATCCCTAAAAAGCGTATAAAAATTCTTATCTCTTAGTTCTTTTCTTACCTTTTCGTTTAAAAAATATTTTTTATTTTTGTGCTCAACAATACTTTCACCGCCATAAGTCACTTTATTGGGCAAAGATTTTCTAATGAAAAATGATAACGATAATATTTCATCCACTGATTTAAGAATATTATTGGAAATCAAACAGTGATTTTCTTTTAAAATAGCTAAATATTCGTATTCCTTAACTTTATTTTGCTCTAAAAGCATATCCAACAGTAAAAGTTCATGCTTTCGCTTACCATTTGCTAAAACAACAGTTAAGAATTCTAATATCTTATTTTGAAAATTAGATACTTGATACTCTGTCTCTCCCATTTCTTGCAAAAAATGACTATAATTCTTATATTTTTCGGCAATAACTTCACAATCAATGGATTCATTTTGCAAATCATACATTAGTGGCACTCTACCAATTTTTCTTTTTTCATTTATGTATTCTTCACGCAGCTTACGCTTTAATGTGAGATTAGAATGATTAATTGACTTATAAATTTGACTCTTAGCTACATTGGTAAAATTAATTAAAGATACACCATAAATTGGTTCAAGATCTAACTTATCACGAACTTGATCACGATTATGTGATTTATCCCCTGTTAAAGCAACAGGAATTAGATAATTGTTATCATAATTACCTACAAAATCTATTACAGTCAGATAATCTTTCCCCTTGTATTTTCTAAGTCCACGTCCTAATTGCTGAACAAAAACAATACTTGATTGGGTATTTCTTAACAAAACAATCTGATTAATACATGGAATATCTACACCTTCATTGAATACATCGACAGTAACAATATATTTAACCTTTCCTTTTTCTAGTTTTTTAACTGCTTTTTCTCGTTCACCAATTGAGTCTGTTCCTGATATTGCAAGCGCTGGACAACCTTTTTCTGTTAGTTTTTCTGCTAAAATTTCAGCTTCTTTTTTACGACTACAAAAAATTAACCCATGTAAAGTTCGACCAG
Source organism: Lactobacillus acidophilus (assembly GCF_034298135.1). NCBI lineage: Bacteria > Bacillati > Bacillota > Bacilli > Lactobacillales > Lactobacillaceae > Lactobacillus > Lactobacillus acidophilus. The sequence goes on from NZ_CP139575.1 coordinate 1,392,057, forward strand.
AATAACCATAATAATCCGTTTGTTGTAAAATATAATTTACTCGTTCATCACTTACCAAACGCTTTAAGCTAGTTGCACCATTAATTAATTCATCCTGGTAAATATAATCTTCAACACCATAATAGTGAAACGGACAAAGCATATCTTGATCTAAAGCATTCTGCAATCGTATTTCATAGGCAATATTGTAATCAAAAAGTTTATAAATATTAAAATCATCTGTTCTTTCTGGTGTAGCAGTCATACCTAAACAAAATTGAGGTTGAAAATAGTTAAAAATTTTTAACTCCTGTACTGATCCTAAATGATGTGCCTCATCAAATAAAATATAATCAAAAGCATCTCTCGCAAATTTTTTTAAATTTTCATCTTTGGCTAAAGTCTGGACCGTTGCAAAAATATATTTAGACTTTAAGCCTTCTCGATGATTTCCACTGTATATGCCATAATCAGAGTAGGCACCACCAATAACATCATAAAAACTATTTCTAGATTTTTGTAAAATTTGCTCACGATGAACTACATATAAAAATCTTTTGGGCTTAAATTTCTGAACATCAAAAGCACCAAGATACGTCTTTCCAGTACCAGTCGCCGAAATAATCAATGCTTTATTTTTTCCGTTTTGTCTAAGACTTTGAATCTCACCTAACGCTTCTTTTTGCATTTTGTTTGGTTGTACTTTTAATTTTGATTTATTCTCTGCTATCTGAGGGTCTACTGGCTTATTTCGTTCAAACTGATATTGGTACCACGTAAGCCACTTTTCCGTTAGAGGAGTAGCTTTACGCCATTCATCCTCAATTTGCCAATTAATTTGTTCAGTGATTTCTGCATTATCTGAGGAATTAACATTTAAATTCCACTCATAGTTGCTAATTAATGCACCGGAAGTTAAATTAGAACTTCCAATGATTGCTGTGCGATATCCTTCATGTTCAAACAAATATCCCTTAGCATGAAATGGTAATTCTTTATCAGTTTCTAGATCTCTTTCGTTAAAAATTCTAGTTTCAATATTAGGAACCTTCAGCAAACTTCTAAAAGCTTCTGGCTCATTAAAATAAAGATATGTTGAAGTTAAAACACGACCATGAATTCCTCGCTTGGCTAAGTCTGACAAAATTGTTAAAAATGAAGTAAAACCTCGTTGTGTAATAAATGCTACCGCAAATGTAAATGATTTACAGGTGGCTAATTCCATTTTTAAAACTCGATAAACGTTATCGTTTTGATTATGATTAAGAATAAGCCGAGCGGATAAATTGCCAGTACTTAAAAATCGATCCTTATCAATATAGTTATTTAAAACTGTTGTAGTTAATTCTTTTTCTAAATTCATTAAAATTTTATGTCCTTAAAGTTTGTTTTAGCTAAGTCCTCAACTAATGGTTCATCAGCTGGTGCCCAATTTAAACTTTTAACATCATCAGCTGCTAACCATTCAACTTTACTATGAGCAACAAGATCAAAATTATGAGTTAACATTTGGGCAAAGAAAACCGTCAACTCAACTATTCCAAAGTCATATTCGTAACTTACAGTTTTTCCTAATTGTGGTCCGATCTGAACTTCATCATGAAACTCTTCTTCAAGCTCACGTTTAGCTGCTTCTTGTGGTGTTTCCCCGTTTTCTATTTTCCCACCAGGAAATTCCCACATTCCTCCTACCAAACGATCACTATCACGTTTTCCAGCTAAAACCTTATTTTTATCCTGATCTATGATAGCTACTGCCGCAACCTTAATAATTCTCTTTACCATTTTTTCTCCTCAATATTTTTAGTTTTATTTTACACTAACTAATCTATTAACAACCAAAATCCTAAATTATACAAAAAAGATCTAACCTAGTTATATGTCTAAGTTAGATCTTTATATATACTTAATTTAAAAAAACAAAAAAGCTCGATAAACGAGCTTTATATATACTACGGAGACTGAGAGATTCGAACCCTCGCACCGGAATAACCCGATCTACACCCTTAGCAGGGGCGCCTCTTCAGCCACTTGAGTAAGTCTCCAATGGGCCTAAATGGACTTGAACCATCGACCTCACGCTTATCAGGCGTGCGCTCTAAACCAGCTGAGCTATAGGCCCATATAAGCGGGTAACGAGAATCGGACTCGCGACTAAAGCTTGGAAGGCTTTCGTTTTACCACTAAACTATACCCGCACCTAATATAAAAAATGAATGGCGCGGGACGGAATCGAACCGCCGACACAAGGAGCTTCAATCCTTTGCTCTACCAACTGAGCTACCGAGCCATCTTACGGTCCATGTGGGATTTGAACCCACGATCTCCTCCGTGACAGGGAGGCGAGATAAACCACTGCTCCAATGGACCAAATTGCGGGAGCTGGATTTGAACCAACGACCTTCGGGTTATGAGCCCGACGAGCTACCAGACTGCTCCATCCCGCGATATTATTATAATTAATGGACCTTGTAGGACTCGAACCTACGACAAGACGGTTATGAGCCGTCTGCTCTAACCAACTGAGCTAAAGGTCCAAGCTTACAATATAGCGGCGGGGGGGATCGAACCCTCGACCTCCCGGGTATGAACCGGACGCTCTAGCCAGCTGAGCTACACCGCCAAAATGTAACCAATCACCACTAGATTACAATCGGGAAAACAGGATTCGAACCTGCGACCCCCTGGTCCCAAACCAGGTGCTCTACCAAACTGAGCCATTTCCCGTTATATGCGCCCTGAAGGATTTGAACCTTCAACCTTCTGATTCGTAGTCAGACACTCTATCCAGTTGCGCTAAGGGCGCATCATCAATGCCGGGGATCGGAGTCGAACCGATACGGTTGAAACCAACCGCGGGATTTTAAGTCCCGTGCGTCTACCAATTCCGCCACTCCGGCGTGTTTGATGAAAGCGGAAGACGGGATTCGAACCCGCGACCCCCCACCATGGCAAGGTGATGTTCTACCACTGAACTACTTCCGCAAAATATAAATGCCGATTATACGACTTGAACGTACGACCCCCTGTTTACAAGACAGATGCTCTACCAACTGAGCTAAATCGGCAATATGTCAACATGTGGTTGGCAATACGGGTGGTGGGACTTGAACCCACACGTCCGAAAACACTAGAACCTAAATCTAGCGCGTCTGCCAATTCCGCCACACCCGCAAATTAGGGTCATGAGCCGTGAGGGACTTGAACCCTCGACCCACGGATTAAAAGTCCGTTGCTCTACCAACTGAGCTAACGACTCGATGGAGGATACAGGGCTCGAACCTGTGACCTCCTGCTTGTAAGGCAGATGCTCTCCCAGCTGAGCTAATCCTCCATGAGCACGGCAGCTTCCTATCCTCGCAGGCAGTTGCCCACCAACTACTTTCGGCGTTAAGAAGCTTAACTTCTGTGTTCGGCATGGGAACAGGTGTATCCTTCTTGCTTTCGCCACCGTACTCTTTTGAGCTACTACGCTCAAAACTAAACATAATCTCTCGCAAAAAACCTTACAGTTTGCTTCGCTTTTGGTCAAGTCCTCGACTGATTAGTACTGGTCCGCTCCATTCTTCACAGAACTTCCACTCCCAGCCTATCTACCTCATCGTCTTTGAGGTGTCTTACTGCTATTGCAAAGGAAATCTCATCTTGAGGGGGGGCTTCGCACTTAGATGCTTTCAGCGCTTATCCCTTCCGCACATAGCTACCCAGCGATGCTCCTGGCGGAACAACTGGTACACCAGCGGTGCGTCCATCCCGGTCCTCTCGTACTAAGGACAGCTCCTCTCAAATTTCCTACGCCCACGACGGATAGGGACCGAACTGTCTCACGACGTTCTGAACCCAGCTCGCGTGCCGCTTTAATGGGCGAACAGCCCAACCCTTGGGACCGACTTCAGCCCCAGGATGCGACGAGCCGACATCGAGGTGCCAAACCTCCCCGTCGATGTGAACTCTTGGGGGAGATAAGCCTGTTATCCCCAGGGTAGCTTTTATCCGTTGAGTGATGGCCCTTCCATACGGTACCACCAGATCACTAAGTCCGACTTTCGTCCCTGCTCGAGCTGTTTCTCTCGCAGTCAAGCTCCCTTATACCTTTACACTCTGCGAATGATTTCCAACCATTCTGAGGGAACCTTTGAGCGCCTCCGTTACACTTTAGGAGGCGACCGCCCCAGTCAAACTGCCCACCTGACACTGTCCCTGACCTGGCTTACAGGTCGAGGTTAGAGCATCCTTCAAACAAGGGTAGTATCCCAACATTGCCTCCAGCAAAACTAGCGTCCTGCCTTCCTTGGCTCCTACCTATCCTGTACATGTTTAAAAGATACTCAATATCAAGCTACAGTGAAGCTCCATGGGGTCTTTCCGTCCTGTCGCGGGTAACCCGCATCTTCACGGGTATTATAATTTCACCGAGTCTCTCGTTGAGACAGTGCCCAAATCATTACACCTTTCGTGCAGGTCGGAACTTACCCGACAAGGAATTTCGCTACCTTAGGACCGTTATAGTTACGGCCGCCGTTTACTGGGGCTTCAATTCGAACCTTCGCTTTCGCTAAGCTCTCCTCTTAACCTTCCAGCACCGGGCAGGTGTCAGCCTCTATACGTCATCTTACGATTTTGCAGAGACCTGTGTTTTTGATAAACAGTTGTTTGGGCCTATTCACTGCGGCTAACCACTCTCGTGGCCAGCACCCCTTCTTCCGAAGTTACGGGGTCATTTTGCCGAGTTCCTTAACGAGAGTTCTCTCGCTCACCTTAGTGTTCTCCACTCGACTACCTGTGTCGGTTTGCGGTACGGGTGTGTCCTCTCTGGCTAGAAGCTTTTCTTGGCAGTGTGATTACATCACCTTCGCTACTATTACTTCGCTACTCATCACAACTCGTGTTGCTGGTTAGAAGCATTTGACTCTTAACCGCACTTGTTGCTTGAACATCGATCCAGCTCGATGCGTGTTTCACCTCCTGCGTCCCTCCATCGCTCATAACGATTAAACACAGTACAGGAATTTCTACCTGTTATCCATCGACTACGCCTCTCGGCCTTGCCTTAGGTCCCGACTTACCCTGGGCGGACGAGCCTGCCCCAGGAAACCTTAGTCTTTCGGCGGACAGGATTCTCACCTGTCTTTCGCTACTCATACCGGCATTCTCACTTCTAAGCGCTCCAATTATCCTCTCGGTTAACCTTCGCCGCACTTAGAACGCTCTCCTACCACGCATCTTTCGATGCATCCACAGTTTCGGTACTATGCTTAGCCCCGGTAAATTTTCGGCGCAGCGCCACTCGACTAGTGAGCTATTACGCACTCTTTGAATGATGGCTGCTTCTGAGCCAACGTCCTAGTTGTCTACGCAACTCCACATCCTTTTCCACTTAGCATAGATTTGGGGACCTTAACTGGTGATCTGGGCTGTTTCCCTTTCGACTACGGATCTTATCACTCGCAGTCTGACTCCCGTGTATGGATATATGGAATTCGCAGTTTATCTGGATTCAGTAACCCCTGACGGGCCCCTAGTCCAAACAGAGCTCTACCTCCATTATCCTCTCCACGAGGCTAGCCCTAAAGCTATTTCGGAGAGAACCAGCTATCTCCAAGTTCGTTTGGAATTTCACCGCTACCCACAGCTCATCCCCGCAATTTTTAACTTACGTGGGTTCGGCCCTCCAGTGCGTTTTACCACACCTTCAGCCTGGCCATGGGTAGGTCACTTGGTTTCGGGTCTACGTCACCTAACTCTTCGCCCTATTCAGACTCGCTTTCGCTCCGGCTCCGTCTTTTCTGACTTAACCTCGCTAGATAACGTAACTCGCCGGTTCATTCTACAAAAGGCACGCCATCGCACTTTAATGTGCTTTGACTACTTGTAGACACACGGTTTCAGGTTCTCTTTCACTCCCCTTCCGGGGTTCTTTTCACCTTTCCCTCACGGTACTGGTTCACTATCGGTCACTAACTAGTATTTAGCCTTGCGAGATGGTCCTCGCGGCTTCAACCGGGATTCCTCGTGTCCCGGCCTACTCAGGATTCTGCTAGGCGCGCTCGCAATTTCGCTTACGGGGCTCTCACCCTCTCTGGCTTACCTTCCCAGATAATTCAACTATCGCTTACGCTACCACTTTGCAGTCCTACAACCCCAAATGATAAATCACTTGGTTTGGGCTCTTTCCTCTTCGCTCGCCGCTACTAAGGAAATCGATTTTTCTTTCTCTTCCTGCAGCTACTTAGATGTTTCAGTTCACTGCGTCTTCCTTTGATTGACTATCTATTCATCAACCAATAATGCATCGCTGCATTGGGTTCCCCCATTCGGACATCTCCGGATCACTGCGTACTTACCGCTCCCCGAAGCTTTTCGTAGTTCGTCACGTCCTTCATCGGCTGTTAGTGCCTAGGCATTCACCGTGCGCCCTTTTCTACTTGACCTTACCCAAGAATTCTCTTCTCGGTCGCTCTACAATCTGTTCTCTTTGATTGTCTCGGTTTTTTGCTTGGATTATATTCAGTTTTCAATGTACTAACTCCTGATTCCTTTCGGAATCAATGGAGGCTAACGGGTTCGAACCGATGACCTCCTGCGTGCAAAGCAGGTGCTCTCCCAACTGAGCTAAGCCCCCAAGTTATTCTTTTTTAAGCCAGACATAACTTTAACTCTTTTTATTCGTTATGTCAATGGGCCTAAATGGACTTGAACCATCGACCTCACGCTTATCAGGCGTGCGCTCTAAACCAGCTGAGCTATAGGCCCGACTAACGCTTGGTATTCCAAATCGCTGAGGTACTACCCTCAAAACTAAACAAAGTTTCTTAGTGTGCTTCCGCTTGCTCTGGATACTTCTCTTAGTATTTCTACTCTCCATATCCTTCGCTTCCTTAGAAAGGAGGTGATCCAGCCGCAGGTTCTCCTACGGCTACCTTGTTACGACTTCACCCCAGTCATCTGCCCTGCCTTAGACGGCTCCTTCCCGAAGGTTAGGCCACCGGCTTTGGGCATTGCAGACTCCCATGGTGTGACGGGCGGTGTGTACAAGGCCCGGGAACGTATTCACCGCGGCGTGCTGATCCGCGATTACTAGCGATTCCAGCTTCGTGCAGTCGAGTTGCAGACTGCAGTCCGAACTGAGAACAGCTTTAAGAGATTCGCTTGCCTTCGCAGGCTTGCTCCTCGTTGTACTGTCCATTGTAGCACGTGTGTAGCCCAGGTCATAAGGGGCATGATGACTTGACGTCATCCCCACCTTCCTCCGGTTTGTCACCGGCAGTCTCATTAGAGTGCCCAACTTAATGCTGGCAACTAATGACAAGGGTTGCGCTCGTTGCGGGACTTAACCCAACATCTCACGACACGAGCTGACGACAGCCATGCACCACCTGTCTTAGTGTCCCCGAAGGGAACTCCGTATCTCTACGGATTGCACTAGATGTCAAGACCTGGTAAGGTTCTTCGCGTTGCTTCGAATTAAACCACATGCTCCACCGCTTGTGCGGGCCCCCGTCAATTCCTTTGAGTTTCAACCTTGCGGTCGTACTCCCCAGGCGGAGTGCTTAATGCGTTAGCTGCAGCACTGAGAGGCGGAAACCTCCCAACACTTAGCACTCATCGTTTACGGCATGGACTACCAGGGTATCTAATCCTGTTCGCTACCCATGCTTTCGAGCCTCAGCGTCAGTTGCAGACCAGAGAGCCGCCTTCGCCACTGGTGTTCTTCCATATATCTACGCATTCCACCGCTACACATGGAGTTCCACTCTCCTCTTCTGCACTCAAGAAAAACAGTTTCCGATGCAGTTCCTCGGTTAAGCCGAGGGCTTTCACATCAGACTTATTCTTCCGCCTGCGCTCGCTTTACGCCCAATAAATCCGGACAACGCTTGCCACCTACGTATTACCGCGGCTGCTGGCACGTAGTTAGCCGTGACTTTCTGGTTGATTACCGTCAAATAAAGGCCAGTTACTACCTCTATCCTTCTTCACCAACAACAGAGCTTTACGATCCGAAAACCTTCTTCACTCACGCGGCGTTGCTCCATCAGACTTTCGTCCATTGTGGAAGATTCCCTACTGCTGCCTCCCGTAGGAGTTTGGGCCGTGTCTCAGTCCCAATGTGGCCGATCAGTCTCTCAACTCGGCTATGCATCATTGCCTTGGTAGGCCGTTACCCTACCAACTAGCTAATGCACCGCGGGGCCATCCCATAGCGACAGCTTACGCCGCCTTTTATAAGCTGATCATGCGATCTGCTTTCTTATCCGGTATTAGCACCTGTTTCCAAGTGGTATCCCAGACTATGGGGCAGGTTCCCCACGTGTTACTCACCCATCCGCCGCTCGCGTTCCCAACGTCATCACCGAAGTGAATCTGTTGGTTCAGCTCGCTCGACTTGCATGTATTAGGCACGCCGCCAGCGTTCGTCCTGAGCCAGGATCAAACTCTCGTTTTTAAAAAGTTTGAATGATTGCTCATTCGATTATTTAAGATCTTTGTCTCAAATTTATTGCTTGCGAATTGACTTCGCTTCTTGTTTGGGTTTTTACACCCGCACACTTTTAGCGAAACTTTGTTCAGTTTTCAAAGTACTACCTCTGTCCGGTTAAACCAGACAGCTTTTATATTTTATCAAACCCTCAAGCTCTTGTCAAGAACTTTTTCGAATTTGTTTTTTGTCGCTTTCGCTTTCGCTTGACGACATTTAAATATGTTACCAGCTTTTCTTTCGCTTTGCAAGTACTTTTTTTATTTTTTCTTTGCTTGGCTTTTTATTCTGCTGTCTTCGTCTCTTCTCTCGAAGCGACTTTATTAATATATAATACTTAAATCTCAATTGCAAGTATTTTTTCAATTAATTTTTAAGCATACATCACGTAAAAACGCGACTTCAATAATATACCCTATTTATGGCTACTAGACAAGCATAAATTTAAAATGATTATTGTATTGATTCGTGTTAAAGTTGATACATCAACATTTATAGGGGGTTTTTAAAATTAAAAAAATTGATCTGGCTATTATTGGTGGGGGACCTATTGGATTATTTGCAGCCCACTTTGCTCATTTGCATGGGTTAAATACTATAGTTTTTGATTCATTATCTGAAGTCGGTGGACAGCCACAGATGCTATATCCTTTTAAGCAAATTAACGATATTCCTGCATATAATTCAATTAGTGGAACAGATTTAATTCAAAAGCTAAAACACGATATCAAAAATGAAACTGAAATTATTACCAATCATAAAGTTGTAGATGTAACTAAACAAAGCGATGGATTTATCATTGATAATATAATTTATGCACGCAGCATTATCATTGCAACAGGTGCCGGTGCTTTTAAGCCTAAGGAATTACCTCTAAAAATCAGCGATGAAATAAAAGAAAAAATTCATTATTTTGTTAAAGATCCTAGTCAATTTAAAAATCAAACTATTGGTGTTTTCGGTGGCGGCGATTCAGCACTAGATTTAGCTCTTGAAGTAGCAAAATATGCGAATGTTAAACTTATTCACCGTAGAGACCAATTTCGCGGTCTTGAATCAAACGTAAAAAAATTAAAATCTTTAAAAAACGTTGAAATTCTAACACCGTATCTTCCTAAAAAAATTGAATTGATCAATAATCAATTAGACATTAGTCTTAAAAAAATGGGTGTTGAGCAATTAAGAAACGTACAATTAGATCAAATTGTTGTAGCTTATGGTTTTAGAGCAAATAATAGATTTGCTAAAAAATGGGGTATCAATTTAGAGCAATCAAATATTCCCGTAGATCCAACTATGAAGACAAATATCGATGGGATTTATGCTGCTGGAGACGTAGTTACTTATCCCGGACGTGTTCCCTTGATAGCTTTAGGATTTGGTGAGGCCCAAATTGCAATTACATCTATCATGCGCAATCTTTTCCCAGAAAAAAGCTTAACAATCCATTCAACTAGCATTTAGGAGAATATTATGGCTTTAATTGATTTTATTTTACACATTGATGATCACTTAGTTACGATCGTTAATCAATTTGGCGGATGGTCTTATTTAATTCTTTTCGCTATCATTTTTATTGAAACTGGATTGGTAGTTTTTCCATTTTTGCCCGGAGATTCTCTTATCTTCGCAGCAAGCGCTATGGCCGCCAACTCTAGATATGGTTTAAATATTTGGTTTATTTATTTTGTAGTAGCAATCGCAGCAATAGTCGGAGATACTGTTAACTATGAAATTGGTGCCTGGTCTGCCCGAGCCGGAGAGAAACACAATTGGTTTAACAAGTTAATCAATAAAAATAATCGGTTAGCAGCTGAGAAATTTTTCGAGCGCCATGGTCCAATTACAATCGTTATTGGTAGATTCATTCCATTTATTCGTACTTTTGTTCCATTTGTATCTGGCGGAAGCAAAATGCACTATGGAAAATTTATCACCTATAATGTTTTAGGTGGTTTGCTTTGGACTGGTTTATTTACAATCATCGGCTTTTTCTTTGGTAATATTCCATTTGTCAAAGATCACTTCTCAATGATAGTAATAGCAATTATCTTAGTTTCAGTCGTTCCAATTGCAATCGTAGCATTGAAGAAGAAATTATCACTAAAAAAAGAGTTCCATTAGGAACTCTTTTTATTTTCTCAATAATTTTTCTGCAAAATATAATTCATAAATAATTCCGGCTACTGCAAAACAAGAGGCAAAAAAGCCTTCTGTTAAGACATTAATAATTGGATCTGTATTTGGATCAAATAGCCAATCATTATTATTAAATAAAACGTGGTGAAAAATTACAAAAAAACTATCAAAATTGGTAATAGCAAATGGAAAAATAATAATTGGTAATAGCAATAAAATAAGTGCCGCTGATTTATCCAAATTGAGCAGTGCTTTTTTATTTTGCTTTTTAAAAATGAAATGTAACAGTAAACAAATAATGAAAACCAAAATTGTTAAAATAAACAAATTTTTACAGTCTGCAAAATGTTCGGCAGCATTAGGCGAAGTGGGAAAATTATCCATTTTAAGCTTATTTTTTAAAGGCCAGACCAAATATACCATTAGCTGATTATAATTGTGCATAACCTTAAATAAAGACATATGAACGGTCTCATAAGTCTTTTGTACAACCATAAATATAAAAAGAAGTGGCCAACTTGCTAAAATTGCACCGACTACACTACTTGAAAGTGCAAAAAAGAAATGATAAATGATCGAAAAAACATTATCTTTGCTAATCATAATTCAAATTCATCCAAACTATTAACTAAAACAGTAGGTTGACGTTTATTCTGAAGATCTTCTTTTTGAGTAATTCCAGTCAAAGTAAGCAATTGATCTACATCACTATTAAAGCCAGCTTTAATATCTGTATCATAATTATCACCTACAATAAGCGCATCCCTTTTAGAATATCCCATCTTCTCAAGCGCCATATTAACAATAATCGACTCTGGCTTTCCAATATACAAAGGCTCTACACCACTTGCTGCTGCAACAAATGCACACTGAGAGCCATTACCTGGAATTAATTCATCTTCGGCTGGCAAATTCATATCCGCATTTGTTCCAATAAAAGTGGCACCACGTCTAATTGCACGCGAAGCTACACGGACCTTGTGATATGTGAGATCCGTATCCATCCCCACAATAACATAGTCAGGATTTTCTTCATTTAACTCGAATTCCGGATGCTTCAAAAGTTCACTCCATAAACCAATTTGCCCAATAATATATAGGCCAATTTTGGTTTGGCAGTTTTTATTTTGATTCAAAATATAGCTAGCGGTTGCCATGCTTGGAGTATAAACATGCTTTATATCAGTATCTATACCGTGCCCCTTTAACTTATCTACAATCATTTGGGGAGTTCTAGTAGTATTATTAGTTAAAAATAGATAATCTCTTTTTTGTTCGATCAAACGATGAACAAATCTTACTCCTGATTCAACAGTATTTTTCCCCCGATATACTGTTCCATCCAAGTCAATTAAAAATAAGCGGTAATCCTTCACTATTTTCCCTTTCTCTTTTTCTTAATAATAAAAGAATGATGCCGTCCAACTTCTTTTTAACTGCAATCGATTGTTTCTTCTTAAAACGTGTTTGATGAACACGACGTTTTTTAAATGGATTGTTATCTTGACGACGCGACTTCTTACGCTTACGTGAATGAAAACGATCATTTTTAGAATATTCATGATGTTCACGTATTTTTTGTTGCTTTTGATGCTGATAATGATGAACTGGATTAGTCAATTCTAAAACAAAATATGGACTACCCGGATTGCAATACTCCGTTATGTAATCTACAATTGCCAATTCTTTTTTATCAATAGATGTACGTGCTGCATCTTTATAAAAGCCTTTTAAGCGCAAATGTTCACTAGAAACATCTCCAACCAAGTAATCATATTGATCAAGATATGGATCATATTTCTTCTTTAAAGTTTCTATATCAAGCGCATTCCGTTCATTAACAATAACGCTATATAGTTGATCGTTAATTTTTAAGCTTTTTCCATCTTGAACAACACTAGCTAGCGAATGTCGCAACGGCTGTTCTTTTTCAAATTTATTTTCTTTTCCTTGCTCTTCCGCTTTTTTATTTTCTTCAGTCATTAATTTCACTTCTTGCTGGTAAAGGATATTTTTTAGCCAAATAATCACCAACAACTTCACGCAAAAATTGTGGGAATAAAAATTCATTTTCACCAACAATGGCTAAAGTTGGGAAAAACGGTACTAAAACATAATGATCCAAACAGGCAATTCGATATTCACTATCAGGGTTAATTTCTTGACCATTAACATAAACAATTCTTTTACGCATATCAACTTTAATTCCCTTATAGTACATTTGCCCAAAGATTTTTCCTCGAAAACTCATTCCTTGCAAAGGAAAATGATCCAAATAATGGCGATTTTTTTCAATTTCCATTACTAAACGCCATAAATCACTACCTTTAAGAGTTGAACGAACCACATGCATTGGGTGTGGTAATGCATTTTGCAAATCAAATTGTGTCAAAATACCACTTTTAAATGGTGTTAAAAATAAGCCTGAACTCAAAATAGCTAAATCCGTTTTAGCAAAATCCGCAATTGCATCAAGCGATACTTGTACTGCCGCAATTTTATCATCAGCAAATTTTTCAGGGAGTTTTGCTACTTTACGTTCTGATAAAAGCTGCTTTCCTTTTTCATAATAGCCCTTAATAACAGACTCATCTTCCGGCTCTTCTGGCATTGAAGCAGTTGCAACAGTATTAGGTACAATTTTAGTCACATGATGATCTTCTAACTCTACATGAATATCACCTACGTAGTTTCCCCATTTTCCCGTTTGGGTGATCCAAGTGTGATCAACTTTTTCACCCTGTACTATCAAATCGTGACTATGACCACCAACAATTAGATCAATTTGTGGATAATTTTTAGCAAGCCAGCGATCCATCTTAAGTCCAATATGTGTAATCAAAATCAACATGTCATATTGACCGTTAATCTTAGCCAGTTCCTTATCCATTGTGCTTCCTAGCATTTTGACATGCCAATGATTAGGACCATAAGTCATTGGATAGGCAGCGGTTAAGCCAATTAAAGCTATTCGTGTATTCTTTTTTGTAGTTAAAATTTTATGTCCAATTGCCCAATTAGGCATTGATTCATCTTCTTCACGCAAATTTGCCAAAACAGTTGGAAAATCTGCATGATCAAATAAATGCTCAAGTACCCAATGAGGATTAGAAATACCTTCGTTATTACCAATCGTAACCGCAGTATACTTAAATCCATTCATCAATTTAATATTTGCTTGCCCTTCGGTAGCATCAGTTAATGGATGTGAGCGATCCATGAAATCACCTGCATCAAAGGTATAAACTTCATCAACCGAGTTATCGGCTTGGGCCTTTTTTAAATATCGTCCAATTTTAGGAAAATGTTCAAAATGTGAATGAAGATCATTTGTATGTAAAATTCGCAATGTTTCCATTTTTTATGCTGCTTTCTATCCAATCCGATTAGCTTTTAATACCATATTATATGCATCCAAAACTTTTCCTTTAGGCTTATCCCATTCTACCCAATTTGGCTTTTTCCAATCATCTTCATTCGTTAATGTCTGAAGATCATAATTAGCATTAATATACTTTTCGTATTCAATTAATGCGGTAGTACGCGGAATGTTTAGCTGCAATATTCTAACGCTTTTAATGTAACCATGGTCTGCAGCAAGTTCTGCAATCCCATTTTGATCGATATTAGAAATTTCATAATATCGACTACCATCATTTCTTGTAATTTCTTCAATTAAATCCAATTGTTCCATCAAATCACCCTTAAGGAATAACAGAATCATACTATTATAAATAAAATAGAAAAAAATGTGTAACCATGCTATTGTAAATATGCGATAGAGGTGTACACATGAAATTTAAACGCCAAATCTTTTGGATCACTTTTTTAAGCTTAATCTTTTTTATAAACAGTGGCTTCACTGTCGTCGGCCATCGCGGAGATCCTATCAAATATCCTGAAGAAACTATTCAGTCTGATAATTCCGCCTTTAATTCTGGGGCCGACTACGTTGAACTCGATCTTCAACTTTCTAAAGATGGAGTCTTAGTCATCGCCCATGATGACGATCTTTACCGAGTTACGCATACACATGCAATTGTATCACAAAATAATTTTGATACACTTAAACAACTAAGCTACGATAATGGTGAACATGTAATGTCACTTAACGAATTGTTTAAACATTATCAGAATAAGCCAAATACTAAATTTGTTTTAGAAACTAAAATTGACCACAGTCTTAATCCTTCTTATGAACTTGAAGATAAAATCGCACAAGTAGTTAAAGATTATCATATGCAAAAAAGAATTATGATCCATTCTTTTTCTGCAGCCAGCTTATTTCACCTAAGAAAATTAATGCCCGATGCTTACTTGATCTTAATCGTTGGTAGCTTAAAAAGAATTAATTTTAGTATTTTACCACAGGTTAACGCAGTAAATGCTTCTTCAGACATTGTACAAGAGCATCCCTTCTTAATCCATTGGCTCCATAAATTGAATAAACAGTTATATGTTTGGGCAGAAATGGATGAATCACCTGCTCTTTGGCACTGGTTAATCAATCGAAATGTAGATGGAGTAGTTACTAATTTTCCAGCTACAGGTTTTAAATATAAATTAGCTAAAAGTGGTACCAAAAAATATTCAATTACTCAAACTGGAATTTATTTTGGTAAAACTAAAACTGCTACGATGATGAACCCATACATTCGCATTAAAGAAAAAAAGTATGTTTATCCTGGACAGAAATTAAATATAATGTACGGCGTACGAATTGATGATCAGCTCTTTTATCAAATCGCTGAAAAGACTTTTATCTCTGCTCAATTCGTTAACCTTGATCTGCGGGCAAAAGATATTGCACCTTATCAAAATAAAAAAATTTTGGCCAAACCTAATACCAAAGTACGTATTTATAAATTACCTGATAACCAAGCGAAAACTCCAAAATACTTACCAGAAAAAATATTTAAAATTCAAAATTTCAATGGAAGTCCTAAAAATATGTGGATTTATACAAAACTTGGTTGGGTCAAAGCTAAAGACATCTTATTTTATGGTTTCTTTAACAAAAATGATTTTAAGGACTACGATTTGTTGCCACGAGTTAGCCAATATACTAATTTAGCCTTACTACCATATAATCCTAATGAATTAGTTACCTCATCAAGTTATTGGCAAAGGCAAAAAGCTACTAATAAAATTTTATACTAAAAAATGATCAGCCTAATTAGACTGATCATTTTTATTATCTATTTGCAGTACTTTGCTTTTTGACTAATTCATATGGCAATTCAATGTGAGTTTCATCAACTTCTTCATTGTTCATCAGCTTAGTCAACATTCTCATTGCAACAGCTCCCATATCATATAGTGGTTGCTTAATTGTAGTTAAAGCTGGACGAACAACTGAAGCAAGCTGAGTTGCACTAGCAGTCACGATTTCCAAATCTTCTGGAATCTTCTTACCAGCATCCATTGCGGAATTCATAATACCAACGGATGAAATGTCGCGAGTAACAATTACACCATCAATTCCATCTTTAACAAGTTGTGGGTATAAATTATAACCATCTGAATAATCTCTTATTCCTGTATAAATATGTGGCTCACCTAAATTATTTTCTTTAATAAATTCTTGATAAGCAGGAATTCTATTTTCACCGTTAACAACTGCGTCTTCATCTCCAACAACAATTGCTAAATTCTTCTTGCCATCATGCATCATCAAATTCAAAGCTTCTGTATCTGCTTTTTTGTAATCAATTGTAACAGAAGCAAATTCTTCACGATTGTCTTTGGTACCAGCTAAAACAACTGGAGTATCTGTTCGATTGAATGCTTCTGCTGCTTTATCTGGCAAACGGTTTGACATATAAATTACGCCATCAACCTGCTTGTTAAGCAAACTCTGAATAACTTGATCTTCTTTCATCAAGCGATTTTCAATACTTGTAATAATGATGTTGTACTTGTATAAAAGTGCAATATCATCAATTCCTTTAGATAATTCCGCAAAATATAAATTAGTTAAATCTGGGACAATCAAACCAACAGTAGTTGTACGTTTAGAAGCCAAACCTTGTGCTACCGCATTTGGTTGATAGTGTAATCTCTTAATAACTTCTAAAACACGATCACGTGTTTCTTTTCTAACATTATTATTTCCATTAACGACACGAGAAACGGTTGCCATTGAAACCTTTGCTTCTCGAGCTACATCATAGATCGTAACTTCTTGCTTATGCATCTCTTATCTCAGTCCTTCCAAAAAATCCTTCACTTTAATTTATCATTAAGTCTCATTAATTGCAAACGTTTACAGCTTTTCTTTCATTTTTTCATAAAAAAACATGATATACTGACAATAACTTTAAAGAAATGAGGACCGAACATGAACTTAGATAAACTACAACAGTGGTTGCAAGATTCCAATAATGATATTGCATATATCTCCAATCCAATTACAATTTCATACTTTACTGGATATTCAATGGAACCACATGAAAGAATTTTTGCTTTAATTGCGTTTAAAGATGCAGAACCTTTTATCTTCTGCCCTGCTTTAAATGTAGAAGAAGCTAAAGCTTCAGAATGGAATGGTGACGTTGTTGGGTATCTCGACTCAGAAGACCCTTGGCAAATAATCGCAGATAACATCAGAAAGAGAACCAGCGATATTCATAACTGGGCAATTGAGAAAGATGATTTATCTGTAAGTCATTATCAACTTTTACGTGGCGAATTTCCTAATGCCAGTTTAACCAACGATGTTTCACCTTTTATTGAAAGACTTCGTCTTTTCAAGACACCCGAAGAAATTAAGAAATTACAAGGTGCTGGAGCAGAAGCTGACTTTGCCTTTCAAATCGGTTTTGATGCAATCAGAACTGGCGTAACTGAAAGAAGTATCGCTGGACAAATAGATTATCAATTAAAGATTCAAAAAGGCGTAATGCACGAGAGTTTTGAAACTATTGTTCAAGCTGGTAAAAATGCTGCTAACCCACACTTGGGACCAACTATGAATAAAATTCAACCCAATGAATTAGTATTATTCGATTTAGGTACTATGCATGATGGTTACGCATCAGATGCAAGTAGAACTGTAGCTTATGGCACACCTAGCGACAAACAACGTGAAATTTACGAAGTTGATAGAGAAGCTCAGCAAGCAGCTATTGAAGCAGCAAAACCTGGCATTACTGCCGAAGAACTTGACAGTGTTGCTCGTGATATTATTACTAAAGCCGGTTATGGCGAATACTTCATTCACCGTTTAGGTCACGGTATCGGTAAAAATGTTCACGAATTTCCATCAATTGTTCAAGGTAATGATTTAGTAATTCAAGAAGGTATGTGCTTCTCCATCGAACCAGGAATTTACATCCCCGGCTTTGCGGGAGTGCGAATTGAAGATTGTGGGGTTGTAACTAAAGATGGCTTCAAACCATTTACTCACACCGACAAAGAACTTAAAATCTTACCACTTAAAGATTAATCATCGCATAATAAAAAAGACCGACATACGTCGGTCATTTTTATTGATTCAATTAATCTTGTGGAGTTACAGCTGATGACGAATGAGTATCATCTTTTTCTGCATTATTTAAATCATCTACTGATTCTTCAGCATTGTTACCTTCTGCAACATCATCTTTGTTTGAATCATCAATTACGATATCATCGAAATCCTTTAATTCTGAATCATCTTCTACATTCTTAGGGAATGATGCCAATTGATTCTTAACAATTTCTGTACCATTATCGTATTTCTTCTTTAAATCTTGAAGCTTATCGTTATCTTTAATCTTATTCTTTACATCGTCAACTTGCTCGTCACTAACAAGCAATGAACCTGCAAGAAAACCAGCTGCGCATCCAGCTACAGCACCCAATAAGAAACTTGTCAATTTTTTCATAGTGAAATCCTCCTTTTTTAATTTTCACCTCTACGACGTCTGCGTCTTGCAAAAACTGTCGCAGCTATTGAAGAAACAAGACCCGCATGGCTGAGACGATTGCTACTAAAACGTTTAGCGATTTTTTTAGATGAATCGTTCAATTCTGAAACACTTTCACCTAAATCTGCAGCAGCTTTAACCACTGGATCTAACGTCTTCATTTTACCATTAACATCAGTCATAAGGTCATTTGTTTTATCTAATAAATCATTTGTTTGTCGTGTTAATCCATTCATGTCTTCAGTTATCATTTTTAATGATTCATTAGTCGTTTGAATAGCCACACTAGTTTGCTTTAATACCTTTGCGGTCCGTAAAAGCATTGGGATCGTGAATAATACTAAAATCAAAAATGCAATTGCGGCAATTAAGCCAGCCAAAGCACCGTAAGAAATCGTCATATATTACCTCCATATCATCTAAAGAAAGTCTAGCATGAATATACTTTATTCTCAATCCATATATTGTTATTCTTATTAAAACACATTTTTATAGAAAGGACATAATATGAAGATCCCTTCACAACTACACATTCAAAAAATCGAAATTGATTGGAATAAAATTAGCCAAAACCTATTATCAATAATTTGGCAATTAGCAATTACTACCCTTATTTTTTATCTTTTATCACACTTTGGCCATAAAATAATTAATAATTATTTAGCTAAACATAATACATTAAAAAATAAACGTTCAAAAACCATCGCTGCATTAATTAATAGTATTTTTCAATATACTTTAATTTTCTTCTATTTATTTGGAATATTATCAATATTAGGAGTTCCCGTTGGTACGCTTCTTGCTAGTGCCGGTATTTTTTCACTTGCTTTAGGAATGGGAGCACAAGGTTTCGTAAGTGACCTAGTTAACGGTTTCTTTATTTTAAGCGAAGATCAATTTGACGTTGGTGATTTAGTACAAATTGGTACAAGCGTAGGCACTGTAGTTCAATTAGGACTCAGAACTACTAGATTAAAAGGTTCCGATGGCTCAATTATCTACATCCCTAATCGAAATATTACTATTGTACAAAACCTAGCCCATGGTGGTGTGGGACTAGATATTAATTTAGACCTTAGTACTAAAAATGACATTAATAAAGTCGAAACTCTTATCAAAAAATGTAATCAAACTATTCATCCTGAGAAAAAAACGATCATTCAAGGTCCAAGTATCGTAGGCATTACGGGACAAACAGGTCAAAAATTCACCTACTGTGTCCATTTTCAAGTTAAACCAGGTAAAAGTAGCGCTGTTAAGAATTTATATTTAACTAAATATATTGAAATATTGCGAGAAAATGATATCGAATTTGCCGATATACCTAGTCAAATTACTACAATTACTAAGACGAAATAAAAAGAAGTTAGTGAGAAATACTAACTTCTTTTTACTTTATTCAAATTGTTCAAGCCAGGCTGGCAATACTTTAAGTAATTCTCTTACAACATTACCACGGTGCGAAATTTCATTTTTTTCATCAGTAGTCATTTGAGCAAAGGTCTTATCCTTTTTGGGCACAAAGAATAATGGATCATAGCCAAAACCATCGTCGCCTCTAGGTGCTGCTAAAATACGACCAGAACAAGTACCTGAGACAACTAAATCTTTTTCAAATTCTCCCGGCATTGATACTACAATAGTTGTCCAAAACTTAGCAGTTCTTTTTTCATCAGGTATCCCACCTAAATTTGCTAGCAATTTTGCATTATTTTTAGCATCATTATGAGCTTCTCCTGCATAGCGGGCACTTCTTACACCTGGTTCACCATTCAAAGCATCAACCATTAATCCAGAATCATCAGCAATTGTAGGGAGTTTACTATAATCTGCCAATTCATGAGCTTTAATTTTGGCATTCGCTTCAAAAGTCCTTCCACTTTCAATTGGATGTGGTGGATTATCCAGATCACTATTGGTGATTATTTCTACATCAACACCAGCTGTCTTAAAGGCTTCCTTTAGTTCTCTAGCTTTGCCCTTATTGCCAGTAGCAAATAAAATTTTTTGGCTCATTAATAATTCTCCGTATCTACATGCTTAGACGTCAAAGTATCATCGTCCATAAATGTACGAGCTAATTTATCAAACGTTTCTGAATTACCGGTTGTGTAATATTCATGGACTGCTTTTTCACTATCACTAAATAGTCCGTCACGACGCATCACATTAAAAGTATATTGAGCAACTTGATCAGCAGGATCCAAGATAGTTACTTCTTTATTATTAATTGCTTCCTCAAATTCTTTTTGAATCAATGGATAATGTGTGCAACCCAAAACCAACGTATCAAACTCTTTTCCCATTAAAGGAGCTAAGCTTTCTTTTACCACTTTTAAATTAGTAGCATAATCTTTTTGCGCTTCTACTAACGGGGCCAATTTAGGAGCAGCTAATTCTGTTACCTTAATTTCAGGATCACGGAATTTAATTTCTTTTTGATATGCATGAGAAGCAACAGTCACATTAGTTGCCACAACTGCTACATTTTTATTTTTTGTAGTTCTAGCTGCGGCAAGTGCACCTGATTGAATAACCCCAATAATCTGTTGTTCAACTTCTTTTTGCATCGTAGGCATTGCTACAGCAGTTGCTGTATTACAGGCAATAACAATTAATTTCACGTTTTTTTCAAGTAAAAACTTAACTGATCTGCGTGTTAAATTAATAATATCTTCTCGAGTTCTATCGCCATAAGGGATGTGAGCATTATCACCTATAAAAATGGTGGATTCATTAGGTAATTTTTCAATTACCTTTTTTGCAACTGACAGGCCACCAAACCCTGAATCCAGTAGTCCAATTGGACGATTATCCATAATAAAAACCTCTTATTAAGAAAAAAATTATTTTCTACTCCTACTAGTTTACGGTAAAATAAAAAAGAATAAAAGGGATGAACAAGTTTATGACAGAAAATACAGAACACGCTAACGAACACGTATATTTTATTAATCAACTATACCGTGATTTTCTTTTACCAACAATTTTGGGCGATGACAATGCGCCAATTCTTTATTGGGCAGGCAAGAGAATCGCACGACATTATGATCTAGCCAATTTTGAAGATTTATCAGACTTTTTTGCAATGGCTGAATTTGGCAAATTAGAAAAAGTAAAAGAGAGACGTTCTTCAATTACTTTTGAATTAAGTGGTCAAACGGTAGAAGATCGTTTAAATAGTGATAGTAAAGAATTTTCACTTGAAAGTGGTATGATTGCAGAGGCTGTACAAAAAGAAACTGAGCGAGTTACCGAAAGTGAAATTAATATTTTAAAGAAAGAAAAGAAAGTCCAAATCACTGCTAAGTTTAATTAATTTTTAATAAAAAATAAGCTAATTTATAGACTATAAATTAATACCCCTATATACTTTTAAGTAACTAAAATATTATTTGGGATTTAGGTATAGGAGTAGAATAAAATGCTTAAAGAATTTAAACAATTCATTGCCCGCGGAAACGTAATTGATTTAGCTGTTGGTGTTATCATCGGAGCTGCCTTTACTGCAATTGTTCAATCACTTGTTAAAAATTTGATCAATCCTTTAATCGGCATCTTTGTAGGTAAAATTGACTTATCTAATCTTGTTTTTAAGGTGGGAGACGCCACATTTAAATACGGTAGTTTTATAAATTCCGTAATTAATTTCTTAATTATTTCTTTCGTAGTCTTTTTAATTGTTAAAACTGTTAATAAAATTACCAAAAAAGAAGAGGAAGAAAAGCCTGACACACCTACTGAAACAGATTACTTAAAAGAAATCCGTGATTTACTTAAAGAAAAAGAAACAAAATAAAAAGCTTGAGACACTTTTGTCTCAAGCTTTTTATTTTTCTCAATTAGTTAGCATATTGATCTAAAATTTGGTTTAATTTTTCCTTTGGAGTGTAACCAGTAATACGATCAACAATGTTACCGTCTTTTTTGATAATCAAAGTTGGGATAGCCATAATTCCTAAATTCTTAGCAGTATCTTGATTTTGATCTACATCCATCTTGTAAAATTTTACATCTTGACGTTCTTCAGCTAATTGTTCAATTACTGGTGATTGCATCTTACATGGACCACACCAAGTTGCCCAAAAATCAATTAAGGCTACGCCACTATTAGTTTCTTCTTCAAAATTTTGGTCATTAATTGCTTCAACCATATTTTTCACCTCATAAAAACTTTCATTCATGTTATCACCATTATAAGTCCATCAACTTACTTTTTGCAAGTAAATTGCTATTTTAACTGAACAATTGTTGCACCATTACCACCTTCATTTGCTGGTGCATAATTAAAGTTTTTAACATGATTGCTACTACGCAAATATTGCCATACCCCTTTACGTATTGCACCAGTACCGATACCGTGAATTATTGTTACAGTATCGAGTCCTGCGAGCAATACTGAATCAATATAACGATCTAAATTAGTCATTGCTTCATCATATCGCTGACCTCTTAAATCTAATTCACTGTGAGCATTGCTTCTTCTAACTGCACTAGTTGCACGAACAAGACGCTTAGGTTTAGCTGTTGATTGACTATTATCAATTCTTTCAACGTCACGATCACTAACCTTGACTTTAATGATACCCATCTGAACTTCATATTCATGTTCGGATAGCTGCTTAGTAATCGTCCCTGTTTGTCCATATGACAAGACTTTTACTCTGTCACCTATACTTACATGATGGCGACGTTTTTCACGCTGTAAGACCTTATTATGAGCCAAATTATTAGCTTGACGTTCTAAACTATTCAACTCACCTTTAGCTTCAATAATCTTATTTTCTTTAATTCCAACATTCTTCTGTTGTTCAAGCTGCTCAATAATCTTATCTGCCTTTTTACGACGTTTAGCAATAATTTCATTGGCACGTTCTTGGGCAAAGTCAAGTTGCTTTTGTACTCTTTGATTATACCAATCAAGTGCCTGCTGTAATTTTTGCTCTAACTTTTGACTACGATCAAGACTAGTCTCTAAACGATTACGGGCAGTTGTTGCAGCCTTAGTTTGAGCATTTAATTTAGCAATCATCTTGTTAATATCGGAATCTTCATCTGACATTAATTCTTGGGCATTTTTTACTACATCTTCGCGCATCCCTAATCTACGTGCAATCGCAAAAGCGTTACTATGACCTGGAATACCAATTTGGAGACGATAAGTTGGCGACAACGTCTTCAAATCAAATTCCATTGAAGCATTTGTAGTACGCGGTCTGTTATAACCATACAACTTCAATTCAGGATAGTGAGTCGTAACCATAATCTTAGCATCTTTTTTACGTAAGAAGTCCAGAATACTGATGGCTAAACTAGCACCTTCTTCAGGATCCGTACCAGCTCCGATTTCATCGATTAATACCAAAGTCTCACTATTTACATTTTTCATAATTGCAATAATGTCATTCATATGAGATGAAAATGTACTAAGTGATTGCTCAATCGATTGTTCATCACCAATATCAGCATAAATTTGTTCAAATACGCCAACTTGACTATCTTCTTCAGCCGGGATAAACAACCCAGATTGTGCCATTAATTGAAGCAAACCTGCAGTCTTTAAAGTGATAGTCTTACCACCGGTATTAGGACCAGTAATCAGCATCGTATCAAAATCGCCACCTAAGCGAATATTGTTAGGAACAACTTTTTCAGGATTAATTAATGGATGACGAGCATTACGTAAATTTAATGAATGATCTTTAGTTAATTTAGGTTCACTAGCCTTCATTTCCTTAGCTAATTTTGCCTTTGCTTGCAAAAAGTCCAAGCTAGTTAAAGCAGAAGCAATATTATTCAGACTATCAATATCTTCTCGTGCAATATTAGATAAATGCTTTAAAATATTGCGGATTTCTTGCTTTTCTTTTGCAATTAAATTTTGTTGACGATTATTCAAGTTTAAAACTGCTTCAGGTTCTACAAATAAGGTTTGACCACTAGCACTTTGATCATGAACAACACCACCGAATTTTGCTCTGTATTCTTGCTTTACAGGAATAACGTAACGATCATCACGAATAGTTACAATTTGTTCAGATAAATACTTACTGCTATTGCCTTTAGTATAAGTAGTCATTCGATTCTTAATGTCTTCTTCGTTACTTGCAATATCGTGACGTAGCCGTGCCAATTCGCTTGATGCTGTATCTAAAACTTCTCCATCATAATCTATTGATTTCTTTAATTCCCTAAAAAGTAAATCTGGTACATCTAGTTGATCCAAAATAGGATCGATAATTGTTAAATCTACTTTTTCGTCTACGTCTTCCAAAAACTCATTAATTTCTTGAGCCAAACTTAAAACTAAGAGTAAATTTCCTAATTCTTGAGCATTTAGGTTTGCCTTAACACCCAAGCGCTTAGTACTTGGTCTAACATCCTTAAAATTAGTTAAAGGTAATTGTCCTTTAATCCTAAGCAAATTAGTTAACGCTAAAGTTTGCTTTATATCATTTTGTACTTGGTCAAAATCACTACTTGGCAACAACTTTTCCGCCCTTTCTTTAGCTGGACTTGTAATTGCCAACGCCCCTAAGCGATCAGTAATTTCACCAAATTCTAGAATTTTTAAAATTTTATTATTCATAGCTTCTTATTAATTTTCTAAAACTAACAAAAAGGACTAGCCACAGCCAGTCCTTTTTTTATTTACCACTTAAGCGGTCATCGTCCAAGAAAGTATTTAAAACTCCTTGTACCATATTCCACTCATCATCAGATTCAATTTCATGTAAGTCACTACTTGTTACATCACCTGTATCATCTGCATCGTAACTAAAAGCTTGTACTTCAATATCCTCATCATCGCCAACAGCGGCTGGATAAAGAAGCACATATGACTTGTCATAGTCATCTGAATGAAAAGTAAATAATACTTCATACAATTCTTCATTACCTTGATCATCGATCAAAGTAATTTGACGATCGTTATCGTCACCATTAACTTGTGCTGCCATTTTAATCCTTTCGGTGTAAATCCAAATAATTTTGCAAGATGAGCACTGCTGCCATCTGATCAATCACTTGTTTACGTTTCTTACGGTCATGCATACCAGCATCTTCTATAAGTACTCGTCGTGATTCAATTGTTGTTAATCTTTCATCTGAATAATACACAGGTAAATTGAACTTCTCCTCAAGTCTCTTACCATATGCCTTGCTTCGAGCAACCGAATTACCAGAAGTCCCATCCATATTTTTAGGTAATCCTAAAACAAAACCGTCGACATCATATTGTCTAACAAGCTTCTTTAATGGACGCATACCAAAATTATATTTGGTTTCATCAATCTGAATAGTCTCTAATTTTTGAGCAGTAATCCCCAGTTCATCACTAATTGCTACTCCAACAGTTTTAGAGCCTACATCTAGTCCCAACAATCGCATTATTTATTCTTACCAAGATAACTCTTAACAAGTTCTTCAATAATCTCATCACGTTCATGCTTAAGAATTAAATTACGAGCATCATTGTGCCGTGGAATATAAGCAGGATCGCCAGAAAGTAAGTAACCTACAATCTGGTTGATAGGATTATAGCCCTTTTCTTCAAGCGCATTGTAAACATCTTGCAGAGTGTCATAAACATTTTTTCCTTTGTTTTGGTTAAAGTCAAAATGCATAGTCTTATCTAGCGAACTCATATTTATTCCTCCTGTCAACAATTTTACTTGAAAAAAAGACTAAACACAATTAATAAATTCTTAGTTATTAGAAATTTCGTCAATTACAGCTTTAATAGCATCATTTAAACCTTCTGGTTTCTTACCACCAGCTTGGGCCATGTTAGGACGACCACCACCGCCACCACCAAAGAGTGGAGCAGCCTTTTTAATTAAATCGCCTGCTTTAAGCCCTTTATCTAATGCCCTTTGATCCAAACTAATAATCATATTAGCTTTACCATCATTTTCAGCAGCCAATACTAATACATCTGACTTGTTACCGCTCTTCCAATTATCAGCAAGTTCACGCAAGTCATTCATACCATTAACATCTGCAATAGCTGCAATAACAGTCAAATCACCAGCTTGTTTTACATTATCAAAAATTTCACCAGCCTTAGCTTGGTTAATCTTCTTAGTTAATGCTTCAACTTGCTTTTGACTATCACGAAGTTCATTTTCAATTGAATCGATCTTATCAACGATATTCTCTGGCTTAGTTGCCTTAACAACTTCTTGAATATCATCAAGTAAACTTGAACGATTTGCTAAGTATTCATATGCCTTCTTTGAAGTTACAGCTTCAATTCTACGCATACCAGCACCAACAGCTGATTCTGAAGTAATCTTGAAGATACCAATTTGATCAGTGTTATCAACGTGAGTACCACCACAGAATTCTGATGAGAAGTCGCTCATTTGAACAACACGAACTTTATCACCGTATTTACCATCAAATAATGCTAAGGCACCCATCTTTTCACCTTCTTCAGGTGTAGTGATAGTAGTCTTAACTTGAATTGCATCCCAAATCTTTTGGTTTACTAATTCTTCGACTGATTTAAGTTCACGTGGAGTCATTGGTTCCATTGCTGTAAAGTCAAATCTCAAGTAATCAGGATCTACCAATGAACCAGCTTGATGGGTATGTTCACCTAATACTTGACGAAGTGCAGCATGCAATAAGTGAGTTGCTGAGTGAGAGTGACGAAGACCTTCACGACGTTCCTTATCAATCTTTAACACATATTCTTGACCCTTTTCCATTGGCAAAATAAGGTCAACGAAGTGTAAGTTTTGATCATTTGGAGCATGTTGAACATCAGTAACCTTAGCTACTAATTCACCATCTTGATTGTAAATACCACCATGATCAGCTACTTGTCCACCTCGTTCTGCGTAGAATGGTGTCTTATCGAAGACTAAAGTTGCGTGTTCACCATTAGCTTTGTCAACCAATTTATCATCTACGACAATGTCAATTAACTTAGCATGTGGTTCTTCATAAACACCATATTCAAATTCTGACTTATCTTTAATATTCATCAAAGTTACGTCTTGACGACCCATT
This sequence comes from Lactobacillus acidophilus, assembly GCF_034298135.1. Classification (NCBI taxonomy): domain Bacteria; kingdom Bacillati; phylum Bacillota; class Bacilli; order Lactobacillales; family Lactobacillaceae; genus Lactobacillus; species Lactobacillus acidophilus. The sequence goes on from NZ_CP139575.1 coordinate 1,419,582, forward strand.
GATTGAAGATCACCACGAGCTTTACGGGCACGATCTTTTTGAGCTTGCATTTCAGCATCGAACCCCTTCTTATCAACTTTAAGTCCAGCATCTTGTGCTGATTCAAAAGTTAATTCATATGGGAAGCCGTAAGTATCAAACATCTTAAATGCATCTTTACCTGAGATAGTCTTATCATCAGAGTTCTTAGCTTTTTCGATCAAATCATCAAGTAAAGTTAAACCAGTATCAAGAGTTGATTGGAATCTTTCTTCTTCATTTTGAATTACATTTTCGATAAAGCCACGTTGATCCATAATTTCTGGGTAGTGACTTTCCATAATTTTACCAACAACTGGAACAAGCTTGTAAAGAAAAGCTCCCTTAATACCCAAACGTTGACCGTTTAAATCAGCACGACGAATTAAACGACGTAAAACGTAGCCGCGACCTGAATTTGAAGGAAGAGCACCATCGGCAATAGCAAAACTTACTGCACGAACGTGGTCAGCAATAATCTTGAATGCTGTAGTATCTTCATCATTTTCCCCATACTTTTTGCCATCAGTCATTTCTTCAGTTGCATGAATAATTGGCAAGAATAAATCAGTTTCAAAGTTAGTTGGTGCATCTTGTAAAATTGAAAGAACACGTTCAAGCCCCATACCAGTATCGATGTTCTTATGTGGTTGATCAACGTACTTACCATTTGGCAAGTGATTGTATTGTGAAAATACGATGTTCCAAATTTCAAGGTAACGAGCATTTTCACCACCAGGGAAGTTTTCTGGATCATCTTCAGCTACATCATTATTTTCTTGACCACGATCATAGAAGATTTCAGTATCAGGACCACATGGGCCTTCACCAATATCCCAGAAGTTATCTTCTAATTTAACAATATGATCTGCTGGCATACCTGCCTTTACCCAAACGTTAAATGAGTCTTCATCTTTTGGATAAACAGTACAGTATAACTTTTCCTTTGGTAAACCAAGCCACTTAGGACTAGTTAAAAATTCCCAAGCCCAAGGAATAGCTTCGTCTCTAAAGTAGTCACCCACTGAGAAGTTACCAAGCATTTCAAAGAAAGTTTGGTGACGTGCGGTTTTACCAACATTTTCAATATCGTTAGTTCTAATTGATTTTTGTGAAGAAGTAATTCTACGGTTCTTTGGCACAACTGAACCATCGAAATATTTCTTCATAGTAGCTACACCTGAGTTAATCCAAAGAAGAGTGGGGTCATCTTGTGGAATAAGTGATGCACTAGGCATAATCATGTGGCCGTGTTCTTTAAAGAAGTCTAAGAACATTTGACGAAACTCTGAACTATTTAGTTTCTTCATACTAACTAATCTCCCTAAAAATAAATAAAAAACACCATTGCATTTTTCAAGGACGCTCCGCGCGCGGTACCACCTTGATTGCAACAGTGTTTGTTACCTCTTAATATTCTTAATTATTAAACTTAAAGGAGCATTCTTTGACCATTATTAAGCCTTCTCATCCTTCGGCTCTCTCTTTGAAATAATAAATCAAAAAACATATCTTAAGCTGAAAATAATTGTACTACAAAATTGTCGTCTGTCAACGTCCTTGCTCACGGCGTTTTTTTCTTAATCGCTTAGCTTTTCTAATTTCGTGACGTTGTTCGAGCTTACGCTTTTGACGATTATCTTCTTGAATTGCTCGCTTAATTTTCTTCTTGTAGCCAGGTTTACGCTTTCTTTTTTCTTTTTTAACATAACCAACTAACTTAGTATCAAGCTTACGATTCTTTCCTTGACGATTCTCACGACTACGGTAGTGCTTACGTGGTACTAGTTCACCATTTTTAATTTCAACAAAGTCAAAATGAACACCCATCTTTTCAAGATCTTCAATACGATTCATTTCTTCTTCGCGAATTAAAGTAACAGCATGACCAGATAAACCATTTCGGCCAGTTCTCCCTATACGGTGAATAACAAATTCAATATCACGTGGAATTTCATAGTTAACGACCAAACTTACACCGTCAATATCAAGTCCACGAGCCGCTAAATCACTTGCTACAACATATTGATATTGTCCTTGTTCAACTTGACGAAGAGTTCGCTTTCGTTCTCTTTCAGTTACCCCACCGTGAATCTTAGCTACTTTTAATCCTTGATCTTGTAAAAATTTAGTTAATTCATCAACCTTTTGTTTAGTATTAGCAAAAACTAAAGCTAAGTATGGTTGTCCCATAGTTAACACTTTATACAAAACATTCTTACGGTCCTTAGAGCCAATGTCAATTAGGTCATTCTTAATTGTTGGCGCAATTATACTTGGATTGTCAATCACAATTTGATCAGGATGAGCCATGTACTTACGTAAAAAGTTAGATAACTTAACTGGAATAGTTGCTGAAAAAGCAGCTATTTGAACATCTTTAGGCATCTTTGAAGCTACTTGATCAATATCCGACAAAAAGCCCATATCAAGTGTCATATCAGCTTCATCAATAACAAAAGTCTTTACTTGATCAACAGCAAAAACCTTCTTTTGAACAAAGTCTAAAAGACGACCTGGCGTAGCAATTACCAATTGTGGAGTATTATTTTGATACTTTTCTAGTTGACGTTCTCTATCAGTACCACCTGCTAAATGTGCAATTGAAAAATGCATACCAGCAGCATCTCTTAATTTACGTGCTACTTGATAAAGCTGATCTGCAAGTTCTCTACTTGGTAAAGTAACAATTGCTTGGACATAATGTGCAGCTTCATCAATTTCATTAAAAATTGGCACTAAATATGCATGTGTCTTTCCTGATCCAGTAGCAGCTTGTACTACAACACTTAAGTCAGACAACATTGCTGGAATAACTTTTTCTTGCACTTTCGTAGGCTTAACAAAATTAATCTTTTTCAATCCTTCTTGCAAAGCAGGATTAATTCTTGAGTCTTCGAAAATATTATTCATGATTTTGCTTATATTTCTTAGTTACTTCAACGACTTCAGCAAAAACTTGTTTTACTTCATCAATATCCTTAGCATTAGCACCACTAGCTAATGCGTGACCACCACCATCATGTTTAGCAGCAAGTTCATTAATAACTGGACCCTTTGAACGATAGTGGACACGGAATGTTCCATCTGACTTTTCAACAAAAACGTTCCAAGCCAAAACATCTTTAATACGTCCTGGGGTTGACACAGCTACATTTGCTTGATCATCAGTCAAACCTAATTTCTTCAAGTCATCTTGCATGATGATAGTATATGCTGCACCAACTGGATCGATTTCCATCTTATCCATTGCTAAAGCTTGAAGCTTAGCTTCATTAAAAGTTACATCTGCAATATTTCTAGCAATTTCAGTAATGTTAATACCGGTTGAAGCAAGTTGTGCAGCTACCTTAAAGGTATGTTCTGAAGTTTCAGGATACATGAAACGACCAGTATCCCCAACAAGTCCCGCGTAAAGTGGGTAAGCAACTTCCTTAGTGATCTTAATACCTTCTGCATTTAAGAAGTCAACAATAATTTGACATGCTGCAGGAGCATCAGGGTCAACGTAACTCATATCTGCGTATGGATCAACATCTGGGTGGTGATCAATCTTAATCAAGAAATCACCTTTTTCATAAAGCTTATTAGAAATTCTAGGAGTATTTGCAGTATCAGTGGTGATTACCAAAGCTCCTTCATAATCAGTTGCTTTAACTTGGTCCATGTGATTAATCCAAGCTAAATCACCTTCATCGTTTTCACCAGCACATAAAACACGCTTTTCTGGGAATTTTTCCATCAAAGCACGTGCAAGACCAGCTTGTGAGCCAATTGCATCTGGGTCTGGACTAGTGTGGCGGTGCAAAATAATTGTAGGGTATTGTAAGATTTTTTCATAAATATCGTCAAAACTACTCATTGTATTCTTCCTCATCTTCTAAAAATTATCTGTATCTAGTTTAACAGAAAAAATAATATTGTTTAAAAATCGAACAAATTAATTGATTGATAATTTTCTTTTTTAAAATCTGTAACGGTTACGCCTAAAAGGCGAATACCTTCTTCTAAAAAGCCACTAGTACTATCAAAAAGTCCCTGAACTATATCATAAAACTCTAAATAACTATCTGAAGAACTAGGTAACTTTTTACGTTTAGTAATCGTATTAAAATTATTATCCCGCAATTTCAGTACAACTACATTTGCTCTAAAATCACGCTTTTTAAGTTCCCCTTCTAAATGCTTACAATAACGACGCATCTTGGTTAAAGCTTCATCTCGACTATAAATAGCTGGTTCATATGTCCGTTCTATACCGATAGATTTGCGATTTATTTCTGAATCTGCCACAATCGGTCTTAAATCAATCCCATGAGCATGCTGAGCTAAAATATAGCCCATCTTTTTAAATTTTTTAAGTAAAATCCATGGATCAATCTTTTGCAGATCTGCTCCAGTATGCACATTCATACTATGTAATTCTTCCTGCGTTTTTGGACCAATACCTGGGAATTTTTCAATTCTTTGCATTCCCAAAAATCTTTTGGCTTCATCCGGCAAAATTACTACCCTACCAAATGGCTTAGCGTACTCTGAACCCATTTTAGCTAAAAATTTATTATAAGAAACGCCAAAAGAAGAATTTAAATTCAGTTCCGCTCGAATTCGTTTTTGTAAATTTAATGCTATCTGTACGGCTGAATATTCTCCAATTTTATTCTTAGTTACATCAAGATAAGCCTCATCTAGAGCTATCGACTCTACCTGATCAGTGATTTCATGCATAAAAGAATGAATTTGTGCAGAAACACTACGATATGTTTCAAAATCAGGTGGTACAAATACTATCTTATCTTTTGGTACTAATCGTAAGGCTTGAATACTTGCCATAGCCGAATGAACGCCATATTTGCGAGCAACATAATTACATGTTGCAACAACACCATGCCCGTTATTGTCTCTTGGATCTTGTCCTACAACTAACGCTTTATCTTTATATTCCGGATGTCGATTTATTTCTACCGAAGCGTAAAAAGCATCCATGTCCAGATGAATTATCCGGCGATGGATGTCATTTTGCGGCAATAAATTTTCGTTATTCATAAATCCAATGTTCAGTTGGAGATTCAAAAATGTCACTAGCTTCTTTGGGTCCCATTCTGTATGGCAAGTATTGACTAATCTTTGGATTGCCTTTTTCATTTTCTTTTTGCCATGCATCTTCAACAGTATCAATAAATTCCCAATAGCGTTTTAATTCGCTCCAATGAGTAAAGTTAGTTGAATCATCAACAAATACGTCGTGCAATAAACGTTCATAACCATCTGGAACTTTAGCCATTTCTTCTTTAGAAAATTCATAAGTTAAGTTCTCACGACGAATTCCAGAAGTATCAATTTTCTTTCCATTGATAGTAATGTAAATTTTACTTACCGGATCAATTTCAATAGTAATGTTATTAGAATGTGCTTGACCATATGGATTATTCATATGTTTTAACACAATATCAATTCGATTCTTCTTTTCTTTAAATTCCTTACCAGTTCTGAAGTAAATTGGCACATCCGCTACAGGACCTTTTTTAAATTTAACCTTTCCGGCCACGAATGTTTCAGTAGTCGATTCAGGATCTACATTTGGTTCTTTCTTATATGCAAAAGTATTGTCGCTTCCTAAATATTGGCCGCGAACAAAGTCTTTTTCAACTTCTTCTGGAGTTGGAATAATCATACTTTCAAGCAAATCTTGTTTAGCCTTGTGAATACTTGATGAAGACAAATCTTTAGGCTCTGGCATTGCAAGTAAAGTAATAATTTGGAAAATATGATTTTGCACCATATCGCGAAGTGCACCAGAAGTATCATAGTAGCCACCACGCGCTTCAACACCTAAGCGTTCAGCAAGCGTAACTTGGATATTCTTAACATTTTCACTTGTCCAAATATTCTTAATAAGTGGATTAGTAAACCGCATTGGCATGATATTTTGAATCATTTCCTTACCTAAGTAATGATCAATTCTAAAAATATCATCTTCATTAAATGAAGCGGTAATTTCTTTATTTAATTCTTCAGCTGAAGCTAAATCATGACCAAATGGCTTTTCAACGACAATTCGATTAAAACCACTACCAGTTAAACTTTGATCGTTGATATGAGTAGCAATTGTGCCAAAGAATCTTGGAGCCATTGCCATGTAGAATAATCTATTGCCTTGTGCACTATAACGATCATCTAATTCTTGTGCCAATTTTTTTAAAGTTTCATAGTGCTCAACATTCGTAACATCATGTGATTGATAGTAAAAATGACTAGCAAATCGCTTTACATCATTTTCATCAACTTGATCATGAGTTTCATGAATTGCATCACTAACTTGTTCACGCAAATATTCATGTGACCATGGCCGACGTGCTGTGCCAATTACAGCAAAATTATCATGAATTAATCCTTGCTCATATAAATTAAACAAAGCCGGGTAAAGCTTACGGTGGGCTAAATCGCCACTACCACCAAAAATAATCATTACAACAGGAATATTTTTCATAAAAGAGACCTCTTCTTCAAACTGATATTCTTGACTATGTCTATTTTACAACAAGCTTTTTTTAAGAAAAACAAAAAGCGTCAAATTTGACGCTTATCATTTTTAATTACTTGTCTTCTTTTTTAGTATCATCAGCTGAAGCAGTATCGCTTGTTTCTGTTGCCTTTTCATCAGTCTTTTCAGTAGTTTCTGGTGCAGGAACAGTAGTAGCAGGAATTACACGACGGATAGCCATTCTTTCAAAAGTTAGGTAAATACCATCTGCATCAACAACTACAGTCTTATCACTGTTGATCTTATCAATCTTTGCATGCAAACCATCTACTAAAACAACTTCGTCGCCCTTCTTCAACTTGTCCATCATTTGTAGTCTTTGTTGTTGCTGCTTTTTTTGTGGACGAATCATACCAAAGTATGTAAAACCAATCAAAATAATGAATAAAATAATCATCATCCAGTTGTTACCAGCAGCACCATTGTTAGCATTTGCTAAAAATAAAGTATTCAAATTTTCCACCTCATATTAAATCAATATATATCATTAAAATATTATACAGAAAACAACATTAATTATCATTAGGAATTGGTAAACCTAATTGTAAATATGCTTTATCCGTAACCATTCGTCCTCGTGGCGTAAGTAAAATAAAACCATTTTGTAGTAAATATGGTTCGTATAGCGATTCAATTGTTTCCATATCTTCACCAATATTAGCTGCTAAAGTTCTTATTCCAACAGGGCCACCATTATAGCCTTCAATCATTGTTCTAAGCAATTTACGATCAGTTTGATCGAGTCCTTCGCTGTCAACTTGCAGTTGTTTTAATGCATCGCTTGTTGTAGCAAGTGAAATAGTCTTTTCACCTTTTACCTCCGCAAAATCGCGCACACGCTTTAAAAGTCGATTAGCTACACGTGGTGTACCACGTGAACGCCGTGCCAATTCATGTGCTGCTTCCGGCGCAATAGATGTATGAAAAACATCGCTTGAACGTTGTACAATCTTTTCCAACTCATCAACAGTGTAGTATTGCATATGTTCCACAATGCCAAAACGATCACGTAAAGGTGCTGATAACTGCCCTGCTAAGGTTGTAGCACCAATTAAAGTAAATGGTGGTAGCGGAACATGCACAGCGTGTGTGGTTTGGCCTTCACCAATTACAATATCAATGTAATAGTCTTCCATTGCAGAATAAAGCACTTCTTCAACAGGTTTAGCCAAGCGGTGAATTTCATCAATAAAAAGTACATCCCCTGGATCAAGATCAGATAATAAGGCCACTAAGTCCCCAGCTTTTTCAATCGCTGGACCACTTGTACTCTTTAAATGAACACCTAATTCATTAGCAATTACAAAAGCTAATGTAGTCTTTCCTAAACCTGGCGGTCCATAAAGCAGCACATGATCTAATGCTTCATCACGCTGTCTAGCTGCTTTAATATAAATGGACATTTCCTTTTTTACTCTTTTTTGACCTAAGTATTGATCTAAAGTTTGCGGTCTCAAAGATAATTCCATTTGTTCTTCTTCAGGATTTTCAACGTGACCTGAAGTTACTGCATCATCGTTTTCTGCCACCAGCTTCACTTCCTCACTAAATAATATTACCATTATACCAAGTTCTACTTCTTAAGCAGTAACGCTAAGCCTTTTTTAATATATTGATCTGCAGTATCTGCCTCAATTTCTACAAGCTTTGGTGTAATACGATCTACTTCTTTTTGAGTATAGCCCAAGGCAATTAAAGCCAATAATGCATCATTTAAAGCAGGAGAAATTTCCTCTCCGTTTTCCGGCTTATCAAGGCGAGCCACATAATCTCCTAGCTTACCTTTTAAATCCAAAACAATTTGTGAAGCGGTCTTTTTACCCACACCAGGAAAACGTGTTAAATATTTAACTTCACCTTGTTCAATAGCTTCAGCAAGTGAATTACTATCTTCAGCAGCCATAATTGCCATTGCACTCTTAGGACCGATCCCACTTACACTAAGCAATTTAAGAAATAATCCTTTATCATCTTGATCTTGAAATCCATATAAAGTAATGCCAGTATCACGAACAATTTGTTCGATATATACCTTGGCTTTTTGTCCTTGTTTATAAGCAAAAGGTGTTGGACTAAAAACCTTGTACCCAATTCCATTAACGTCTACTACAACATAGCTTGGCGTAACTTCAGAAATTATGCCTTCAAAGTATTCGTACATTATTTATCCCTCTTAAACATTTTCTTGAGTTCATTTTCACTCATTCTAACCAAAACTAACCGTCCATCTGCATCATGATAAGGATCTTCTGTTTTACGCAAATCAATAAGAATCTGACTAGCTTCTGCAGCTGCTAAATTAATTTTTCCACTAATATCTCGTTTAGCTTGCATTGCCGCTACTCGTTTAAATAAGTTTTCGGATTTTCCCTTATCTAAATTCAAATATCCATCCAAAATTTGGCGAATCGTTTCTTCCACATCATTATGAATCCATGTTGGATATGAGCGAACAATAAAACTATTTTGACCAAAGTCTTCTAGATATATTCCAATTTGTTTAATTTGATCAATCTTATCTTTGATCTGAATAAAATCCAAATTACCAAATTCTAAAACGATCGGCGTTAACAAGCCTTGCTGCACAATCTTTTTAGAAAGCAGCATTTCATATATTTTTTCAAATTGTAATCTTCTCCTTGCAGCCACCTGATCAATTAAAAAGAGATCACTATTATTTTCAGCAATTATATAAGTATCTATTTGACCAATATAACTTAATTGGGGCAAATTGTTTGCTAAAGTTTCATCCCCACTTGAAATAACTTCTGAATCACACAAAGTATTGCTAAAAGGTCGCAAATCTTGCTGCAAAAGCACATTTTTATCCCACGTTTTAGTAATAATATATTTATCATCTTCACGCGGAATATTTAAATCAACGTAATCTGTTTTTTCTTCTTCGGGCTTTTTCGGTTTAGCAAGAAATTCTGGCTTTTCATTATTTTCATGAATTTCTGGTGTCTTTTTACGTGCCGTATTTACAACATTTTGGTTTAAATTAAATTGCAACTGATCGACTAAAGTTTCACGCTTATTTTCTAAATTAGCAAAAGCACTTGTTTGTTCTGTCTTTTTTATAAAAACATTACTAATTGTGCTAGTAATTAATCGACTTAATTCTTTTTCTTTAGATAAACGTACTTCTTGTTTAGTTGGATGAACGTTAACATCGACTAATAGTGGATCAACTTGAATTGCTAAAACTATAATTGGATAATGACGAGCAGCTAGCTTTGCACCATAGCCATCCATAATTGCAGTATTTAATTGAAAGTTTCTAATATATCGCCCATTCAATAAGATGGAAACAAAGTTACGGGTAGAACGTGTTAATTCCGGCTTAGACATTAAACCAGAAATCTTAAAATCGTTGTCTTTTGCCTCAAATTCTTCCATTTTTTCAGCGATATGACGACCATAAACATTAGCTACCGTTTGCTTTAAATTGCCATTACCTGGAGTTCTTAATAATACCTTCCCCGTATTGGATAAAGTAAACGAAACACTAGGATATCCAAGTGCCAAACGATTAATAATATCCACAATTTTCATAATTTCAGTACGTGGACTACGTAAATATTTTAAACGAGCTGGTGTATTGAAAAATAAATCACGTACAGTTATTTGTGTACCTTCTCGTGCTGCAGCATCTTCTTGCCCTTTTTTATTGCCACCACTAAAAGTTGCTTTAACACCAATAGCTCCTTTAGTTGCAGTTAAAATTTCTACATGACTTACCGCAGAAATTGATGCCAGAGCTTCACCTCTGAAACCTAAAGTTGCTACTTTAAATAAATCATGCTCATTGCTGATCTTACTTGTTGCATGACGAGTAAACGCAAGATCTACTTGATCTCGCGCAATTCCCGTTCCATTATCTTGAACCACAATTTGTTTTAAACCAGCATCAACAAAATCTACCCTAATTCTAGTTGCACCCGCATCAAGTGAATTTTCAACAAGCTCTTTTACTACACTAGCAGGTCGTTCAATAACTTCACCAGCAGCAATTTGATTTGTTAATGTCTCAGATAATTCATGAATTTTAGGCATAATTACTTATCATCCTTTAAGTCTTTTTGCCAATCTGCAACTAATTGCATAATTTGAAGTGGAGTTTTATCCGCTAAGTACAAGTTAGAAATATCATCTAAAATATTTTGTTCAGTATCAGTAATTACTGCTTGTTCAGCTTGAACTTCTTCACTGTCATTAACTTCAGGTTGCGCAAACAAATCAAGTTGTTGACTTGCTGGAGCAATTTCACTACCTTGTGCTTCTAAACGCTTTAGCAATTTAGTTGCTTCACGTAAAACACTTTTTGGCAGTCCAGCCAGCTGAGCAACATGGATACCATAACTTTGATCGGCGGGTCCAGGTAAAATCTTATGTAAGAAAATTAACTTTCCGTTTTCTTCAGTTGCCCCAACGTGAATATTCTTTAAATGATCAAGTGTTTCATCAAGATCAGTTAATTCATGATAGTGCGTTGCAAAGAATGCTTTAGCGCCAACTTTATCATGTAAATATTTAACAATTGCTCCAGCTAAAGCCATACCATCATAAGTAGCTGTTCCTCGTCCAATTTCATCAAACAAAACCAAACTACGCTTTGTAGCATATTGTAAAGCATCATTTGCTTCACTCATTTCTACCATAAACGTACTTTGACCAGAGATTAAATCATCAGCTGCACCAATTCGCGTAAATATTTGATCAAAAATTGGTAAATCCGCGCTATCAGCTGGAACAAAAGAACCAACCTGGGCCATTATTGCAATTAATGCCATTTGACGCATGTAAGTACTTTTACCAGACATATTTGGCCCTGTAATTAAATAAATGTTAGTAGATGAATCCATCTCTACACTATTAGGAATGTATGAACCTGCTGTCATAACTTTTTCCACTACCGGATGACGACCATTTACAACATCAATATCTTGATTGTCAGTATGAAAACTTGGTCGACAATAATTATTTTGTTCAGCCACACTTGCAAAGCCACAGAACACATCCAAAGCCGCTAACTGACTGCCCAATTTTTGTAAAGCTGGAATATACTTCTTAACTTCTTCACGCAATCTAACAAACAAATCATATTCAAGATCTGTTGAACGAGTCTGTGCTTCTAGAATTAAATTTTCGTGTTCTTTTAACTCAGGAGTAATGTAACGCTCTGCATTAGTTAAAGTTTGTTTTCGAGTGTAACGATCAAGTGGCACCTTATTTTTATTACCATTAGAAACTTGAATATAATAACCAAAAACCTTATTGTAGCCTACTTTTAAGTTTTCAATTCCGGTTTTTTGACGTTCATCTGCTTCCATTTGTGCCAACCATTTTTTACCGTTATTCATTGCATCCCGATAGCGGTCTAATTGTTTGTCCACACCTTCACGAATTAATCCACCTTCTGTAGTCAAAAGTGGGGGATCTTTAACTATAGTTGTAGTAATTAATTCAGCTACGCCTTTTAATGGATCAATTTTTTGGGCAAATTCTTTTAATACATCACTGTCTGATTGATCTAGCGCATCTAAAATAGTTGGTACTGCTTCTAATGATCTTGATAACTGTAATAATTCACGAGCATTTACATTACCAAAAGCAATTCGTCCAGTTAATCTTTCAAGATCATATACACCCTTTAAAGCATCGATTGCATTTTCACGAGTAAAATAGCCATCAAATAGTGCCTGTACCATTTCTTCACGGTGATTAATTTCATCAACATTTAAAAGGGGGCGAGCAAGCCATTGTTTCAAAAGACGTCCACCCATGGCAGTATGGGTTTTATCAAGCACCCAGAAAAGAGAGCCCATCTTTTTACCAGTCTTAGCAGAAGCAACAAGTTCCAAGTTATTTTGTACAGTATGTGACATTTGCAAATACTGATTTACTTCATAACTTTTAGCAACTTGTAAGTGAGCTAAACTACGCTTTTGGGTTGATAAAAGATAACCTACTAATTGTTCTGTAGCCTTTTTTTCTGCAGAATTAGTTAAATTCTGCCCAACATAAGAAATTTCAGCATGTTCTCCTTCAATTGGAGTAGGACTTGAAACAGTAATGTTTGCCTTATGCATAAATTCCTTGTTTTGTTCAGTCAATGGACCATTGTAGACAACTTCTCTTGTTCTTAAAGACAAAAGTTCATTTGAAACTGCTTCAAAACTCTTCAAATGAGTAGCATATACTTCCCCTGTTGATAAATCACTATATGCTACGCCAAACCCCTTTTCAGTGGTTACCACTGACGTTAAATAATTTGAATCTTTTGCATCATTAGGGCCCTCACTCATCATGGTACCTGGTGTTACTAATTGAATGATTCCCCTTTTGACCATACCTTTAGCTTTTTTAGGGTCTTCAAGTTGTTCACAAAGTGCAACTTTATACCCTTTTTTCGACTAAAGTATTTACATAAGTATCTACAGCCATATGTGGTACACCAGCCATTGGAATTGGATTCTTAGTTTTATTCGAGCGATGAGTTAAGGTTAATTCAAGAATTTGGGCACCTTTGACAGCATCTTCTTCAAAAAGTTCATAAAAGTCCCCTACCCGATAAAAAAGAAAGGCATCAGGATATTGCTTTTTAATTTCATAATATTGCTCCATCATTGGAGTGGTACTTGATTTTGCCAAATGTATTCCTCTTTCTTAAAAGCTTTAATTTCTGCAAATTATTATAAGCCAAATAGCCAAATAACAAAAATAAACCAATGTATCGCATTGATACATTGGTTTATTTTATAAATTATTTTCGTTAACTTACATACCCATACCTGGAGCACCAGCTGCACCTGCTTGAGGAGCTTCTGGCTTATCTTCAGGAATATCTGCAACAACAGCTTCAGTTGTAAGAAGAAGAGCAGCAATTGAAGCAGCATTTTGCAAAGCAGTACGAGTTACCTTAGTTGGGTCGATGATACCAGCTTCAACCATGTTTTCCCACTTATCAGTTGCAGCATTGTAACCAATTTCGTTTTCTTGGCTTTCAAGCTTGTTCAATACAACTGCACCGTCTTTACCAGCGTTTTCAGCAATTTGACGTACAGGTGCTGATAATGCTCTTAAAACAATGTTGATACCAGTTTGTTCATCTGATGTTTCACCCTTAAGGTCCTTAATTGCCTTTTCAACATCAACTAATGCAGTACCACCACCGGCAACGTAGCCTTCATCAACAGCGGCACGAGTTGAGTTCAAAGCATCTTCGATTCTGTAACGACGTTCCTTAAGTTCAGTTTCAGTAGCAGCACCTACGTGGATAACAGCCACACCACCAGTAAGTTTTGCAAGACGTTCTTGTAACTTCTTCTTGTCGAAGTCTGAAGTTGATTCTTCAATTTGTTTTCTAATTGAATCTTCGCGTTCCTTAATAGCGTCCTTTGAACCAGCACCGTCAACAATAGTAGTTGAGTCCTTAGTTACAGTTACACGACGTGCTTGACCTAATTGATCAATCTTAGTGTCCTTTAATTCAAAGCCTAAGTCATCGGTAATTACTGTACCACCAGTAAGGGCTGCAATGTCTTCAAGTTGAGCTTTACGACGGTCACCAAAACCAGGTGCCTTAACAGCTACAACGTTGAAAGTACCACGAATCTTGTTCAAAACAAGAGTTGGAAGAGCTTCACCAGTAACATCGTCAGCAATGATCAATAATGACTTACCTTGTTGAACGATTTCTTGAAGAAGTGGCAAGATGTCTTGAATATTTGAAATCTTCTTGTCAGTAATCAAGATGTATGGGTTATCAAGGTCTGCTTCCATCTTGTCGTTGTCAGTTACCATGTATTGTGACAAGTAACCACGATCGAATTGCATACCTTCAACTACTGAAAGTTCAGTATTGATACCACGTGAATCTTCGATAGTAATAACACCATCGTGACCAACCTTTTCCATAGCGTCAGCGATCAATTCACCAACTTCTTTAGATGCTGAAGAAACAGCAGCTACGTTAGCAATTTGTTCCTTTGATTCAACCTTGTGGCTAATCTTGTGTAATTCATCAACAGCAGCCTTAGTTGCCTTTTCAATACCGCGACGAATGCCTACAGGGTTAGCACCAGCAGTAACGTTCTTCATACCTTCACGAGCAATTGCTTGAGTCAAAACAGTTGCAGTAGTAGTACCGTCACCGGCAATGTCGTTAGTCTTTTGTGCAGCTTCAGCAACAAGCTTAGCACCCATGTTTTCGTAATGGTCTTTTAATTCAATTGACTTAGCAATAGTAACACCATCATTAGTAATGTCTGGGTTGCCGTAACTTTGTTCCAAAACAACGTTTCTACCCTTAGGACCAATAGTAGTCTTAACGGTATCAGCTAACTTGTCAACACCCTTTAAAAGAGAACGTCTTGCGTTTTCTGCGAATTTAATATCTTTTGCCATATTCTCAAACTGCTCCTTTTAATTACTTTTCAATTGCTAAAATGTCTTTTTCATGAAGGACTAAGTACTTTTCACCTTCGTATTCAACATTAGTGCCTGAGTACTTATCGTAAAGAACAACGTCGCCCTTCTTAACGACCATTGGAAGTTTGTCACCATTTGAAGTGTATGCACCTTCACCAACAGCTACAACTTCACCTTCAGTTGGCTTTTGCTTAGCATTTGATGCTAAAACAATACCGCCAACAGTCTTTTCTTCTTCTTCTTTAACTTTAACGATCACGCGATCACCAATTGGTTGTAACACGTTTAGTCCCCCTTATAATTTATTTTCTTCATTATTATTTATAATCATTTTTGATTGTTAGCACTCCTTTTAGTTAAGTGCTAACTTACAAATATGATAATAACCCGTTTACTAAAAAAAAGCAAGAAAAAATTAGCACTCTTTATAAAAAAGTGCTAATTGTGTTTTTATTCAGTTTTAACATGTTGAATATTTAGATCTCCCATAGTATTTTTACCTTGTAAAATCAACCTGGTACCAGTACTTTTTTCATAATCAATATCAACATCGCTAAAGTTATTTTGCATATTATTTTCTACTTGCCAGTCGCTAGGAATATAAATATTAACATCACACATAGAAGTATTAATGTTCATAATTACTTCATTCCCTGCAGCTTTAGCATCATCTAAATAAACACTAACATCCCCCATTGATGCATCAATAGTAACCGTCTTTAGGTTCTGAGAATGAATATAGCGAGCAGCTTCTGTCATTTTTCCACTAATCACCACATTATCACTATCCACACCAAAGCTACTATCCGTAATTACATCGTCTGCTTTAAAATTCTTATTTTTTAAATCCGACCAATTGGCATCTACTTTCTTACCATTAATGATCACTGTCGGCTTGAAACTTTTTCTAAAAATCAAACCAATTCCAGCAGAAATTAGAAATGCGACAAGCAAAATAGTCCACGGAGCAAGTGCTGCAATATGAAGCGGCTTAGCATAAATAATTAATAAAAATGCAATTGAAAAAATAGAACCATATAAATTTTTATTTATTATTGAAGTAATTAAACTAGCTGCAAAAACTACCGTCCAAAATATTGACCAAAATCCCATTGTAAATGGTAATAAATGCAATTGATCGATTACTAAAAATACAGCGGCTGCAATTAAACCAACACCCCAGAAAATTCGACTCCATTTAGCTTTCATTAGTAAGCCCTTCTTTCATTTAATTTATCTTTCAATTCACGATAATAGCGTCTAGATACATAAACAGTTTTATAAGAGTGATGAAATTGAATCTGGCAATTAGAAATCGATTTAGTCAAAGCATAGATCTGATCCAAGTTAAGAATCGTAGATTTAGATACACGCATGAATTGGCCACCAAGCAAGTTTTCTAATTCATACAACTTATATTTCACAGCATAACTGTAATTTAAAGTATGAGCCATTACTTGCTTATCGGCAGTTTCAAAGAATAGAATTTGATTTAGATCAAGATAGTAGGCTTTATCATCCTTTACTCCAGTAATCTGATCAGGCTGAGACGACTCATCTTGCAGCTTGCGATAAATCCGCTCAATTTCTGGAGTAATTTTATTAGCTTTGATGATTACTTCTGATTCTTGGTTGTCAGGATCAATTTCTAATTTGACCTTCAATTTTTTCATCCCCTTCATTTCTATAGTTTTATTACAACGCGTTTTATTAAGAAAAACTAGCTAATTCAACTAAGTGGTCACAAAATTGAAGTAAGCGGTCATTTTTTAAAAACAATCAAAAATTGAAGAACATAATGCATCCCATAGTCCTTCGACCAAGGTATAAGATAATTGCTTTTTATAAGCCTTACCAAATCTGGTATATTCATATGTTTTATTTGCTTCTTCATCGGTAAAGTAATATTTGCTATTTTTCCGACTGCGCAAAGTTCTAATCAAGGCAACAAGCATCCCCAAAAGCATGAAAAAGATGACTAAAATAATTATGAAGATAATTCCTGCCCAACTTTGTAGGTAGTAGTTAAGGCATAGCGAAACCATCCAAAGCAAATAGAAAATAAAAGTTAAACCACTAGTAAAAATGCGTGGCAGTTTTATTTTGGCCGTTAATAGAATTGCCGGAATAATGGGCAAAATTGAAAAGATGAGCAAAGCTATGCCATAACTTTTAGTAACATTTTTCACTCCACTAAAAAAGATAAAAGCTATGCTCAAAATGATGCAAGCAATGAACAATAACCAAGTTCGATTTCTTTTTACATTCATGATTATCCACCTTCTTTTTTGTAGCATAACATGAAAAATCGCTCAAGATTGTTTCTTGAGCGATTTTCTTCATAATTAATAATTGTTTTAATTTTGATTCATAGAGGAGCGTTAACAATTATTCGTGAGCAGTAACAGCAATCAGCTTATCACCGTGCTTGTCACCTGCATCAGTAATGCGTTGAACATTTGCATAGTTGGCAGTGTTAGTAATAACAACCATGACAGTAGTGTCATAACCTGCCTTCTTAACAGCATCTAAATCAACGCTGCCAAGCTTGTCGCCTTTTTCAACACGTTGACCTTGTTTTACAAAGCTTTCAAAGTGTTCACCCTTAAGGTTTACGGTATCAAGACCAATGTGAATTAATACTTCAGCACCATCATCTGATTTAATACCATAAGCATGCTTAGTTTCATAAGCAATTGTTACAGTACCAGTTACTGGAGCATAGATAGTGCCGTCACTTGGAATAACTGCGGCACCGTCACCCATTAACTTAGCTGAGAATACTTGATCATTAACTTTAGTTAAGCTTTCTGGAGTACCGTCAACTGGGGAGTAAATAATTTCATCCTTTAATGCTAATTGTTCTTTACCAATCTTTTCAGCTTTTTGAGTTTCTTCAGCGTAGTCAGTTGCATCATTTACTGGAACATCTTGTTCAGCGACTTCTTCCTTCAAGTGGCTCTTACCATAAACATAAGTGAGAATGAATGAAACTGCAAAACTAATTGCTACAGAAACAACCCACATTGGAATAGTTCTTGGATAAATTGAAAGAAAACCAAGGAAACCAGCTGAACCAAGTGCGGCAGCAGTTACGTGCATCAACCCTGCAAAAGCAGCTGCAACACCTGAACCAATCAAAGCACAGAAGAATGGGAATTTGTATTTTAAGTTAACACCGAATAATGCTGGTTCAGTAATACCAAGAAGGGCTGAAACACCTGAGGAACTTGCCAAGCCTTTCATCTTCTTGTTCTTAGTTAAGAAGTAGACTGCGAAAGTTGCAGCACCTTGAGCTACATTAGCCATACATGCAGTAACAAAGATAAAGTCACCAGAACTTGCTGGATTCTTAGCAAAGGCTGCCAAAAGTTGAGTTTCAACAGCTGGGAAACTTTGGTGAAGACCAGTAGTAACAATAGCTGAATAACTAAGACCAAAGACACCCATACCAAAGGCACCAGTAGTATCGTAAAGCCATACGATAGCATTAGTAATTGCGTCAGATACACCCTTAAATACTGGTCCAATAATAGTGAAAGTTAAGAAACCAGTAATCATAATTGAAAGAAGTGGTGTAAAGGTAAAGTCAACTGCAGATGGTAAATGCTTATGGAAGTATTTTTCAAAAATTGACAATACCCATACAGCTACTAAAACTGGAATAACTTGATATTGATAATTAGTTTGTGCGACATGTAAGCCAAAGATATCCCAGAATTTAGTTGCACCACCAAGTCCTGGGGTGGTCATAATCATACCAATTGTAGCACCCAGGAATTGATTAGCGCCGAATCTTTTTGCCGCTGACATACCTACAAGGATTGGCATAAAGATAAATGGAGCAGCCGACATTACCTGAATCATACTTGATATTCCGGCAACGTTAGGAGCCATTTGAACAACTGACTTCGGACCGAAAAGTCCAGGTGAAGTTAAGAAATTGTTCAATGCCATTAACAAACCACCAGCAACTAAAGCTGGAATAATTGGAACGAAGATGTCAGACAAAAGTTTAATGAAGTCCATGATAGGATTCTTCTTTTGGCCTTCAGCTGCTACCTTCTTCAAGTCATCAGTTGATAATTCCTTTAATCCAGTGATCTTAATGAATTCGTCATAAACGTCATTAACATCTCCTGGTCCAATAATCACTTGATATTGACCATTAGTTTTAAAAGTACCTTTAACATCTGGATCATTATCCAGAGCCTTTTGGTCAACCTTGGAATCATCTTTCAATACTAAACGCAAACGAGTAGCACAGTGAGCACCGGCAATAATATTGTCACGACCCACATCTTTAATTACTCGTTCAGCCACTTTCTTGTGGTCCATATTTGTTTCCTCCTATGTAAACGCTTTTATTCTCAATTCACTATTTATGATAACGTATTCAAAAAATATGTCAATCGTTTGACACATTTTTTTGAATTTATTTTTTATTAATACTTTTCTTATGGTCCAATAAGGCAAGGGTAGTCAAATATAATATGATAAACGTTTGACACATTTTTCATAATCTACTAGAATTAATATTAAAGATAACGCTTACATGGAGGCTTTTTTATTATGGAATGGACAAGAGAAAAACGTTATTTACCTTATAGTAAATGGGATGCTGACACATTACTTCATTTGCAAGCACAAGCAGCAAACTCCCCTTACCAAATGCACTATCATTTACATCCAATTTCTGGATTAATCAATGATCCAAATGGTTTTTCATATTTTAATGGTGCTTACCATCTGTTTTATCAATCATACCCATTTGGTGCAGTTCACGGACTAAAATCTTGGGTTCACTTCAAGTCAAAAGATTTAGTCCATTGGGAAAATTTAGGTTTAGCTATTGAGCCAGATACAATGGCTGATTCACACGGTGCCTACTCTGGCTCAGCCCGTGAAATCGATGGCAAATTATTCTTAATGTACACGGGTAACCACCGTGATGAAAACTGGATTCGTACTCCTTACCAAATTGGTGCTTGGATGGATAAAAATGGCAAAGTTTCTGATAAAACTATCCTCTTTAAGAATCCTGACCACATCACCGAACATTTCCGTGATCCACAAATTTTAAAGAAAAACGACACTTACTATGCAATTTTAGGTGCACAAGATAACGCCGAAAAACATGGTCACATTGATGTATGGAAATCAAAAGATTTAAAGAATTGGGAAGAATTAGGCTATCTAGATTTTACGGATCAAGACATGGGTTATATGATCGAATGCCCTAATCTTGTTGAAGTAGATGGTCATGTGGTGTTGATTTTCTGTCCTCAAGGATTAGATAAAAAAGTAGCTGATTATGATGATATCTATCCAAATATGTATGTCATTGCTGATGGAATCGATTTTGAAAACCATAAATTAATTAATCCAGGTCCACTACAAAATTTGGATAAAGGTTTCGATGTATATGCTACTCAAGCATTTAATGCACTTGATGGAAAAGCATATGAAATCAGCTGGGTAGGTTTACCTGATATAACTTATCCAACTGATGATGAAAATTGGGCAAATTGCTTAAGTCAAGTTAAAGAACTTACTATCAAAAATGGTCAATTAATTCAAAAACCAGTTAAGTCGATGGCTAGTCTTCATAAAAATGAAAAAGATGTAGCTGATCAAGTTGTTTCTGAAAATGCTGGTCAACAATATGAATTAGAGCTTACAATTAAAGCTGGCCAAAAAGGAAATCTCTATCTAGCTGCAAATGACGATTTAAGTAGTGGATTAAAGATCAGCTTTGATACTAAAAACGGACAATTAATTTTAGATCGTTCTATTGCTGGTCAAAAAGTAGCAGTAGATTATGGTGAAAATAGAACTGCCCCACTTCAACCTGATAGCGATGTAAAATTAAATATTTATATTGATCATTCATTAATTGAAATTTTTGTTAATGACGGTGAAAATGTATTAACTGGTCGTTATTTCGCTGATCAAGCACATTCTAAGATTGCATTTGATAAAAAGATTAACTTTAACGGTAAACTTTGGAATATGAAAACAATTCTTTAATATTAAGGTGATATAGATGCCCGCTAAATTAAGCGACGTTGCCCGAGAAGCTGGTTGTTCTGTCACAACAGTTTCAAGAGTAATCAATAATCATGGCTATTTAAGTCAAAAAACAAAGGATAAAGTTTTTGCAGCAATGCAAAAGTTAAATTATCAACCTAACTCTCTTGCCCGCTCCTTACAGGGGAAGAAATTAAAACTAGTTGGATTGATTTTTCCAGAAATTACTAACCCATTTTTTGCAGAATTAGTTCAAGAAATTGAATCTGCTTTATTTAAGCAAAATTATAAAGTGATCCTTTGTAACGCAGGCCGTGATCGACAAAAAGAACGTGAATATTTACGGATGCTACAAGCTAATCAGGTAGATGGAATTATTGCTGGTGCCCATAATTTAGGGATTGAAGAATACAAACAATTAGGCTTGCCAATTGTTTCTTTTGATCGAAAATTATCTGACAACGTCCCTATCGTAAGTTGTGATAATTATCAAGGAATTAAGATGGCTACACATGAGTTAATTCAAACAGGATGTAAGCATATTTACTTTTTGGGTAATAACCAAAGAAAAGGCAACCCTACTGATGAACGGTTAGAAGCTTATCTTGATGAGACAAAAAAATACGATTTCACACCGCATATTCGTTCTGTTGCTTTCTCTGATTCTTCTAATATAAAAAACATGCAAATCCATAACATGTTAGTTGATGACAAACCTGATGGTGTAGTATGTACAGATGATTTAACAGCTATTTTGGTTTTACAAGAAGCCCAAAAATTAGGGATTAAAGTTCCACAAGAATTAAAAGTAATCGGTTTTGATGGTACACAATTAGTTCAAACTTATCATTCAGAACTATCAACGATTGCTCAACCAATTGATGATATTGCTACCTTATTAGTAGATTTATTATTAAAAAGAATTACAAATCCCAAGCAAAAATTTGAAAGCAAAAACTATGTTTTACCAGTTAAATTAATTAAACGTGAAACAACTGCATAAAAAAGGTCCCATACTTCTAGTTGTGAAGTATGGGACTTTTGTTTTACTTAATTTTCTTTTTCACTATCCAAGAAATAAATCAATGTTTGTAATTCAGTTGCTAAGTCCACGTTTTGTACACGTACATCGGCAGGCGCAGATAATCTAATTGGGGTAAAATTCATAATACCTTTAACACCAGCATCGACCATTTCATCTGTTGTTCTTTGAGCCGCAGTCGAAGGAACTGTTAAAATAGCAATCGAAATTTGTTGATCACTTAATTGTTGTTTTAAATCTTCCATATCATAAACGGGAACACCGCTTAAAATTCGACCAGTAATTTCTTTGTTAATATCAAATGCACAAGAAATACGGATATTGTTGCTACGCTTAAAATTATAATTTAAAAGTGCTCGTCCTAAGTTACCAACACCAATTAACGCAACATTAGTTAGTGTATCTTGATTCAAAATTTTCTTAAAGAAACTCAGCAAATTTTTAACATCATATCCATATCCGCGTTTACCTAAAGCACCAAAATATGAAAAATCTCTTCTAATAGAAGCACTATCAACTTGAACTGCTTCAGATAATTCAGTCGAAGAAACTTTGTCTTTACCTTCCTCGTTTAAAATGAGCAAATACCGATAATACAAAGGCAATCTTTTTGCAGTAGCTTTTGGAATTTTTATTTTCTCCATAGTTGATCCTCCAAACGTATCTCAAGTTTGTGAATTTACAATCAAGCATTTCTATCATAACTGTTAATATACCATTTACGCAAGTGCCAGCTTCACAAATATACTTTTTTCACATATATAATTCAAAATAGTGAGCTCAGTTAATTCACATCCTGTGATAAAATATTGGTTAGGTGAAAAATTATGATTATTGCACAAGGACACAATTTAGAACAACAATTTGGTGCCAACACACTTTTCAAAAATGTTAATTTTTCAATCGATTCTAATGCCAGAATCGGTTTAGTTGGTCCCAATGGGGTAGGTAAAACTACTCTACTCAAAATTATGATGGGTGAACAAGAACCTACACACGGTGAGTTCACAGTAAACAAAGGCATTGATGTCGGTTATATCGCCCAGGAAAATGCACTGGATGAGGATAAAACCATCTGGGATGAAATGGAAGGCGTTTTTGCTCCTTTAATAAAAGACAGTAAGACGTTAATCAGTATGCAACAACAAATTGCAGATCATCCTGAAGATCAAGAGTTACTTAAACAATATGATCAAAAGCAATTCGCTTTCGAACAAAAAGGTGGATATACTTATCAATCTGATATTAAAAGTATACTTAATGGATTTAAGTTTCCTGAAAATACTTGGCAGAAGAAGATTGGTAGCTTATCCAGCGGTGAAAAAACCAGATTAGCATTTGTAAAACTTCTTTTACAAAAACCTGCCCTGCTTTTGCTCGATGAACCTACTAACTATCTTGATCTTGACACACTCGATTGGCTTGAAGGTTTCCTCAAGAATTACGATGGTGCTATTTTAGTAGTATCTCACGACCAGTATTTCTTAGATCACTTAGCTACTCAGATTTTCGAATTACAATTTGGTAATTTAACTTCATTTAAGGGTAACTATTCAGCATATGTAATGCAACGTCAACAACGTGATAAAGATCTAGAGGCTGCTTATGAAAAGCAACAAGCCGAAATTAAAAAGGATGAGGAATTCATTCAAAAAAATCTAGTTCGTGCTACCACAACTAAGCGAGCTCAAAGTCGGCGTAAGAAACTAGAAAAAATTGAACGTCTTACACCTCCTAAACATAAAAATAAGGTAAAAATTCATTTCAATAGCGAACGTCCTTCAGGGAAAGAAGTCTTAATTTTCAATGATTTAACCATTGGCTATCCTGATAAAACTATGGTTAGCGATATTTCTTTTCAAATTAATAAAGGTGATCGTGTAGCAATTATTGGGCCAAATGGTATTGGTAAATCTACTTTACTGAAGACTATTATGAAAAAATTGCAGCCTAAGAGCGGCTCAATTAAATATGGTGCTTCTTTAGATATTGGTTATTATGATCAGGAATTACAAGGTCTTGATCCAACAAAAACTGTTTTGGATACTGTTTGGGACAGACATAAGACAATGCCGGAACGTGATGTTCGTTCAATTTTAGCTAGTTTCTTATTTACAGCTAAGGACATTGATAAAACTGTAGGACAATTATCTGGTGGACAAAAAGCTAGACTTACCCTAACTGTTTTATCACTTGAACATGACAATTTCTTATTAATGGACGAACCTACTAACCACTTAGATATCGAAGCCAAAGAAGTTCTAGAAAAAGCTTTAAAAGACTTTGATGGTACCCTTCTCTTTGTTTCTCACGATCGTTACTTTATTAACGAACTTGCTAACAAAATTGTATCTGTTAGAGATGGGCATGCTCAAATCTATAATGGCAACTATTCTTACTACTTTAATGAAAAAGCTAAACAAACTGCAACAACTATAAACAATAATGCAGAAAAGCCAGAACCAATTAATCAAGTAAGTCAACAAAAACTTTCTTATCAAGAACAAAAACAACGCGATTCACAAAAGAGAAAATTGCAACGCACAATTGATCAAGCAGAAAAGCAAATTGAGGAACTTGAAGAAAAAGAACAAGAAATCCAAAATGAAATGGCTAATCCAGATATTGCTTCTAATTTTGATAAACTTGGACCACTACAAGAAAAATTATCTGATATTCAAGCACAATTAGATGATGCTAACGTTAATTGGGAAAAGGCCATTGAAGCATTGGATAATTTTGAATAATACAGTAAAAAGAATACTTATTTATTTATATAAAAAAGTATTCTTTTTATTTGTGTACGCATATTATAAATAACACAACTTATTATTCAATTTGCTTGTATCTTTTTTTAAGAGGTGTATCTTGAACTTGAAATGCAAGATGAAAGCATTTTTGGGATTTTTGAAAGAAGGTTTTTTCGTGGTTGATACATCACTCACTGGAGCAGCACTTTTAATCGATGCTTTACAAGCTAACGGTTTAAACAATATGTATGGTGTTGTAGGTATTCCAGTTACCGACTTTGCCCGTTTAGCTCAACTAAAGGGTATGAAATATTATGGATTTAGACGTGAAGATTCAGCTGTAGATGCAGCTGCTGGTGCAGGCTTTATTACTGGTAAGCCTGGCGTAGCTTTAACTGTATCTGCACCTGGTTTCTTAAATGGTTTGACAGCTTTAGCACAAGCTACTAAGAACTGCTTCCCATTAATTATGATTTCAGGTTCATCAGATCGTCATATTATTGACCTGGATCGTGGAGATTATGAAGGTCTTGATCAATATAATGTTGCTAAACCATTCTGTAAAGCAGCATATCGTGTTGATCGCGCAGAAGATATGGGACTAGCTGTTGCTCGTGCAGTGAGAACTGCTGTTAGTGGTCGTCCAGGTGGTGTTTACTTGGATCTTCCTGCAGCAACTGTCACTGATACAGTTGCACAAAAGTCAGATGCTAATATCTACAAAGTTGTAGATCCAGCTCCAAAGCAATTGCCATCAGATGATGCAATCAACCGTGCCGTGGAATTATTAAAAGATGCAAAACATCCTGTAATTCTTCTTGGTAAAGGTTCTGCTTACGCTCAAAGCGAAGACGAAATCAGAGAATTAGTTAATAAGACTAATATCCCATTCTTGCCAATGTCAATGGCCAAAGGTGTTGTACCAGATGATTCTCCAGCATCTGCTGCATCAGCTCGTTCATTTACACTTGGTCAAGCTGATGTTGTACTTTTGATCGGTGCACGTCTTAATTGGATGCTTTCAAACGGTGAATCTCCATTATTCAGTGAAGACGCCAAGTTTATTCAAGTTGATATTGATGCAACTGAATTTGATTCAAACAGAAAGATTGATGCTCCATTACAGGGTGACATTAAATCTGTAATGCAAAAATTAAATTCTGCCGCTATCAATGCTGGTGTTAAGGCACCAACAGATTGGATTAATGCTATTAAGACCGAAAGCGAAAAGAACAATACTAAGTTTGCTAAAAGAATTTCAGCTTCAGAAGCTAAATCAACTTTAGGCTACTACAGCGCAATTGAACCAATTAATGACTTAATGCAAAAGCATCCTGATACTTATTTAGTAAGTGAAGGTGCCAACACTTTGGATATTGGTCGTGACTTAATTGGTATGCAAAAGCCTCGTCACCGTCTTGACACTGGTACTTGGGGTGTTATGGGTGTTGGCATGGGTTATGCCATTGCTGCAGCTATTGAAACTGGCAAACCAGTTATTGCCCTTGAAGGTGACTCAGCATTTGGTTTTGATGGTATGGAAATGGAAACTATTTGCCGTTACCACTTACCTGTTATTGTAGTTATTATTAACAACGGTGGTATTTACAACGGTGATGTTAACGTTGTTCCTGATCAACCAGGCCCTACTGTCTTGGATCACAATGCCCACTATGGTGATATCTCTAAGGCATTCGGCGGTGATAGCTACCGTGTAAATAACTACGAAGAAATGAAAGATGCTCTTGAAAAAGCGTATGAATCAGGTAACCCAACAATCATCGATGCTCAAATTCCTGAGTCAATGGGTAAAGAATCAGGTCATATCGGCAACTTAAACCCAAAGTTGGACTTAAGTTCTCTTGAAGCAAAGGAGAATAAATAATGACTGAAGAAGAAAATGAATATGCACCTTTAAAAGGTATTAAAGTCGTTGACTGGACTCAAGTACAATCTGGTCCATCATGTACTCAAATTTTAGCTTGGCTTGGTGCCGAAGTTATTAAAATTGAACGTACTAATACTGGTGATCCAACCAGAAATGAATTACTTGATATTCAAGATTCATGGAGTTTGTACTACTTACAATTAAATGCCAACAAGAAGTCATTAACATTAAACATTAAGGCTCCAGAAGGCAAAAAGATCATGTACGACTTGCTTAAGAAAGCCGATATCTTTGTTGAAAATATTAAACCTGGTGCTGCAGAAAAAGCTGGCTATGGTTGGGAAACTGTTCACAAGCTTAATCCACGTTTGATTATGGCTTCACTTAAAGGTTTCAACGAAGGCTCACGTTTTGCTAACGTTAAGGCTTTTGAACCAGTTGCTCAAGCTGCTGGTGGTGCTGCATCTGCTACTGGTTGGAACAAAGGCGAATTTAACGTTCCTACCCAATCAGCAGCTGCTTTAGGTGACTCAAACTCAGGTATGCACTTAACTATTGCTATTTTAGCTGCTTTAATGCAACGTGAACACACTGGTGAAGGTACTTATGTATACCAATCAATGCAAGATGCTGTATTAAACCTTTGCCGTATTAAGTTACGTGACCAACTTATGTTAGACAACTTAGGTGCTTTACCTCACTATGCTGTTTACCCTAACTATAAGTGGGGAGACGCTATTCCTCGTGCTGAGAACACTGAAGGTGGTCAAGTTATCGGTTGGACTTATAAAGCTAAAGGCTGGGAAACTGATCCTAATGCTTATGTCTACATTGTTGTTCAAAACAGTAACAAGAGCTGGGAAGCTATTGCAAATACCATGGGTCATCCAGAATGGATTACTGATGAACGTTTCCAAGATTGGCAACATCGTCAATTGAATAAAGAAGCTCTTTACCAATGTATTGAAAGCTACACCAAGAATTATGACAAATTTGAATTAACCAAAACTTTAGGTGAAGCTGGTATTCCAGTTGGTCCTGTCCTTGATTGGCATGAACTTGAAAATGATCCAGACTTGAACTCAGATGGTACAATTGTAACTATCGATCAAGGTGGTAATCGTGGTAAATTCAAGACTATTGGTTTACCATTTACTCTTGCTAACTACAAGCCTGACTATAAGCGTGCTCCAGACCTTGGTGAAAATAACAAAGAAATTTTGTCTTCACTTGGTTATGATCCAGACCAAATTGAGAAATTAACTGAAGAAGGCGTAATTTCTAAGGCTAAAGGCCCTAAGAATCCACGTGTTCAAGTTATTAAAGGTGAATAATTAATTTTTACCGAAAAAAGCTGTTCAAAATTTGGACAGCTTTTTTCTTTTTATATAGAAAGTGTGTCATAATGACTGAACCCAATTATAACGCATTAGAAGTTAATAATACTCACTTAGATAAAGACAAGCCTTACCCTTTAAGCGGTATCTTAGTTGTTGATTTTACCCATGTTTTATCAGGTCCAACTTGTACTAGAATGTTGGCTGACGCAGGTGCTCGAGTAATTCATATTGAACGAAAAACTGGTGATGATACTAGACACATGAGACCATATATCTCTGATGGATCAAGTGAATATTTTAGAATCTGCAATGCTGGTAAGGAATCCGTTGCTTTAGACTTAAAGGATCCTAAAGACCATGCCTTAGCTGAAAAAATGATTGCCAAAGCTGATGTGGTGGTAGAAAACTTCCGTCCTGGTGTTATGAAGCGTTTGGGTTTTGGTCCTGAAGAGATGGTCAAGAAATATCCTAAATTGATCTTTGCATCTATCTCTGGCTTTGGTCAATATGGCCCTTGGTCTAAACAAGCAGCTTACGACACAATTGTCCAAGCTGTCTCAGGTTTAATGGATGCAACTGGTACACCTAAAGGTAAACCTACCCGAGTTGGAACTTCAGTTTCTGATGTAGTAGCGGGTATTATGGGCTACAGCGCAATTATGACCGCCTTAGTTGCTCGCGATCGCACTGGTAAAGGAACTACAGTTGATGTGTCAATGCTCGATTCAACCTTCTCGTTAATGGTTCAGGATTTAATGCTAGCTTTAGGACCACATGAAGTGCCACATCGTATCGGCAACCGTCATCCAGATATGTACCCATTTGATACCTTTGACTGTAAGGACCAACCTATTGCTATTTGTTGTGGTAATGATCACTTATGGAGTCTTCTATCACATACCTTAGGACATGATGAATGGGTAAATCAACCTAACTTTAAAACCAATGACTTGCGTGAAAAGAATTGGCAAAAGGTTAAAAATACAATGCAAGCAGTACTTAAGACTAAAAATGCTGCAGAGTGGGATAAAATCTTACATGAAGCTGGTATTCCTGCAGGATTAGTTCTCAACGTTGACAAAACTCGGCGTTTAGATCAAATTATTGCTCGTGGCATGGTTAAGACATTACCTGATGGCAACGAAGTACTTGGTTCACCAATGAAATATAGCACTTGGAATTCATACGGTTTACAAAAAGATGCACCTAAGCTGAATGAAAACGGTGATAAGATCAGAAAAGAATTTGAATAAAAATATCTAAACATAATAAAAGAAGCAGAGAAATTGATCTGCTTCTTTTTATCTTTTTAAATCAATTACAAAATAATTCTCATCGCCACGATACATAGCAATTGAATATTCTAATGGCACTTCACCTTTAGTATAACCATACGTGTGGAAATAAAAGATAGGTACCTTTTCTTCAATATTCAATAGATTTGCCGTCATTTCATCCGCCGACTTCACTTCTAACTTACGTTTAACATGAACGATTGGCAATGATCTTTTCTCTAGTTCTTGATAAAGAGATTGTTGCGTAAAATCTATTTTCTCAAAATCAGATAACTTGCTTGCGGGTAGATATGTGGTCACTAATACGATAGGATTACCGTCAGCAGAACGCAAACGCGTCAGTTTGTATACTGGCGCATTTTCTGTTAAATCTAATGCCTTAGCTACTTCAGCCGATGCTTTTTCTTTTTTAAAAAACAAAACTTGAGTCTGGGCAATTAACCCCTTTTGTGACATTTCGCTATTATAGCTTTGCAATACATGTGTAAACTCTTGTCCGATCTTCGTCTGTTTAACAATTGTACCTACATGCTTACGTCGTTCTAAATAACCTTGATTAACTAGATCCTGAACTGCATGTCTAATTGTTGGCCGCGAAACCTGATATTTTTCAGCTAAATCAAATTCTTTAGGTATCAGATCGCCTTCTTGATAATG
The DNA here is from genome assembly GCF_034298135.1 of Lactobacillus acidophilus. Taxonomy (NCBI): domain Bacteria; kingdom Bacillati; phylum Bacillota; class Bacilli; order Lactobacillales; family Lactobacillaceae; genus Lactobacillus; species Lactobacillus acidophilus. Next base: position 1,449,579 of record NZ_CP139575.1, read on the forward strand.
ACCATTAGTAATTTGCCTACGCAAAATTTCTTCTATTTGTTGATACTTTGCCTTAGTCATTGGGTAAAAATTCCTGTGCTTTTTCTAAAACTTTAATTGCATTTAAACTATGTTCATAAGCTGCATCAGCTGCTTTTTGATTATGCTCTTTTATTTGCTTGGCAAAATAATTAAATTCACTAATCATGCGGTGATCATATTCATTAAAATTATAATGCTGTGGCTTGTCCTGGCCAATTTGAACATAGTAATCAGGTAAAACATTTAACGGACCATCAAAATAAATTAGACCTTTTTCGCCTTCAATATATGATCGTGTAGGACCAACTGCATCTTTAGCTGCGATTAAACTAGCTTGTTTATCATTATAGCTTAGATTTAAAATACCTGAAGTATCCGTATTACGTTGAACAGTTGGTAAATAAGCTATTGTATTAGGCTGACCAAATAGACTTACACAGAAATTAATATTATAAATATTCATATCCATTAACGCACCACCGCCAAGTTTGCGATCAAACTTAGCAATATGCTCACCTGCCAAAAAGTCTGCATAATGACTCGAAATTTGTGTTAAGTTTAATGCCACAACATGGATTTTACCAATTTTTTTCAAATCATCTTTAAGATGGAAATAATTTTCCAAATAAAGCACAGTCATTGCTTCAAATAGCAAAACATGGTGTTCATCAGCTATTCTTTTAAGTTCTTTCACCTGCTCACTGGTTTCAACTAATGGTTTTTCACAAATAACGTTTTTACCCATCATTAAAGCTTCTTTTACTATTGAGAAGTGCAGTGAATTAGGAACACCAATATAAATCGTATCGATCTTTTTGTCTTCAAACATTTTTTTGTTATCAACAAAAACTTCTGCAATATGATATCGATCAGCCAAAGTTGTAGCAACTTCTTTTTCAGCTGGAATAGTAGAAATGGCTATAATTTCTACATCTTTCATCTTTGCACTAGCCGATAAAAAATCATGCACAATTTGTCCGCTACCTACAATTCCTAATTTCATATTTTTCTCCTAACGTGCAATCTCAATACTATCCACATGGTCGTCTTTCATTCTACACTTTAAAGCTTGATAAATTTTGACTCCAGCAGAACAACCAATTCTATCAGCACCAGCGCGCACCATGGCTAAGAAATCATCACTATTACGAATACCACCGGCAGCCTTTACTTTTACTTCATCGCCAACAATTGATTTCATTAGCTTTACGTCTTCTACCTTAGCGCCTGAACTACCAAAGCCAGTAGAAGTCTTAATAAAGTCAGGCTTTACTTCTTTAGCAATCTCAGCTAATTTTTTTATTTCATCTTTGGTTAAATAGCAATTTTCAAAAATCACTTTACATGGAACATGATTTTCATGACAAGCATTAACCATCTCTTGCATTTCTTGCTTTATATAATCGTAGTCTTTAGCTTTTAATTGAGTAATATTAATCACATAATCAATTTCATTAGCACCATTCTTAATTGCATCCCTAGTATCAAATACCTTGGATTCAATAGTTTGTTGTCCTAAAGGAAAAGCAATTGCAGCACCAGTATCAATGTCTGTTCCCTTTAATTGCTCTGAGCAAAACTTGGATTGAACTTGATTAATAGCTACCATTTTAAAATGATATTTCTTTGCTTCATCACATAACTTCTTCATATCGGCTTCAGTTGCATCAGCGTGTAAGTTAGTGTGATCAATTAAACGTGCAAAGTCGTCTAAAGTATATTTCATAATTTTTACCTCTGATATATGTAATAACATATTACTTACACTGATTATATTAGAGCAAATTAATCAATAAATCAACAATTATGTAATAACATAAAAATACCTAGAAATTTTTTCTTAGGTATTTTTATAATTATTATTTAATTCAACATACTTTTAGCATATGGCAATTCTAATGATGGATCTGCATTTAAAGTCAGATCAGCAAATTGCCCACCATTATAAAGATTATAAGCAGCTGCACCAATCATAGCAGCATTATCACCACAAAGTTTAAGATCAGGCAAAATAACTTTTGGTTGATCTGCTTTAGGAAGCTTAGCAATCTCTTCACTCATTCGATCACGTAAACCTTGATTTGCGGCAACCCCGCCACCCATAATAAATGTCTTAGGTTTATACTCTTTGATTGCTCTAATAGTCTTATGAGCAAGAACATCGATTACAGCAGCTTGAAAGCTAGCAGCCAAGTCATATTTATTCAACTTTTCATGGATTTGATCTGCATGATGACAAGTATTAATAAAAGCTGACTTAAGACCCGAAAATGAAAAATCATAATCATCATCTTCCAGCATCGCACGTGGGAAATTAAAAGTATCCTTACCTTGATGTGCCCACGCATCAATCGTCTTACCTGCAGGATAATTTACACCAAGCACACGACCAATCTTGTCATATGCTTCACCTGCAGCATCATCACGAGTATCACCAATAATTTCAAAATGAGTAGGATCCTTTAATAAGACAATTTCAGTATGACCACCAGACACTTGCAAAGCAATAGCTGGATATTCAATTTCGTCTTTTAATTGAGCAGCCATAATATGTCCCATAATATGATCAACACCAATCAATGGAATTCCTGTTGCCATAGATACAGCCTTAGCAGCGCTAACTCCAATCAAAAGGGCACCTACAAGGCCTGGACCATAAGTTACAGCAATTGCGTCAATATCTTTCCAACTGCAATTTGCTTCATTTAGAGCTTCTTTAGTAATTTGGCTAACTACTTCAATGTGATGTCGACTAGCAACTTCAGGTACAACTCCACCAAAACGTTGATGACTTTTAATTTGGGTTGCAACAATTAAACTTTCAATTTCACGTCCATTTTTTATAACAGCAGTTGAAGTTTCATCACATGAACTTTCATAAGCTAAAATGCGAACGTCTTTCTTTTCACTCAAAATGTAAACTTCTTTCTCTTAATTTTATGTGGTTTTAACCATAAAACCATATTTAAAGCATCAGTATTAGTATCTTGATAATAATTCTTTCTAATGAAATTACCTTTAAAACCTAATGTTCTATATAGCCTCTGTGCAATTTCATTATCTGTGCGAACTTCTAAAGTTACACAATCACTAGTATTTTCACGAGCTAAATCAATCATCAATTCCATTAAATATTTTCCAATATGCTGATGTTGATATAACGGTGAAACAGCAATATTAGTAATATGTGTTTCTTCTGGATTAAATCTTGCACCAATAAAAGCAACTAAAGTAGAGGCATGGTATACAACTAAATATAAAGAACTTTGTCTTTTTCTTAACTCAGATTCAAATGAAAACTTATTCCAAGGTGTATGTCCTGAGTAGACCTGTTCTTCTAATACCAATAAATCTGGAATATTATCATCGGTTGCCTGCATTACCTGCAAAACATTTCCATTGATATTCACCATAAAAGGTGAAAAATTCATATCAATTCGATTAACTTGTGGATGGAAAAATTGATTAAACTTCTTCAACATAATGACTATCTGGTTCGAATGGTTTTCCTGTCTTCTTGTGCCAATCTACTTCAGCTTGAGTTCTACGTAGATAGCGTGGCAATAACTTATCTGGATCAACTGGTTCTGAGTATTCAGCTAATTGTCCAATTAAGCCTGCATGGATTACATTTTGACTATCATTACCATATTTATATGGAATATTCAAAGCCTTAAATTTTTCATCTTGTTTTTCTAAACCAGTTCCCACTAAAACAAGCTTCTTAACTTCATTTTTAGCAGTATAATCTTGGATTGCTTTAATTAAGACATCGATATTATAGTGACCATCAGGAATTACATTATCTGGAATATCACCGCTCTTATAGCCTGCTGCAAAATAATTATTATTTCTTGCATCTAATCCAGTAATTACTAATGCATCTTCCTTAACGGATTTAGCCAATGCTTGTAATGTTGAAATTCCTACTACTTCTTTATTCAAAACACTAGCAAACATTTTAACAGTAGTAATTCCAATTCTAAGCCCAGTATATGAACCTGGGCCAATAGCAACTGCAAAACGATCAATATCTTTTAAGGTTAACTGATTTTCTTTTAAAATTTCATCAATTAATGGATCAAGATGTTCACTATGATTACGTTCATCTTGTTCATTTTTTTCGACAATAATTTGTTGACTATCATTTAATGCAACACTTAAATGATTAGTAGCCGTAGAAACGCTTAAGATTCTCATTCTAAATATTCTCTTTCTACATTTAAATCACTTTTTTATTTTAACACGAGAAACAGCTTGTAATACAAAGTAGATTATAACCATGTGGATCCATGGTACGATCAACTCTTTAGGTAACCGCTGAATTAAGGCCGCATTAAAATTCATATTGTACATAATATGCAGCCATAAGGTATTCATTCCTATGTTAACAATAATAGTTACCAGAATAGTTGAAACAACTATTCGCCAAATTTTAACTGGTTTATTATACAAAAATAACGCATAAATCAATGGTCCTACCATTGCAGTTAAAGTGAAGCCAATAAAAAATCCACCTTGATTACCGAAAATTGCAGAGGCAACTAAATCACTTATTCCTCCACCAATTGTTCCCCAGACTGGGCCAAAAAAGTAGCCTAACAAAACACTACCAATAAATCCTAATCCCACTTTAACTGTAGCTGGTCCAACAGAAAATTGCCCCAAAATTATTTTCATTGCAACAATAATTCCTAAAAAGATTAATCGTTGTAAATCCGTTTTTAACAGCTTTTTTGTATTCATACAGCCATCCCCTTCCATAAAAAAAGCATTACCATACTGTCATGTTTTTATTTTACTTCATGCCATTTCAATTCACAGATAGCCTTAACTGTACCATCTTCAGCTTCAATTGCATGAGATGAATTAATATTATCATTTTGAAGTAGGTTCATGCAAGAATATACTCTCTCACCATAATAAACTTCTTTGTCAAACTTAATATCAATAGTTTCAACCACATGATTTTTCAAAAAATCACGGTCAAGCATATCAATAAACCAACTAAAATAATGGCTATTAGTCACATGATGATTAGTATCTAAATCATCATATCGTGCACGATAAATCCGTTTTTTCTCATAGTTATCCTGTGCCCTCAACCGAGGAAAACGTGGCATTTTTTTAAGCAGAGGAGCACCCCACTCTTCCATCATTTTTACATCAGCAGGTACCATGTGCCGTTCTTTTAAGTTAAGCATTACCCATTGACTTTTAACGACTACTAATGGATTTCCTGCACTATCACTAACGCCAAAGTCACGATATTCAAAAAAGCGATTATAACCACTTGCAAAAGTACTCAAAATCACTTGATCGCCAGCTTGCGGCATTTTTTTAATATCAAAATGATACTGTGTTACAACCCAACCCAATCCTTTTTGGGCTAAATCATCTGTACCAGCATTTCTTTTATCTAATTGATGTTCTGAAACTTGCATCATTAGATCAACCAATGCAGGTAATTTCAATCGACGATTTTCATCACAATCTTTAAATTCGATTTGATAATTTTCTTTATATTCCATAATTATCCTTGATGATATTGATCATATAATTCATTTTTTGACACTTTATTTTGTTTGGCTACTTGCTTAATAGCATCCTTTTTTGACTCGCCTTTTTCTACCAAATCATCAACCATTTTAACTAATTCAGGCCAAGATAATTGTTCTGGCTCATCTTCATTAGGTGACACCAAGATAACAAATTCACCACGTGGTGCATTTTCAGCAAAATAATTCATTAACTCTTCAACCGTACCACGAACAAATTCTTCATGGATTTTAGTTAATTCTCTTGCAGCTACGATCTGTCTATCTTTAGGCAAAACAGATGCCATGGTTTTTAAAGTTTTAGCTAAGCGATGTGGTGCTTCATAAAAGATAGATGTAGCTTTAGCTTTAGCAATTTGTTCAAAATATTTTTTTGCTCTGATGATTTTCTAGGTAAAAAACCATAATAAGTAAATGGTTGTGCATCAAACCCAGATGCGATAAGAGCTGTCGCAAATGCTGAAGGACCCGGAAGTGGTACTACTGGAATATCATTTTTAATACATTCTTGCACTAAGATATAGCCTGGATCAGAAATAACGGGCATCCCCGCATCACTAATTTCAGCAATAACTGCACCATCTTTCATCATCTTCACTAATTCCGGTGCACGTTCTTTAGAATTATATTTATGAAACGAGAGCATTTTATTATGGACACCAATTTTTTCAAGTAATATTCCACTAGTTCTGGTATCTTCTGCAGCAATATAATCTGCATCTGTTAATACCTTTTTGGCCCGAATAGTAATATCTTCCAAATTACCAATTGGTGTAGGTACTAAATAAAGCTTTCCTTCATCTCTTGCATAACTGCTTTGACGTTTCATTATCTACCATCCTTTTTAATACCTTTTTTTTCACCAAAATTATCTAAAATATCAAGGCAAAACATGCAATCAGCATCTGGATCACGATGTGAACCATAATACATATTACAAATATGATAGCCCGAATCATATATTTTCTTTAATGACTCTAACCCATTTTGAGTTTTAACCTCAGGTGCAGGTTGATTAGCTGTCAATTTATCTAATTTTTCATGAAGCAGTTGATTCTCAACCTTTAACTCAGTATTTTCTTTTAAGGTTTCTAAAATATCATTTTCCAAACTGGCAATAGTTTTTGCCATATTTTCTGTTGTTTCTTTAACTCGTTGTAATTTTGAATATGGATCCAATTCTAAAGCACCTACTTCCATCTTAAAGCAAGATAATCTAACGAATTCCGCAAATTTACATTGCTTAAACGCATCTTATCCACTTCAATTAAATTTTTCAGCATTTGCGCTGCTAAATTTAGTTTAAGTGGATCGTTTAAGTCTTGCTCAGCTAGCAATTTTAGCTTAATTAAAATATACCGCTGTTCTGACACTAATTTAGCATTTTCAGATAATTTATGCGCACTGATTAATGCCAAACTATTATGCTCAAGCATTTCTTGATAAAAATATTTAATTTCCTGATCCCACTTTTCAAGATTCCCTAGTTCATTAATTTCACTTTGAGTAAAACCATTCTCTAATAGAATCTCCGTCTTTCCATTTCTCTTTTTCCCATTATCAAAATTAATAATCTGAGTTCTTGAACGAATCGTTGGTAAAATTTGATCACTATTATTAGTAATTAAAATAGTTACAACTGGTGCAACTGGTTCTTCTAATAAATTAAGTAAACCGTTAGCTGCAGATAGCGTTAGTTTCTGTGCTTCCTTAATAAAAAAGAACCGTCTACTACTTTCAACCGGACTTTTAACTAATTCTTCTTTAAGTGGTCTTATTTGATCAATTCCCAAAGTTTGCTTACCATCAGATTGAACTAGTAATACATCAGGGTGATTACCTGATAGGATTTGCTTACAATTCTGACAAGTTCCGTCCGGTTTATTTTCACCAGTACAATTAAACAAACATGCTAGCCAATATGCTGTATTTAATGCACGTTCCTCATCACTATCGACAAACAAATAACTGTGCGCCAGTTTTTTTTGCTTATATGCTTTTTGTAAAAATTGGGTTTGCTTAACGCCCACATTCGAAATATTAATCATTTAAAAACGCTTAAATTTATCAACCGGAACAACAAAACAAGTTGCACCACCTACAGTAATTTTAAGAGGTTGAGTAATTTCATAACCAGTTGAAACCATATGAGGTGTTGCAATTTCTTCTCTTGCTCGTGATTCTTGCTTAATTACTTTTAATATATCGTCCACTTGCTCATCTTCACACCCTACTAAAAAAGTGGTATTTCCTTGACTTAAAAAACCACCTGAAGTTGCTAATTTAGTAGCACGAAAGTTATTTTTAACAAGTGCCTTTTGCAAATTATTTGAATCTTCTTTTTGAACAATTGCAATTACTAATTTCATTTAATTATTCTCCAAAATAGTCTTTGGCAACCTTTGCTTAAGTTCTGTAACAACTTGTTTTACAACTTGATCAATTGGCTGAGTTGCATTAATTACCACAAATCGATCAGGATACATTTTTATTACTTTCAAAAAGCCCTCATAAACTTTTTGATGGAAAGCAATATCTTCTTGTTCTAACCTATCTTCTTGAGCAGGACGTAATTTTTTAATTCGACTGAGGCCAATTTCAGGCGCAATATCTAAAAAGAAAGTTAGATCTGGATCTAATTTATCTGTTGCGAAGTCATTAATCTGTTTTACCTTAGCAATGCCTAAATCTCTACCTTGACCTTGATATGCCAAAGAACTATCTACAAACCGATCAGAAAAAACTACCTTACCTTCATTAATAGCTGGTTTAATTATTTCCTCTACGTGTTGACTTCTAGCTGCAGCATATAAAAGTGCTTCAGTTTTTGGATCCATCTTATCGTTTGCTGGATCTAAAATTATATCTCTAATCTTTTCTGCGATCTTAGATCCACCAGGTTCACGTGTCACAAGATATTGTGTCTTAAGTTGAGGAGCTATTTCAGCTAATACTTCTTTTAAAACAGTGCTTTTGCCTGCACCATCTGGGCCTTCAAAGCTAACAAAATAACCTTTCATAAAATCCTCCATAGGTCTATTTTACAGAAGAATCATAAATATTAACAGTCCTAGTAATTTTTAATTATCAAAATAAAAAAAGCCCTTTAAAAGGACTTTTTTTATTGAGTAATAGCATTAGTTATACCACTAAATCTTGTGCCCCGATAACGAGCCTCATTGTATAAAAAAGTATACTTTGCTTTTAAAATTTTATTCTGAACATAATTATCGTCTGATAAATCTAAAGTATTTTGATCAAGATTTTGTTCCAAAGAAATTTGATTCTGTAACTTTTCAATTTCTGCAACTAATTTTTGATCACCAAGTTCTTTAATTTTATCTTTATCTTTTTTAGCCATTATAATGTTGTTCTTCCTTGTACTGCTCGCTTCAATGTAATTGAATTAGCATATTCTATGTCGCTTCCGACAGAAAGTCCTGCGGCTAGACGAGTCACTTTAATTCCAGCTGGTTTAATCAACTTACTAATATACATAGACGTCGATTCACCTTCTGGAGTAGAATTAAGCGCCAAAATCACTTCTTTAACATCATCATTTTTTTGTAAACGAGTAATTAAAGATTTGATATTAACTTCTTCTGGCCCAATTCCATCCATTGGTGAAAGTACACCATGAAGCACATGATAAAGTCCATCATATTCGCCCATTTCTTCAAGTGCCATTAAGTCTTTAGGCTGTTCGACAACCATGATAGTTGTTTGATCACGATTAGGATTTGAACAAATATCACATATTTCTTTTTCAGTGATATTGCCACAAATTGGACATTGATGAATATCTTGTTTTACTTGAATTAAAGCTTTAGAAAAGTCTTCAACATCCTCTTGTGGCATATCCATTGTATAAAAAGCTAAGCGGGTAGCCGTTTTTTCTCCAATTCCTGGAAGCTTCATATAAGCATCAATTAAATGAGCAATTGGTAATGGATATTGCAATTACATCAAGCCTTTCGTATATTTACCTAAACTTGCTTGAGTTGCTTCATCAATTTGTGATAAACCCTTATTTACTGCATCAATAATAAGATCTTGAAGCATATCTGGATCATCTGGATCAATAGTATCCTTATCAATCTTGATGTCTTTAAGTTTACGATCTCCACTAAAAGTTGCCACAACAAGATCATCTGCTGACTTACCAACAAATTCTTGAGCAGTAATATTTTCTTGTTCTTCTGCCATTTGTGCTTGCAACTTCTTTGCTTGCTTCATCATTTGTTGCATGTTCATTCCGCCCATGCCCATACCGCCAAAATTAGGTCTTCTACTCATAATCTTTTCTGCTATATAAAACATGGAAATATGTAGAAGAAGACGAATTTTCTACATATCAGAAAGATATATTTTTCCTTTCTTTGTTTCACTTACTGTCGTCTTCACTAGTATTCTGATATTCCACTTGGGAGTAATCACATTGACCAGCTCTTACAGTTTAAGGGCTTAGCCAGCCCCGTTGTCTTTATTTCTTTTTATCTTGCTAAAGCTAAAAGATTTAAAACCGCATTTTTATCTCGATCGTTCTTGTAGCCACACTCATAACAGATATATTCATTATGTTTGGTACCATGCTTTTTGTTACCTTGCAAAGTGATCTTTTCCTCGCCTTTTTTGACATAACCGCACGCAGCACATCTTTGAGTTGATGGGTATGTTTTATCAGCTAAGATCAATTCTTTGCCATACCAATTACACTTATAAGTTAATATCTGCCTAAATCTACTAAACAGCGATCTCTGCATTCCTTTGGAAGCTACATGGGTCATCATCATTTGCTTTACTGCTAAATCTTCAATTACAATTTGGTCGTAATTATCTACAAGCTTAGTAGTGAACTGCTGTAAAAGATCATTTTGGATATTAGCTACCTTGCGATAATCTCTTTGCAATTTGATTCTCACTGCATAGTAATTATTTGATTTTGTAGCTAACTTACCGTTAACTTCTCTTTTACGTGCCAGCATTCTTTGATAATGCTTAATGCGCTTATAAAGCTTTTGCAATTTAGCAGGCAAAACATTAATTTTGCCATCTGTGTAATTAAAGTGACCGACATTGACATCAACTGCTGTCTTTTGATGAGTTTTAGTTTTTGAAATAGGCTCTTCTTCGTAGGTAAGGGCCGCATAATAAGCTCCTTTTTCTTTGAAGATACTTACTACTTTGACTTCACTCATCTTTAAAACTTCATAGCTTGATAGATCATGCCAAGAGTCTTTTGAAATACTTCTTGGACGATCAAGTCGAAGCTTGCCATTAACAATCTTAGCCCTATCAGTTTTAAAGCCTTGTCTGGGAGATTTCTTTGATTTAAAACTAGGTATTCCCCAATCAGGTTGAGCCTTATCAAAGAAATTCTTCCAAGCATTAGCTAAGTCTTTAATCGCTAATTGTAAACATCTGGCAGACAAATCATATTGCCAGTCAGCTTTATTTGTGACTAGTTCATCGCGGACTCTGCGTTCGTTAGGACTGGGATTATCTTTTTTGTTTAGTGTATGAGCTTCATACATTAATTGCCAAGTTTCTAAGCCTTTATTCCAGCAGTATCGCCGATAGTCGCACAAAGCATCAAGATGCTTTTGCATGGTCTTATTAACTTTTAGCTTTACTACTTGTGTTTTAATCATTGCTTCACCTCCCAGAATGCAAACATAAGTTTATCTAAGAAGACGAAGCAAAACAAGTAAATATTGAATCAAAGCTTATTTTCCATGTTTAACTTTCTAAATAAGCTTAATCTTTTGTTTTCATCTATAAATTTCTACATATTTCTATATTTTTATTAACTGTTAACCAGCTCCTTATTAATCTTTTATAGTAACTGCATCACCAAAAAGTTCTTTTGCCGTATCAACTACTTTGATGTCTTCTTTTGATTCTGCATCTTTATCTTCAATTTGCTGCTTTTTTTTAGCCAGTAATTCCTCTTTATGACTTTCAACAAATTCTTTCCTTACTGTTAACCAATCTTCATCTGGAACTAAAACAATTCCATAATAATGCTTAGCGAATTTTTCAATTTGATCTGTCAATTTATCTAATAAATCACTGTCCGAGCTAGCATTTTCAAACCATAATGTATATTTACACTTCATTACAACCTGATCTGGACTAGCTGCCACAGGCTCAAGAACATCAAGCAATGCTCTTTCTGAAACAGCAAGTACAGATTGCAAATCTGGCCATACATTTTTGATAGCTTCTAGATCATCCCTAGTTGCATGCTCAAGAACATGATAAACCTGTTTGCGGTTTTCTGCTGTGGTTTTTTTGATTTTTTTGACCGGCTTCTTAACTGGTGCTGCCTGTTGTTTTTCTACAATTTTATGCACATGCTTAGGCACAGCCGTATCCAAATGAAAAACTTGATCTTTATTGAAGCTAGGTCGATCAGTTAGCTGTGTCATTTTTTGCGTCAATTCAACTACCTGCTTTTTTAATGCAGCTAGTTCTGCTTGCATCGCACTTGAATCAGCAGGCGGTTGCACTACAGCAGCTGAAACACTCTTACTTGTTTTTTCTTGAACATTACTACTTGCTTCCACTAAAAATACCTTTAATGGTATTTGTTGTTGATTAGTGTAACGCAAATCATTTAATGCATTATTAGCAAGAGTAATCAGGCGATAATAAGTATCCGTTGGCACATCTTTGATTTTTTCAATAAAATTCTCTGTTAAAAATGCCCCTTGATCTTCATTAGCTTTAATCACCATTAAGCTCTTAGTAGCCATGTCGATCAATTCATCTAATATGTTTTTGGAACTCGCACCTTGATCCAAGGATTCTTGAGCTAATTTTAATGCATTAACAGAATTTTGCTCTAATAATGCTAACAAAATTTTCTCAATATTTTCTCTTGCCGCAAAACCAGTTATTTGTAATGCATCTTCATAATTCACACTATCTTTTTCATAGCTAAGCAACTGATCTAGAATACTGAGGGCATCTCTCATTCCCCCATCGGCTACTTGTGCGATTACATTCAAAGCTTTAACTTCATATTTAATATTTTCTTGATCTAGAATATATTTCATCCTATTTTCTAGATCTTCTTTTGAAATACGCTTAAAGTTGTAACGTTGTGTTCTTGAAATAATCGTAGCTGGTACTTTTTGCAACTCCGTTGTTGCCAAAATGAACACCACATGCTCTGGTGGTTCTTCTAACGTTTTAAGTAAAGCATTAAATGCACCAATCGACAACATGTGAACTTCATCGATAATATAAACTTTATATTTTCCTTCTGTTGGAGCATATTTTACCTTATCACGAATTTCACGAATTTCATCAACACCGTTATTTGAAGCGGCATCAATTTCCATGATATCAGGCATTGAACCCTCATTAGCTGCAATACAATTAGCGCATTCATTGCAGGGCTCACCATCTTGAAGATTAGTACAGTTCAACGCTTTAGCAAATATCTTTGCACAAGAAGTTTTACCAGTACCTCGCGGACCTGCAAATAAAAAAGCATGAGATACTTTTCCTCTTTTAATTGCATTCTTAAGGGTATCTGTAATCGCTTCTTGACCAATCACACTATCAAAAGTCCGTGGTCGCCATTTACGATATAGCGCTTGATAAGCCATAAATTCTCTTCCCTAGTAAAAAAGCTCCTAACTCTAAAAGAGCTAAGAGCTTGTTAATTTCTAATAAAAGGCACATGCCTGAACAACCTTAGTGCTGCTACCTTCCGGTCCTGACACGATTCAGAGGTCAAACATTGCCCATCAAGTATGATAACGTATTTTGGAAAAATTTGCTAGTTTCTTGCTCTAAAAAATTAATTATTTTCAGTTTTCTGAGCATTCTTTGCTTGCTTTTGTTTTTCACGAATTGCTCTAAAAAAATCTTTTAACATTTGGGCACATTGATCACGATATAATCCACGAATGGCATGCGGATGATGATTAAATCTTTCAACTGCAAATAAATCTACTACGGATCCGCAAGCTCCTGCTTTTGGATCTAGTGCACCAAAATAAACATCTTTTATTCTAGAATTAATTATTGCACCCGCACACATTGGACATGGTTCTAAAGTCACAAATAAACTACAATCTATTAATCGCCACATCCCCAAATTTTTACATGCTTCTTTTATTGCAATCATCTCTGCATGCTGCGTTGAATCTTCATCTAATTCTCGTCTATTATAGCCTGTCCCAACAATTTTTCCCGTTGGATCTACTACAACTGCTCCAATTGGGACTTCTCCTTGTTTTTCAGCTTCTTTTGCTTTATCTATAGCTAATTGCATATATGTCTTTTTTTCGTCGCTAGAAAGCATTAAAATCCCTCTCATTCGTATTTTGCTATAACTTATTTTAGCAAAAAAATAGACTGATCATCCTGATCAGTCTTAGCAACCTTTAAATTATAAATTACTAATATTGCGATTTCTAAAGTTATGATAGAAGAAAATACCTGACAAAATAAGATATAATGCAGCAATGCCTGCTGGTGCAGCAGTTTCATTATCTCCTGAAATCATACCCAACATAAATACTCCAACTATCACGATTAGAACGGCAACTACATATTTCCAAGCCTTTTTCATTGTTAATAACCTCTTCACATATTCACATACTCTTGTTTTCTATAACTATATTATATTGAGATTATTCAACAAAATAAAGCTTTTGAGCGAACTCTAATACCGTTCTCATAAGGTTTTTATACTTTTTAATTTATTTAATTTTTAATAGATTTTAAGATATAATACCCTTTATCTCTTGTTAAAATTTCACAATTACCATAAGTATTTATCATATTCTTACGTGCACTAGGTTCTCCTTGCTTTTTTTGAATGACTACTAAAAGCACGCCGCCACTCACTAAATGTTCATTTGCTCCAATTAAAATTTCATTTACCACTTTTTTACCAGCCCTAATTGGTGGATTTGTTAATATTAACCCAAATTTTTTATCATTATCTATTTGTTCATAACAATTAGAAGCATAAATATTTACATTTTCAATATTATTAACTTTGGCATTCTCACGTGCCAAATTAAGTCCACGTTCGTTGACATCAATCATATCTACTTCTTGATCAGGCCAAAATTTAGCGGCAAATAATCCAATTGGACCATACCCTGTACCAACATCTAAGATATTAGCTTTAGGAAAACTAATATCTTTCATTGCCTTAATTAAAACGCCACTACCATAATCAACTCGCATCTTTGAAAAGACGCCCGCATCAGTATTAAATTTTAAATCTATACCGTCTACGTGATAATCTATTATATGTTCATCATGCTTAGCAGTAGGATCTGTAGCAAAATACATCTGATTTTCTTGTTTACTCATTTTATTTTTCCTTTTTATTCTCAAGCCAGTTTTTTATCTTATGTAACTCATTAGGAGGATTCTTTTCTCCCTTTAATGTTTGAATTTCCGCCTGTAGTTTTTTATTCTGATAAGTTAATTCTTTATTTTGTTGTTCAATATCATCTAACTTTTTTAAAATCAACTCAATATTATCATGTGTCTCTAGTGTATTAGCACCATTAGTTCTACGTACTAAATACGATGTTATAGATGATGTCAGCATCCCTACAATTCCAATTCCTAATAACATCATCACTAAAGTAACAAATTTCCCTACAATACTATGCGGTGGTATTGTCTTACCAAATATTCCATCATATCCTACTGTAGATGCAGTGGATAAAACCCACCAGAATGCGGTATCCAATGATACATGTTCACTTATTGCAAAAGCTTCCGCCCCTACAAGTAAAAATGTAATTGTAAAAAATACCACATACCATAAACCATTAGTATGAAAGATTTGTCTTAGTTTTCCCATTAAACCTGCTAGGCGGATTAAACGTAAAAGCCTCAAATATGATACCAAACTAGACAAATTAAATGCATTCAAAACAACAAATAACATTCCTATTGGAATAATAATCAATAAATCATAGATATGATTTTTAAAAAAGGTTTTCTTATCATTCGACTTACTTAAATGATAAAAATAATTAATAGCAAAATAAACAACAATTCCATCATTTATCCAAAACCATTTGCTGGTAGGAATATTGATATCAATTACTGCCGCAAAATCCAATATAATCAAAAAAATAGATACAATTGCTAAAGTAGCGATCCACCACTGATAAGTAGTTATTTTTCTATTCATATTTATCATCATAAATTAATTATACAAAAAAATAAGCTCTCCGCACATAGCGAAGAGCCTATTCAAATGCCCAGTTGGGCTGTAATTATTTAAGGGTTACAGTTGCGCCAACTTCTTCAAGCTTAGCCTTGATGTCGTTAGCTTCGTCTTCTGAAACGCCTTCCTTAACGTTCTTAGGAGCACCATCAACAAGGTCCTTTGAGTCCTTAAGGCCAAGACCAGTGATATCACGTACAACCTTAATAACCTTAACCTTTTCTTGACCAGCTTCAGTCAATTCAACATCGAAACTTGACTTAGCTTCTGCAGCACCTGCAGCACCTGCAGCAGCAACTGGAGCAGCAGCAGTAACGTCAAATTCGTCTTCAATAGCCTTTACAAGGTCGTTCAATTCAAGAATTGAAGCACCCTTTAATTCTTCAATAATCTTTTCAGTATCTAAAGCCATTTAAGTATCCTCCGAAAAATTAGAATTTAGATATTAAATATATTTTTTATTATTCAGCTGAGTCTTCATCCTTAGATTCAGCAACAGCCTTAACAGCATAAGCGAAGTCGCGGACAGGAGCTTGCAATACAGAAACAAGCATTGAAAGCAAACCTTCGCGGCCTGGAATTGAAGCAAGTTCCTTGATTTCTTCCTTAGAAGTCAACTTACCTTCAAGCATACCACCCTTGATTTCGATAACATCGAAATCGTCTTCGTACTTAGAAACGATACGAGCTGGTTCAGTGATATCATCAGCGTTATCAGTGTAGATAACAGCAGTAGGACCTACAAAAGTATCATCAAGACCTTCGATACCAGCCTTAGCAGCAGCACGTCTTAAGTAAGTATTCTTGATAACCTTCATCTTAACATCGTTATCACGAAGATCCTTACGCATGTTAGTAACTTCTTCAACAGTTAAACCAAGGTAGTTGATTACTAAGATAGCCTTAGCAGCTTTAAGTTCTTCAGCAAATGCATCAACGAGCTTTTCCTTTTCAGCAATAGCAGCTTTACTCAATTAATTTCACCTCCATAATCGCATTAATAAATTCTATAAGGCCTTTTAAAGCAAAAACTCCATGCCGAAAGACATGGAGCATAAAAATCTTCATTATCTTCTGGCCTCGGCGGGATTTTGAGGCGTCATGCCACCCGAGTCTTAGGTAGAATTTACAATTAACTATTGTAGCAGGCATTATCAAAGATAGCAAGGATAAATTTACAAATTACTAAAAAGTATGTAAGATTAAGAAAAAAGATTGGAGAGAACAATGACTGATCAAGAACGCAAACAACGTATTTTAATTAAATTACGTAATATTCTATTTTTACTACTTGGTATTACTGTTTTATTTATTAGTATCGAAAGTATTATTCAAAATCCTAAAAATTTTATTTCCAATTTAATTTGGATGCTTTTAGCACTAATAGTTGTTGTACAAGCAATTATAAGTATTTCTCAAAGTATGCAAATTTTGAATTCCAAGCAGCGGCTTTTATTATTTATCGACTGGATCATTATCATAGCTGGAATTTTAATCGCTAACTTTTCTTATATGTTTCAAAATAATGCCTGGTTAATTATCGGCAGTGCTATTTTTATCGCTGGTTGCATCCCCATTAAAGATCAAAAGCAAAAATAAGTACACACAAAAACGGATCTGTTTTACAGATCCGTTTCTTATTCTAATTATTCAATTAATGGAAAACGTTGGCAATAAGTGGCAAAGCCCAAATCCAAAAGATACAACTTACTGCAAAGAATACAGTTGAAACGGCAACTGAACTTGCCCCTTCCTTAACATAAATGTTGTAACGACTGGAAATAATAATTCCTGAAAATGCAGGTGGTAAACCAGTTGCTAAACAAAGCATTGAAATCTTTTGTGGATCTGAACCCATACCACATAAATATGCAGCAGCTACGATAATCGCAGGAGTTAAAAATAGACGGAAGAATGTGTTCCAAATAACTTCTTTATCAATTGAGAATTTAACAGTTGATAAAGCTAAACCGGCAGCTAAAACAGCAACACCAGCATTAGCTTTAGCAATCAAATCAAATGTAGGGGCCCATGAACTAGGAACTCTAATTCCAATCAAAACAAAGATAACCGCAATAAGTGGAGCAGCTGCAACTGGTTTCTTAATCGCATCAAGAATTGATTTTAAAGTTGGATTCATATGTTTACCGTTGCTTTCTCCGGCGTGATCATCAAATTCTGCATGGACTAAATCAATTTCACGTTGAATACCAACTTCACTAAGAGCTTTAGCTTCTTCATCACTAACAGGTACGTCATCAGGAACAGTAACCTTCTTGACCTTCTTAACAGTAGTACCTTTTTGCGGTAATTTAACTTCTACTTCAGTACCACCATTATTCTTCTTAGCCTTTGCCTTTTCCTTTAAAGCAGCTTGTCCTCTGTTAATTAAAGACAAACCTAAAGGAATAGTTACAGCATTAACAACAATAGAAACAATTCCAATAACTAAGTTAGTTGTTGCATTGTTTCCGTAAATTGGATCAAGAACCGCAAAACCCAAAAATCCAATAGTTGGTGAACCAGCAATCAATGCACAAACCGCAGCTTCTTGCGTTGATCTGTGAAACATCAGTTTATCCAAATAATAACTGAGCATGAATAAACCAGTAACACCGATCAATGAGATCAATGTTAAAACTATATCTTGCGCAAACATCTTACGCGTAGCTTTAACAATTGAAATAAATAAAGCCGCTGGTAAAGCAATGTTTAAAACCAGTTTATTCAATCCTTGACGTTGATCATCGTCAAAGAATGTGAATTTACCACACACATATCCTAACAACATAATTACCAAAATTGGTATAATGTCGTTTATTAATATCGTAACCATATTTTTCTCCTTACGATGAAACTATATCCTACAGTTTAAATAACAGATCTGTTATTTAACGCTTTCAACGTTTCCTCTTCATTATGGACTTTTAATTGAAAAAGTAAAATGGATTTCTTATTTAATTTATTAAATAACGTTATAAACAAAAAGAAGAGTATTAAATATACTCTTCTTTTTACCTATATTGTCTTAGTTTCGGTGGGATTAAATAATTCTTCTAATTCACCCGTAGTTTTGTATACCACCCAACTAGCTAAGTTAACAATGTGATCGCCAATTCGTTCTAATAATCTAGTTACTACAAAGTAACTTGACGAAGCTGCAGCTCTTGAGGGATCACTCTCTATTCCGTCCACGATTAGCTTTCTAGCACGAACATAATCATGATCAATAATTTCATCTCGACTAGCTACATCTCTAGCCATTTTTTCATCGTCTTGCACATAAGCTGTCAAAATTTGGATAAGCATGTGACGAACATTATGTGTCATATTCGAAATAATTTCTTCAACTTCAGGAATACGCGGATTGCCCTTTACACGAATTGTTTCAAGAGCAATACTCATAGCATTTTCACCAATTCGTTCTAGATCAGTTGTAGCTTTCAAAATACTAATAACTACTCTAAAATCAGTAGCAACTGGTTGTTGTAAAGCCATTAATTTCAATGCTTTTTTTTGAATATCTATTGATTCAGTAGGAATTTTTTCCTCATTATCGACCATGGATTGTGCTGTTTTTTTATCATGATCAACAAATGCACGGGTGGCTTGATCAATTTGATCATTAACAAAAACACCCATCTCCATAAATTCTGTGTTTAACTTTTTTAATTCATCTAAAAATATTTCGTGCATCTTTATACCTCAAAATTTAACCAAAACGACCGTTAAGATAGTCACTTGTAATCTGTTTCTTAGGTGCAATAAACATTTCTTCAGTTGGTCCGGCTTCAACCAAATCACCATTCATTAAAAATGCTGTTTGATCTGAAACACGCCCTGCTTGCTGTAAATTGTGTGTAACCATAATAAAAGTGTACTGATGTTTTAAATCCATTAATGTTTCTTCAATTTCACTACTTGAAATTGGGTCAAGCGCACTAGTTGGTTCATCAAGCAAAACCACTTTAGGTCTAATTGCCAAAGCTCTAGCAATACAAATTCTTTGTTGTTGACCTCCCGAAAAAGCTTGGGCATTACGATTTAAATTATCTTTAGTTTCTTTCCAAATAGCAGCTTGTTTTAAACTTTCTTCTACTCGCTGGTCAATCAATTCTTTGTCTTTTACACCAGCAATTTTCAACCCATAGGCTACATTATCATAAACAGAAAATGGAAACGGAGTTGGCTGCTGAAAAACCATACCTACATTTTTTCTAAGGGCTACTAAGTCCATTTTCGAACCATAGATATCTTGTCCCTCAAACTTAATTTCACCGGTGATTTTAATATTTTCAATATCATCGTTCATTCGGTTCAAACAACGTAAAAATGTAGACTTACCACATCCTGATGGTCCGATTAACGCAGTTAATTCTTTTTCTTTAAAATTAAGATTTATACCATGAAGTGCTTCATAATCGCCATAGCTCAAATGCACATCTTTTGCTGAAATAATTGTTTTCATTTTAACCAAAACTTCCTTGAATATAATCTTCAGTAATTTTACCTTTAGGATTAGTGAAGATTTCTGCTGTTGAATTATATTCAATTACATGCCCCAAGTGGAAAAATGCTGTGTAATCACTAATTCTTGAAGCTTGCTGCATGTTATGAGTAACCATAACCATAGTATATTTACTTCTTAATTGTTTGAGCGTATCTTCCAATTTAGAAGTTGATACTGGATCTAAGGCACTTGCTGGCTCATCTAAGAGTAAAATTTGTGGTTGAACAGCTAGTGCTCTAGCAATACACAAACGTTGCTGTTGCCCACCAGAAAGCGCCAAAGCACTCTTATCTAGTTTATCTTTTACTTCATCCCACAAAGCAGCAGCTCTTAAACTTTCTTCCACTATCTTATCAAGTTCCTGCTTGTCAGTCTTACCATTTGCTTTTAAAGCGTAAACTATATTTTCTCTAATTGATTTAGGAAAAGGATTGGGACGCTGAAATACCATTCCAATACTTTTTCTTAATTCATAAACATTGATATTAGGCTTATTTACATCTAAACCATGAAACCAAATTTCACCGTTTACTGTAGCCACCTTATCATTCATTCTATTAAGTGAACGTAAGAAAGTAGATTTTCCTGATCCAGATGCACCGATTAAAGCAGTGATCGTATTTTTCTTAAATTGTAAACTAGCATCAAAGAGCTTTTGAACCTTACCACCGTACAAAACACTTAAATCATTTGTAGACAGTGCCACGTCATCTTTATCAAAAGTTTTGATATAGCTTTGTTTTAATTCTTGCATCATACCACCTATTTAGCTGCAGTCAATTTACGGTACAATTTATTTCCTAAATAACGTGCACCTAAATTAAATACAATTACCACAATTACTAATAATGCAGATGTAGCTGCAGAAACAACCGTTGCATCCGGAATAATACCTTCAGTATTTACTTTCCAAATATGAACTGCAAGTGTTTCTGCCGGTCTCATTACATTTAATGGACTAGTAGGGCTAAACGGATTCCAATCCGCATAATTTACAGTTGAGCCACTTTGTCCTGCTGTATAAATTAAGGCTGCAGCCTCACCAAAAATACGTCCGGCACTTAAAATAATTCCTGTTAAAATACCTGGAAGAGCTGCTGGCAAAACAATACCACGAATTGTTTTCCAATTAGATAATCCCAAAGCTAGCCCCGCTTCACGCTGAGCTTGCGGTACACCTTTAAGTGCCTCTTCAATATTACTTGTTAAAATTGGTAAGTTAAAGAAAGTTAAGGCTAGCGCACCCGAAATAATTGAAAAGCCAAAGCCAAATTGAACTACAAAAAGTAAATAACCGAATAAGCCGACAACAATTGATGGAAGAGAACTTAAAATTTGAATTGTAGTTCTAATTAAATTTGTTACCCAAGTATCTTTAGCATATTCAGCTAAATATATTGCCGCACCAAGTGCTATTGGTAAAGAAATAATTGTAGTTAAAACTAACAAATAAAGTGAATTAAATAATTGATCTCTAACTCCACCACCAGCTTTATATGATGAAGCTTCAGAAGTTAAAAAATACCAGGACAAATGCGGAATACCAGTGATCAAGATATTCCCTAAAATACCCGCAAGAATTAAGACAACAATCCCAACAAAAATATAAATAATTGCTGTTGCTAATTTATCTCTCTTTTTTGCATCCATTTCTACTTTTGTCCCTTCTTTCCTACTAGTTTAACTAAGAAGTTAAAGACCAAAGACATAATTAAAAGTAGTAATGCCAATGACCATAATGCATTATTTGGCAATGTACCCATAACTGTATTACCCATTTGACTGGTCAATTGACTAGTTAAAGTTGCTGATGGGCTTACTAAGTTGTATGGCATAAGAACAGCATTACCAATTACCATTTGTACAGCCAAAGCTTCACCAAAGGCTCTAGCCATCCCAAAGATTACAGCTGTCAAAATTCTTGGCGTTGCTACACGAAGCACAACACGATAAATCGTTTGCCAATGTGTGGCTCCAAGTGCCATTGAAGCTTTTCTAAAATGACCAGGAACTGCCTTTAAAGCATCAACGGTCAATGAAGTAATCGTTGGTAAAACCATTACAAATAAAACTAAAGTTGCAGCTAAAATACCAAATCCTGTTCCACCAAATATATTTCTGATTACGGGTACAATAATAGTCAATCCTAGGAAACCATAAACTACGGATGGAATACCTACAAGTAATTCAGTTACTGATTGTAAGAAATTAGCCCCCTTTTTAGAAGAATATTCAGTCATATATAATGCAATAGCAATAGCAAACGGTGTTGCTACCAGCGCCGACAAAAGAGTGACTGCAAATGAAGTAACAATCATGACGGCAGCACCAACATGATTCTTCCCGTCACCCGGATCCCAATCTGTCGAAGTTAAGAAATGGAATACATTTACATGATCGCCAATAAAAGTAGCTAACCCATGGTAACCTACGAATCCAATAATTGAGACAACCAATACAATAATTAAACCAATAGCAAAATAAGTTAAGCCTTTCCCCCAATATTCTTGATGAGTTTCTTTAGAAGGCTTAGTCAACTTATCAATATCAACATCAGCTGGTCCAATCTTTTTCAGCTTAACATGCGGAACATGTTGCTCAGCGATTGCCTGATTGACAACTTCTTTTAATTTATCTTTTTTATCCATGAATTATTTTCCTATTTGTGTAACTTGATTTTTACTATTACGAGTTACCTTCATATCATTAACACTCAAATATCCGATCTTAGGTACAAGTTTTTGTTGAACATGTTTGCCCAGCATATAATCAATAAATGATCTTACCTTTTTAGATGGTTTTCCTTTTGTATACATATGCTCATATGACCATAATTTCCACTTATTTGTAGTGATATTTTTGTTTGTAGGTTTTACATGATCAATACTTAATTTTTGAATGTGAGTATCATTTGCGTAAGGAAATGATAAATAACTAACTGTACCTGGTGTGGTATTTACAATTTTTTTAACAGTACCGTTAGAATCCTGTTCTTGAGATTTAATCGGCTTTTTACCATGTAAAATAATATCTTCAAAGGTCCCTCTAGTACCACTTCCCTTTGAACGATTTATTACAGTAATAGTCTCATTTTTTCCACCGAGTTGACGCCAATTCGTGATTTTACCTGTAAAAATTTGTTCTAGTTGTTTGCTAGAAACATTCTTTACTCCCACGCCTTTATTTACAATTGGAACAATTCCCACCACGGCAATTTTGTAATCTCTAAGCTTACTTGCATCAATCCCTTTTTGCGATTCAGCAAATACATCTGATGTACCAATTTGTACAGCACCAGCTTGAACTTGACTAAGACCAGTTCCTGATCCACCACCTTGAACAACGATATTACTATCTGCATGCTTCAAACGGTAGTCATTACCAGCTTGTTCAGCTAAAAGCTGCATTGCACTTGAGCCAACAATAGTTATTCTAGAGCCACTATTAGCACAGCCGCCAGTACAAACCAACATTAGCAACAACAAAACAATTATTTTTCCCATGGAATGCTTTTTCATAACATTCCTCCTTAAAGTATCTAGATTCTACAAAGTTCAATTAATGATAACATAGAAAAAAAGGCCCCGCTACATTGCGGCGCCTTTATTAATCTAATTTAAATTAGTCTAAGTTTAATGGATCAAGCTTGATACCAGGTCCAAAGGTTGCTGAAACAGCAACACTCTTAATGTATTGACCCTTAGCTGATGCTGGACGAGCACGTAAAATTACGTCACGTAAAGCATCAAAGTTTTCTACTAATTGGTCTTCAGTAAATGATACCTTACCAATAGGAGTGTGGATAGCTGCTTGACGGTCAACACGGTATTCTACTTGACCTGCCTTAACGTTCTTAACAGCCTTTTCAATGTCCATAGTTACAGTACCAGTCTTAGGGTTTGGCATCAATCCCTTAGGTCCAAGTACACGACCTAAACGACCAACCTTAGCCATCATCATTGGAGTTGCAACTACAACATCAAAGTCTAACCAGCCGCCTTGAATCTTTTCTACCAAGTCGTCTGAACCAACAAAATCAGCGCCTGCAGCCTTAGCTTGTTCAGCTTGTGGGCCTTCAGCAAATACTACAACAGTTTGGGTCTTACCAGTACCGTTTGGCAAAACAATTGAACCACGAATTTGTTGGTCTGCTTGCTTAGGATCTACGCTCAAGTTGTAAGCTACATCAATAGTAGCGTCAAAGTTTGCGTATGAAGTTTCCTTAACAAGTTTCATAGCTTCTGCTACTGAGTATAATTTATTTGAGTCTACCTTCTTGGCAGCATCTAAATATTTCTTACCATGCTTTGGCATGTGTGAATTCCTCCTTGTATATGTGGTCAAACGAGCTTCTCTTAACTCTCCCACCTAATGTGTTAACTAAATAACAGGATTAGTCTTCGACTTCGATACCCATACTTCTAGCGGTACCTTCAACCATGCGCATAGCAGCTTCAATATCAGCAGCGTTAAGGTCTTTCATCTTAGTCTCAGCAATTTCCTTGACTTGGTCTTTGGTTACCTTACCAACCTTCTTGGTGTTAGGTTCACCTGAAGCCTTATCGATCTTAGCAGCTTGCTTTAAAAGAACTGGTGCTGGTGGAGTCTTAGTAATGAATTCGAATGAACGATCTTCATATACAGTAATAACTACAGGGATAATCATACCCTTTTGATCAGCAGTTCTAGCATTGAAGTCTTTAGTAAAACCAACAATGTTAATACCAGCTTGACCCAAAGCAGGACCAACTGGAGGTGCAGGGGTTGCAGCGCCAGCTGGAATTTGTAACTTAACTACGTTAATAACTTTCTTTGCCACGGTCAAAACCTCCTTGATTCCGTGATGCGGTTAAAATGGAGAATTTTCCTTTTTTCTCCTCCCACAATAATAAACGTACCGTATTAGAATACCATCGTTTAATTATAATTACAACTAAATTTATGATTAATCGTTAACATCAAACTTCTTAACTTGATCATAATCAAGTTCTGCAGTAGTAGCACGACCAAACATATCAACTGAAACATATAATTTATACTTATCTGGTTGAATATCAGTAATCTTACCAACCATGCCGTTAAATGCACCCTCAGTAATAGTTACAGTTTCACCAATGTCAAAGTCTTCAGTTGGAGTTTTAGCAGGTTGTCCTTGATTCTTAAGTAAACGACTTACTTCTTCATCAAGAAGTGGTGACGGCTTGGAACCACCACCATGTGAACCAACGAAACCAGTTACGTTAGGTGTATTTCTTACAACAAACCAACTTTCATCAGTCATAACCATTTCAACTAAAACGTAACCTGGAAAAATCTTTTCTTCAACTTCTTGTTTCTTACCGCGAACAGTTTCAACTTTTTCTTCTTCTGGAACCATTACACGAAAAATGTAATCTTGCATCCCCATACTTTGAGCACGTGATAACAAATCCGACTTAACTTTATCTTCATAGCCAGAATAAGTATGTAAAACGTACCATTTCTTCTGAGTAGTTTCAACCATGTTAATATTCTCCTTAATTTTGGGTAAACAAAAAAACCTCCCACAGAGGTTTCTTCAAGCTGTTACTTATTATAACATGCATTAGCAGTATTTTCTATATTATTGCTACCGAATTACATCTTTTGGGTTAACCAGCTAAAGAGCCAGTCGAGTGCACCTAAATATACGGCAAACAAAACTGAACTTGTGATAACAGTTACTGTATCACGTCTATTTTGTTTTGCAGTTGGCCAAGTAACCAACTTCATTTCGTGGGCTACACCCTTAAAAAACTTAATCATTAGCTTTATTACCTCGTTTCCTTGTGCAACGTCATTTTACCGCAATGCTTGCAGAACTTTTTAAGTTCAAGTCGCTGAGTGCGATTCTTACTTGCGGTGATTGAGTAGTTTCTTGACCCGCATACGCTGCAAGCTAGGGCTGCCTTCTTCACTGCCATAATCTCACTTCCAAACTTTCTTTATAAAAACACATACTTAGTGTGTATTTTATACTGTCAAAACAAACTCGTCAATTCTAAACTGATAATCAAAAGGAATAGTCATCAATAATATCTAAATATTTTAATTCTTTAATTCACTTATCTATAATAAGTTTGCATATTATTTTTAGAAAGGTAAACTCTCATGAATAAACATCCTGAATATTTATTAAATAAAGTTTCTGGTCCTAAAGATTTGAAAAAATTAACTATTCCAGAAATGGAAGAATTAGCTACAGAAATTCGGACACTAATTCTAGAAAAAGATGCTGCTAAAGGTGGACACTTAGGTCCAGATTTGGGAATCGTTGAAGCAAGTATTGCTTATCATTATGTATTTAATGCACCAAAAGACAAAATTGTTTGGGACGTCTCACACCAAACATACCCTCATAAAATGCTAACTGGTAGAGCTTTAGCTTGGCTTGATCCAGAGCACTACGAAGATGTAACTCCTTATACTAATCCAGACGAAAGCCCATATGACTACTATGCTGTAGGTCATACCTCTACTTCTATTGCTTTAGCAACAGGTATGGCTAAAGCCAGAGATTTAATGGGCGAACATGAAAATATTATGGCCCTAATTGGTGATGGTTCAATGACTGGTGGTCTTGCTTACGAGGGCTTAAACAACGCTGCAATTGAACCACATAATTTAGTCGTAGTAGTAAACGATAACCAAATGTCAATTGATGACAACGTTGGTGGTCTGGTTACTGCATTAAAGAAGCTCCGTGATTCAAATGGTGAAACTAAAGAAAACCCATTTACTGCTATGGGTTTTGATTACCGCTACATCGCTGACGGAAATGATATCAAATCGATGATTGAAGCTTTTAAGGCTGTTAAAGATGTAGATCATCCAATTTTACTTCATATCAATACCTTGAAAGGTAAAGGTTACCAACCTGCAATTGACAATGAAGAAGCACACCACTGGGTAATGCCATTTGATTTAAAGACTGACAAGTCAACTGTTCCAGCTCCAAAAAGTCCAAGTGCAACTTCTGTAGCAATGGATGTGATGAAGGAACATATTGAAAACGGCGAAAAGATCATGGCTATCAATGCTGCAATTCCTGGTGTATTTGGACTTGATGAAATTAAAGACAAATACCCTGAAAATTACCATGATGTAGGTATTGCTGAACAAGAATCTGTTGCCTTTGCTGCAGGTATGGCAAAGGAAGGCGCAATTCCAGTATTATTTGAAAATTCAACCTTCTTACAACGTGCATTTGACCAATTATCACACGATGTAGCTGCTAATGACTTACCTGTTGTCATGATGGTAGCAGGTGGTGGTATTTCGGGCACAAGTAAAATTCACCTCGGCGTATTTGACCAAGTAATGATTTCTAACTTGCCTAACTGGATTTACCTTGCTCCTACTACTTTAGCTGAGGAAAAAGATATGATGGAATGGGCTATTAAGCAAAGAAAACACCCTGTAGCAATCAAAATGCCGACTAAGAAAGTTCCTGTAGGTGAAGAAGTAAAGCGTAATTACTCAGAAATCAAATATGACATCAAACCTGGCAAAGATATTGCAGTTTTAGCTTTAGGTGACATGTATGACATGCTGGGCAAAGAGGTAACTGAAAAACTGGGTGCAAGTTTGGTTAACCCGATTTCTGCCAACATCTTGGATAAAGAAGCCTTAGATAAATTGGCTGATGAAAACAAAATTATCATTACACTTGAAGACAACCTTTTAGACGGTGGCTTTGGTGAAAAAGTTGCTTCTTATCTTGGCAATAAAGACGTTAAAGTTTTAAACTACGGTCAAAAGCGTGTTTATACTGATCAAATACCATTGAACGATATTTTGAAAGACAATCGTATGACTGTTGATCAAATCGTTGAAGATGTTAAGAACGCTTAAGAAAATATATAAAATTAAAAATCTCCTCAGATATTTTCCTGAAGAGATTTTTTTATGGCAAAATAAGTCGAGTAGTTTCCAAATTAATCCGGCATAATACAACATATAAGGAGGAATGAAAATTGGAACAAATCGAAGCAGTTCAACGCATGCAAGACTATATCCAAGAGCACTTAAATGAGCAGATTACACTTACCGCTCTATCTAAAGTTTCGCTATATTCACCTTGGTATTCTTATCGACTATTTGTTAACTATCTAAATATGACGCCTGCAAAATACATTAGACGTTTACGTTTGGCACAAACTGCTCTAAAATTGCGCGATCATAATTGCAAAATTACTGATATTGTATTCGAAAGTGGTTTTAAAAGCGTAGATGGTTATCAAAGAGCTTTTTATCATGAATTTCAATGTAATCCAAGTGAATATGCTGCTCATCCTGTTCCAATCTATTTATTTAATCCTTATGGCATAAAATTTAAGCCTAACAAGCATAGAAAGGATACTACCATGAACACTAAAAATATTTTCATCCAAGTTATTGATAAACCTGAAAGAAAAGTTATCCTCAAGCGCGGTATTAAAGCTACTGACTATCTCGACTATTGCGACGAAGTAGGCTGTGAAACTTGGGGACTACTTAAAAGCATAAAATCTATTAATGGAGAACCTGTTTGTTTATGGTTACCCGCTAAATATAGAAAACCTAACACTTCTGAATATATTCAAGGAGTTGAAGTAGATCTTGATTACAAAGATCCGGTTCCTAAAGGCTTTGATATTATTAAACTTCCTGCTACCAAATACCTTATGTTTCAAAGTGAGCCGTTTGCAGAAGAAGATTGTGGCAAGATCATTGAAGAAGTGAGATCTGCAATAAAAAAATATGATCCTAAAACAATTGGCTACACTTGGGACAAAAATAATCCTAAAATTCAGCTTGAGCCTATTGGAACAAGGGGATACATCGAAATGATGCCTATTAAAAAGTTATCTGATTAATTTATATTAGAAAATTTACCATACGAAGCAGCCAAAGCATTCCTAATTTCACAATAAAGTGGAAATAGTTTTTGATAAGTGGCTGCTTCTTTTGGATTAGGAAAGTAAACTTTATCAGCTTGAGCAAACTGTCCGATCTCACTTAGATCTTGATTGAGTCCTAATGCCTGTCTTGCTAAAAACATAGCGGCTAGTGTTCCACTCTGTTGTTCCTTCATAGTAACGATAGGAACATTGAAAATATTAGCACAAAGTTGTCTTACAAAATCACTCTTGAGAAAGCCCCCAGTTGCATTAATTGCAACTGGTTTTTTAGTATTTTTAATCAAATTAGAAGCAGCATCATAGAGGTTAAAGATAATACCTTCAATCACCGCTCGTGCCATTTCAGGTTTTTGGTGCATACGAGTTAATCCCACAAATGAGCCACGTGCATTTGCATCCCAAATTGGAGCACGTTCTCCTCCTAAATAAGGCAAAAAGATCAAATTACGACTTCCCGCTGGAGCTGTTTGAGCAACATCAAGAAAATCTTGCGGCGTTTCGTCAGCATCAAACAAAGTTTGACGAGCCCAATTAAATACGATTCCTCCATTATTTACTGGACCACCTAGTAAATAATGTGTTTTATCAGCTGGATAACAAAAGTAACTAGCACTTGGATCTATTTTAGGTTGATCAACTATTGTTCTAATCGCCCCCGATGTTCCCACATTTAAAGCACAGTGATCACTATCGATTGCATTAACGCCAATCGTAGACAAATAACCATCGCTAGCTCCCAAAATAATTTTAGTATCAGAATCTATTCCCAATTTTTTTACATATTCTGTTTTAATAGGAAAAATAACTTTTGTAGGCTGAGCTATCTTAGGGAGTTGCTCTTTTTTTATTTTTAAAATATCTAATAATTCTTGATCCCAAGTTAATGTTTTAAGATTAAGTATTCCTGTACCAGCAGCCATAGTGGTATCAGTAACTAACTTTCCCGTCAATCGGAAGATTATATATTCTTTAATCCCAATCCATTTTTGAGCTTGGCTAAATACTTCTGTTTTTTTATTTTTTAACCACAATAATTTATAAATTGGGGCCATGGGATGCATCGGCATTCCCGTTTTACGATAAATCTGCTGGGCGAAGCCCCTATTTTTTGCATCTTGGACAATACTTTTGGCACAATTATCTGCCCACGTGATGCTATTAGTTAACAGTTCATCATCTGAACCTAAGCCAATCAAACTGTGCATTTGACTCGACCATGATATAGCCGCAATTTTTCCATCTATTTTTTGCGTTAAATCAAAAATGATTTCTTGAACTGCATCAAAAATTAATTTTGGATCTTCTTCGGCCTGCCCTACTTTTGTTTGAATCAACGGATAACCTTTACTAACAGAAGCTACTGCTTTTCCATTTATGTCGTAAAGGACGCCTTTAGTTGCTGTGGTGCCAACATCCATGCCAATAATATATTTCATTTTACTTATGATAAAACTTCTTCCATTTCTTATAAGATTTATCTTGCCAGGACTTGGGTAGATCATCCCAATCCCATCGTCTATTTTTTACTTTTTGTAAAAATAAACCTTCGCTTTGTACTAATTTTTTTACTAATTTTAGATTTTTACCTGTTAAATTATAAAAACTGGTTTCCCATTCGTCAGCAATTTCAATAAAAAACTCTCGATGCTTTTTATCGATTAATTTTATAATTAACTTTCCTTGCCATTTTAAAATTATATGTTTAATAATTTTTTCCAGCTTATCAAAGCCAATATTACGAATATTTTTACCTAGATACTTACTATACTTAGATTTTTTCTTGGGCCAACAGTCAGGTTCTAAATACACTTCCGCATAATTATATTCCATCATGGCAAAAACAACTCTAGTAGCCCCTTCTGCAAAAGCTGGTAAATAAGATTTATCACGCCAAGTCTGATAACCATCATAATAAGAAGATTCGGCATTAATAGTTTCAGGTACAGTATCTAAATAGTAATAAGTAGTATTTTCAAATAAAAAACCTACTATTTCCTCAATCGCTTTGACTTCTTTTAATACTTTCTTTCGTTTCTTCTTCCCCATATATATTCTCTTTCAATAATTTTTGAAAAGTATAGCAAAAGTTTATTTAGAGCACAAAAAAACAGCTACCGAAAAGCAGCTGTTTTGGTGGTCAAACATGCGTGACCACTGTGCGTAGAACATTGTTTTTAGTTGGATTTACTTCTTAAGATTTTCGTTAACGAAGGCTTCGATCTTTTCATCTGAGTCTTTCAAAAATGGAAGCATATCTTCTTCCGTCTTCATGGTATCTCTACCATTCTTTTCCATAAAGTAGTCCCAAAGGGCATCTCTAACTGGCATATCAGAATCACTCCAGTCAAAAGCTTCCTTCATGTGACGGTCTAACAATGCAGTCTTAATAATTTCGTCTGCCATCTTAAATTACCTCCTAAAATATTCTACATTTTTATTATACCTCACTTTCTCAGTATCAGCTAAAAAATCAAATTTATACAAATATACATTGAAACCTATCAGAATAATACATTTCTCATCTTCTGAATTGCTCTTGATCTCGCCCTAACTAATTGCATATATTCTATTTTTAAATTATTAATTACGTATTCCACACTAATTTCGCCTAGTATTGTCAATACCGCAATTAATTCCAGACGAGACAAGCTTTCGATAAACTCATGATATATAGTTTTAACGGGCGTTATCAATTCACTTCGTCCAGGTTCTTGTATACACAAATTACTATCTAAAGAAACAGAATGATTGTATATTTGTCTTCTCAACGCAGTATTATACCTAACTAACGTTCGAGCATGATTAGATAACTTAGTTTTATATAAACTACCAAAACTTCCTTTTTTACCAGAAAAAACTACTACAGATTCGTAACAAATAATCAATGCTTCTTGCTCCCAATCATCACGATCATAATGATGCAAGTAATATTTCTTTAGAATTGAATTAACTAATGGTTTATACAAGAAAAACAATTCTTTTAATGCCTGATCATCACCCATTTTTGCTTTATTAATTAACTTCTCTTCAGTACACATTTCATTTTCCTCTTTGCTTTTTTCTCCGAGGATACCTTTTAACTTTTATGTACTATAAGAAAACGGATGTTTATTCTGACATATTGAAAATTTTGTATCAAAAAAGGCAAACAAAAGATAATTTTTGTCTGCCTTTTTATTATTTCAAAGGATGTCTACTATTATAAGCTTGGTAAAGCAAAACGCCAGTTGCAACACTTGCGTTTAATGATTGAACATGACCAATCATTGGCAAAGTAATTGTTTGATCCATTTGCTTCTTCAAAAGCGGTGCAATCCCCTTACCTTCGTTACCTATAACCAAAACAGTCTTGCCCTTAGCGTTCCATTCACGATAATCTACTCCTGCCATATCGGTACCAAAGAACCAATATCCACGTTTCTTTAATTCCTTGGTAGTTTGAACCAAATTATTAACACGGGCCACCGGAACATAGTCAATCGCACCAGTTGATGTTTTAGCTACCACAGAAGTTAACCCCGTTGCATGACGCTTAGGAATAATGACCCCATCAACACCTGTAGCATCTGCCGTACGTAAAATTGAGCCTAAATTATGCGGATCTTCAATTGAGTCAAGCATCAACAAAAATGGCTCTTTTCCATCTTCATCAAACTTATCTAGCATCTTTCCTAAATCTGCATAATCAAAACTTGATATTGCTAAAACTAAGCCTTGGTGATTACCACCATCAACTAAACGATCAAGTTTATTCTTAGGTACACTTTGAACCACTAATCGCTTTTTCTTGCTCAAAGCATAAACTTGATTAGCGAAATCTTCTTGAATACCATGTTGTAAAAATACTTTATTAATTTTATCGGCATTTTGTGTTTTTAAATAATCTAGTCCAGCATGGCGACCAAATACGAAATCTTTATTTGAAGTCATAATCTTTTAATCCATCCTCTTCTACAGTCTCAATGCACCAATCAGCAAGTTCTTGAATACGATCATTTTTATTCAATAAATCTAGATAACCAATCATGGCTTCAAAACCAGTTGATAATTGATAAGTTTTTAAACTAGTATTTTTGGCTTTAGTATGACTTTTAGCATTACGACCACGACGAAAAGCAGCTAATTCAGCTTCAGTCAATTTTTCTTCGTCCTGCATTTTAGTAATCAATGCAGCTTGAGCTTTAGCGGAAACGTAATGAGTTGCTTCACGTTGTAAAACTTGAGGCTTCACAATACCGCCCTTTACTAAGTGACGACGAATAATTACTTCATAAACTGCATCCCCTAAATAAGCCAAAGTCTGCCCATTTAAAGTATCAGGATCTACATCTTTTTCAATTAACTTCTTAGTTTTAATCACGTGTCCACCTTGTCCCTTGCGGGGTATCTTGAATAGTAATGCCCATTTCTTTTAATTGATCACGAATTTGGTCACTAGTTGCCCAATCCTTATTGTTACGTGCTTCATCACGCTTACTTACCAGTTCTTCAATCTCTTCATCATTTGAACCAGTAGTTTGCGCACATAGCTTTTTGATATCCACACCAAATACTAAAAGCCAAGCGGCTAATTTTTCTTCAAATAGCTTTAAAGCATCCTTATCTACATTATCGCTATTTGCATTTGCATTAACGACTGGCAATAAATCATAAATTGATGTTAAAGCATTTTGAACATTAAAATCGTCATCCATTGCTGCGACGAATTTTTCTTCAGTTTCATTAATCGCCTTAACAAGATCTTCCGAAGTCTTAGTTGGTGTATCATCAGCAATACGATAATTAATATTGGTCAAAGTATTCTTGAATCTATCTAAAATAGTTGCAGCTTGCTTTAAATTTTCTTCAGAATAGTTAATTTGACGACGATATTGTACACTAGCCATAAAGAAGCGTAATACTTGAGGATCGATTTTCCTTAAAATATCATGCACAGTTACAAAATTATGCAAAGATTTAGACATCTTTTCCTGATCTTTGCCCACTGTTACAAAGCCATTATGCATCCAGTAATTAACAAATTTTTGATCTGTTTTAGCTTCACTTTGAGCAATTTCATTTTCATGGTGTGGGAATTCCAAATCTTGACCACCACCATGAATATCAATTGTGTTGCCCAAATACTTAGTGCTCATAACTGAACATTCAATGTGCCAGCCTGGACGTCCCTTGCCCCAAGGAGAATCCCAAGCAATTTCATCAGGTCCTTTTTGCGCTTTCCAAAGAGCAAAATCAATAGGATCTTCCTTACGATTTTGTTCTTCATCGTTAATATGCTCTGAAGCTCCTTCTTCAAGCTGTTCAATATTTTGATCACTAAGTTCACCATAATGTTGAAACTTCTTAGCGCGATAATAAACATCACCGTCTACTTCATAAGCATAGCCTTTATCAATTAATACCTTAACAAAATTGATAATATCTTTAATTTCATGAGTTGCTCGAGGATGAAGTGTTGCAGGTTCAATATTTAAAGCTGTTGTATCCTCTAAAAAGGCATTAATAAATTTCTCAGCAAGCTCAGGTACAGTGATTTTTTCAGCGCGAGCTTCATTGATCATCTTATCATCAACATCCGTAAAATTAGATACATATTTTACTTGATAGCCCTTATATTCAAAATAACGTCTAATAGTATCAAAGGCAATTGAACTACGAGCATTACCGATGTGAATATAGTTATACACCGTTGGTCCACACACATACATGCTGATTTGTCCTGGAACCAATGGTTTAAATTCTTCTTTTTTACGCGTCAGTGTATTATAAATTCTCACGGCTAACACTTATCCCTTCTATGAAAATAGCTATTTTTTATTTTAGCAGAAAGAAAAAGAAGTTGCAGTTATCTGCAGCTTCTTCTTTTAATTATTCTTTTTTAAATTAAAGATTGTTATCGCTCATTTGCTTCAAAGTCAAATCAATGTGTTTTACAACACGATCCTTACCCAAAAGTTCCATGGCTTCACCGATACCAGGTCCTACCATTGAACGAGTAGTAGCAATTCTTACTGGCATAAATAATTTTCTACCCTTTATACCAGTTGCCTTACGAGTTGCTTGAATAGCACCCATAATTTGAACTGCAGTAAATCTTGGAATAAGGTCTAATTGCTTCTTAAATTCTTCAATTACTGCACGACCATCATCATTCTTGATTTCTTCGATTTCTTCATCAGAAAGTTCCTTAGCATCTTCGAAGAAAATCTTAGCCATATCAACAATTTGCTTAGTGTAAGACATTTGAACGGCGTAAATGTTTACAAGTTGACGAATCCATTCCATTTTTTCTGGTGTTGGGTGTTCATCAACCAAGCCAGCTTCTTGTAAATTGTTCAATGACAAGTCAAGCAAAGTATCACGATCTGCCTTCTTGATATATTGGTTGTTAATCCATTCAAGCTTCTTTTGGTCAAAAGCAGCAGGTGACTTAGATAAACGTGCTGGATCAAATTGCTTAATGAATTCACGCTTAGTGAAGATTTCATTTTCACCCTTTGGTGACCAACCAAGAAGTGTAATGAAGTTGAACATTGCATCTGGTAAGTAACCAAGATCACGATATTGTTCAATAAATTGAAGAACAGATTCATCACGCTTAGAAAGCTTCTTACCAGTTTCTGAGTTAATGATCAAAGTCATGTGACCAAACTTAGGTGGTTCCCAACCAAGTGCTTCATAAACTACTAATTGCTTAGGAGTATTTGAAACGTGATCGTCACCACGAAGAACATGAGTAATCTTCATTAAGTGATCATCAACTACAACTGCGAAGTTATAAGTTGGCATACCATCACGCTTTTGAATAACGAAGTCACCACCAATGGTATCTGATTCAAATTCAAGATGACCTTTAACAATATCATCCCATGAATACGTTTCCATTTCTGGAATATGAATACGTACAACTGGCTTTAAGCCCTTAGCCTTAGCCTCTTCTTGAGCTTGCTTAATTTCATCAGCAGTCATACCTTCATATTCGTAAGTGTAGTGAGGAGCAACACCCATAGCACGTTGTTCTTCACGTTGCTCTTCAAGTTCTTCTTCAGTCTTGTATGAGTAGTATGCTTTACCTTCTTCAAGTAATTGATCAATATACTTTTGGTAAATGTCTTTTCTTTCTGATTGGCGATATGGACCGTAGTCTCCACCTTTATCTGGACCTTCATCCCAGTCAATTCCTAACCAGTGAAGGTTTTCCATTTGAGATTTAGAACCGCCTTTAACATTACGTTTTTGGTCGGTATCTTCGATTCTCAATACCATAGTACCCTTATTATGACGGGCGAATAAATAGTTAAAAAGTGCAGTACGTGCGTTACCGATGTGTAAGTGACCGGTTGGACTTGGTGCATATCTTACACGGATTTTTTCTTTAGCCAAAATTCATGCCTCTTTCAAAATTTAGTAGATTCAAACACTCCTAGTTTACTCGTTATATAGTAAGAATTCAATCTGTGCTAATTAAAAACTAATTTTAACGCTTGCGGAATGCTTGAAACTGGAATAACTTCTATTCCGTTATTAGTTAATCCTTGATACATATTGTGTTTAGGAATAAAAATTCGCTTAAAACCAACTTTAGCAGCTTCTTTTACTCTAGCTTCAATTTTATCTACTCTACGGATTTCTCCCGTTAAACCTACTTCACCTACAAAACAATCAGTTGGTGAAATTTCTTTGTCTGTATAACTAGATGCAACAGACATTGCAATCGCCAAATCAATCGCAGGCTCATTCAACTTAATCCCACCAGTAGCAGTCAAATATACATCTTGGTTTTGCAACATCAAATTACCACGCTTTTCAAGTACTGCCAGTAAAAGAGCAGCCCTATTATAATCAATCCCTGACGTTGTTCTTTTTGCATAACCAAATGCCGTTGGCGTAACCAAAGCCTGAATTTCTGCCAAAAGCGGGCGTGTTCCTTCCAAAGAAACAACTACTGCTGAACCAGTCGAATTTGGTAATCTTTGATCAAGAAAAATAGCTGACGGATTAGTTACTTCTTTTAACCCTTCATTCACCATTTCAAACATGCCAATTTCATTAGCAGCACCAAAACGATTTTTCACAGAATGTAAAATTCTATAAGTATGGTGCTCATCCCCTTCAAAATATAGAACAGTATCTACCATATGTTCCATAATTTTAGGTCCCGCAATTGCACCCTCTTTAGTTACATGTCCAATTACAAAAACAGTAATTGCATCCATTTTTGCGATTTTCATCAATTCACTAGTTACTTCACGAACCTGTGAGGCAGAACCTGTCATAGAATCTAAGCTAGGTTCATTCATTGTTTGAATTGAATCAATAACTACAAAATCAGGTTTAACATCATTAATTTGTTCACGAATATCATGCATATCACTTTCAGGATATAAAAGCATGTTACTCTGTCCGATTCCTAACCGATCAGCTCTTAGCTTAATTTGATTAGCTGATTCTTCTCCGGAAACGTATAATACTTTATGCTTTTCTGCCAAATCACTCATAATTTGCAACATTAAAGTTGATTTACCAATTCCAGGATCTCCACCGATTAATACAAGCGATCCAGGTACAATTCCGCCACCTAAAACACGATTTAATTCTTCTGATTTAGTAGAAATTCTCTCTTCTTTTTCCGCTTTAATTTTATCTAGCTTTACTGGTTCATTTACGCCAGTTTTTTGGATTAAACGGCTAGCTGTAGCTTTTGTTGAACGTTTTTGTACTTCTTCAGTTTCTTTTTCAAATTGATTCCATGCTCCACAGTTAGGACATCTACCTAAATAACTAGCAGAAATGTAACCACAGGAGCGACATTTATATTGAGTTTTTACCCTTGCCATTAATCATCCTTCTTTTCGTTTGTTGAACCAAAACCGCTAACCCTTTGTCGACTAATTGGATCATCATCATCAGTTTTTAGATATTTAATAAAAATCCCTTGAGCAATACGGTCACCTTTATGAATATGAAGTGGACGAACACCATAATTAAGCACTTGAACAAATATTTCCCCTTCATTATTAGGATTGTTGTAATAATCAGCATCAATTACACCAATTCCATTTGGTAATGCCAAATTTCTTTTAAAAGTATTTGATGAACGGTTAGCTAAAATAAGTACTTCATCTTCGGGCATATATGCTTTAAGTCCTGTTGGCACCAAAATTGGCTTTAATGTTTGATCACACATTTCATAATCACGCTCATAAAGCTGATGTCCATTTCTAATTAATCTAAAAATTCGCACAAAATTCAAACGCCAAATACTGGGAATGGTTATATCTTCTGCAGCTTCGATATCATAACCAGCACTGGCTAAAGTTTGTCTTCTAGGCAAATTAATATTTTTATCTTGATACTTAGCAACTACTTCAAATCCGCGTGTTTTCATTCTGTTAACCCCCATTTATTCTTTTCTTTTGACAGTTATATATTTTACAATGTTTTTAATTAGGGCAAAACATTAAGCCTCATTATTAATTACGTAAAACATTGCAATATTTTTTAGAAAAAGGACGTAAAATGACTGACACAAAAAAGTATTTTATTCAAAGAAATGGCAGTGATAAACAAATAACTTCTAGTACTGATATCGATTTAATTCAGCGCAAAGACAAAACTGTCTGGGTAATGAACCATATTTTTTTAAATCCTGATGAGCATGATGAACATGAATTAAGTTTATTAATGCAAGAAGTTATTACCTATGTGAAAAATACTGACTATCCTATCTGGGTACTCGATCCCATTGCCATCAAATATTTTGAAAAGTATCCCGATCTTAAAAATATCTGGTATCACAAACCTTACCAAGATTAAATTTTCGATGATAGACGGACATAATTTTATGTTTTAAAATAATAATTATGATAAAAGGAGGAAAAAATTAATGTCAAAAGAAATTTCTAAGGATACTATTAATAAATTTGAACAAGATTTAACTAATCACCCAGCTTATAAAGTTGCCAGCCGTGCAGCACAAGAAAATGGCATTTTTAAAGCAAGTCAAGATTTACAAACTAAAATTGATCTTGATCCAACTTTTTCAATTGAAATTGAAACTGGTAAACCAGCTGACCAAAAGCAATCCGGTCGTTGCTGGATGTTCAGCGCATTAAATACCATGCGTCACCCACTTCAAAAGAAATTCCAATTGAAGGACTTCGAATTATCTCAAAATTACACCAACTTCTGGGATAAATTTGAAAAGTCAAACTGGTTCTTTGAAAATGTTATTGCAACTGCAGATAAGCCACTCGGCGATCGCAAAGTTTCATTCTTGTTTGCCACTCCACAACAAGACGGTGGTCAATGGGATATGCTTTGTGGCATTATTGAAAAATACGGTATCGTACCAAAGAGTGTTTACCCAGAAACTGCTAATGCAACTAACTCAAGTGCATTAAACGACACTTTAAACACCTTGCTTCGTAAAGATGGTCTAGAATTACGTAAATTGGTTAACGATGGTAAGTCAGAAGAAGAAATTCAAACTCGTAAGGAAGAAATGCTTAACGATGTCTTCCGCGTACTAGCTGTTTCACTTGGCGTTCCACCAAAGAAATTTAACTTCGAATATCGTGACGATGACAAGAATTACCATATTGATAAGGACATTACTCCAAAGGAATTCTTTGATAAATATGTTGGTATGGACCTTGAAGACCACATCTCAACTATCAATGCTCCAACTAGTGACAAGCCATTCCATAAAGTATTCTCAGTTGAATACTTAGGTAATGTTGAAGGTGGTCGTCAAGTTCGTCACTTGAACTTAAAGGTTGATGAAATGAAAGACTTAATCATCAAGCAACTAAAGAGCGGCGAAGTTGTATGGTTTGGTTCAAACGTTGTTAAGGACTCAGAAAGAAGAGCTGGTCTTCTTGATACTGACCTTTACAGACGTGACGAATTATTTGACGTGGACTTTTCAATGTCAAAGGCTGAAAAGCTTGATTCTGGTGAAAGTATGATGGACCATGCTATGGTTATCACTGGTGTTGATATTGTTGATGGCAAACCAACTAAGTGGAAGATCGAAAACTCATGGGGCGAAAAGCCTGGCTTCAAAGGTTACTTTGTAATGAGCGACAAATGGTTTGATTCATTTGTTTACCAAGCTGTTATCAACAAGAAATTCTTGCCAGACGACTTAAAGAAAGCCTACGATGAAGGTGTTAAAGATCCAATCCAATTATTACCATGGGATCCAATGGGTGCTTTAGCATTTGATTTTTAATAGCTGACTAAAAAGAGTTATGTATCAAATTGATACATAACTCTTTTCTTTTACCAAATATGTAGCAAACGTGTTGGATCTAATTTGCTTAAGTTAAATTGGTGAACATGTTGTTTAGGATTTTCTGGAAATTCTTTAATAAAATCTGCCACATTGTATAATCCTGTCGAATATGTCCAAACTCCCTTTACTTTTCTAATAGGATCCAACATTTCATTTCTGATTGGGTATGCAGAAATTAAGAAATGCTTATGGTGAAACTTAAAAACAAAATATGGTAATTTAAACTGTTTTACAGCTTCCTCTTCAGTTTTCGCAATTGAAACTACATTTCGATATGTGCCATACTTTTCAGTAAATTTTTCATTAAAAGAAAAATAAAAATTCGAAATATGAACATGTGGGAAATCTTTTTCATCAACTTTATCTGGGATAGCAATTACATGTGAGTAACGATCTAGATTACTTTCCTTTTGTGATAAAGCATGTTCCATTTGATTTGGAACTATTTTATGTGCCCAATATGGTACTTCTGGATGTGCTTCATATGAGCGATACATTTGCTTTACTACTTCTGGTTTAACCCAGTCATAATGCATTCTTGTTTGATTACGCTTAAGTAAATTCTCTAGCGTATTATGCTGCATCAAATCTACTACGAAGCATTCATAATGATATTTTTCTACCCATGGTTTAAAATGCTCGATTGCACTTGGAACAATATGAGTTCCATCGACAATCACAGTTTCCCCATGTTCCATCTTGTGTTCTACAAGGTGATCCACCATTTGCTCAGTACGCACTGTTACGTGCCGCGGAATAACTTGGTGTAATACATCCGCATCCTCTTGATAATAAACTGTTAAATCCGCCAATAATAACCTAATTTGATCACGACTGATCGCATAAGGCGTTAAGTGATGACGTGCAATAAAAGAAGATTTACCGGAGCCAGGTGCACCTCGCAATAAAAATAATTTACGCATGCCTAATACTCCAAACTAAATATTTCTAGAAATCACTATAGATTTTACCATAGATAAAAGAAAATCCTTATTCAGAGCACAAAAAATGCAGCTTTAACTGCATTTAACGTAAAATTTTTTTATTTATAATATTCAATTGATCATCCATAGTATAAACAATTGGCTCTGCATTAGGGACTTCTAGATTAACAATATCATGATCGTTAATATTTTCGAGTTTTTTAATTAAAGCTCTTAAACTAGAACCATGTGCAACAATTAATTGATCTTCGCCATTGAGTAATTTAGGAGCAATATGATCATAGTAATATGGCATTAATCTATTTTGAGTTTGATGTAAACTTTCTGCTCTTGGCATCAAGTGCTGGTCACATAATTTATAACGACGATCAATTACTGGTGATCCTTGTGCCGGAGGAATCGAATTAAAACCTCTACGCCATAATAAAACTTGTTCTACACCAAACACCTTACGTGAAACATCTTTATTAAGGCCTCTTAAAGCACCATAGTGGCGTTCATTTAGTCTCCATGTCTTAGTCATAGGTAACCATAATAAACCACATGTATCAGCTACTATATTAGCAGTAACAATAGCCCTTGATAAAACAGATGTATGAATATGAGTTGGTGCAAAATCAGTAATAGTATTAATTAATTTTCCTGCTTTTTTTGCTTGTTGCTTTCCCTTTTCAGTTAATGGAACATCATTCCATCCTGTATAAACATTTTCAGCATTCGCAACACTTTCACCATGTCTAACTAATACTAACTTTGCAATTTTATCCCACCAAAGATCTAATAATCATTATTATTCCAGCTATTGTAAAAATCACTCCCAAAATCATAAAAGCTACAATTCCGCCTTTATTCGTGGGCTGTTTACGCCTGTTAAATGCATAGGACATATCATAGATACCCATAATTAATACAATTACAGCTGTAAAAATATTTACTGAAAACATCTCTTCACCTAATCTTCGTTATTTCCACGTCCTGGCACAATCATATCGTCATTTTGTCCTCGCTTACATTCTGCCTGTAAAGTTATATGATTGATGCCTAATTCTTTCTTTAGCTTTTTACCAATTTCTTGATAGAGTTGTTCTAGCTCATCTGCACACATATCTGGTGCAACATTTATATGCGCATCCATCATTATAAAATCATCACTATAGCGCCATACATGAACATGGTGAATATTAGTTACTTTTGGAAAAGATAGGACTATTTCATTAACTTTATCAAGATCAATATCGGGATTGGATTCCATCAAAACATTAGCAGCTTTCATAGTAATTTCATAGGCTTCATGTAAAACAAACAATGAAACCAAGATAGTTAATACAGGGTCAAGCCAAGTAACATTCCAAAAGTAAATAAACACCGCACCAATTACAACAGCTACACTAGATAAGGCATCACTAAGCATATGAATAAATGTTGAGCGAACATTTAAGTTACCTTTGGCATCCCTATGCATAGCAAGCATAGAAATTATATTAGCAAGCAAGCCAATAATTGATACTACCAGCATAATACCACCATGGATATGTTCTGGCTCCCAGAAGCGTTGGATTGCTTCCACAAATAACACTACACTGATTACGATTAGAACTACACCATTAGTAAAAGCTGCCAATGTTTCTGCTCTTTCATAACCAAAAGTCTTATTATTATTCCGACTTCTTCTACTAATTAAATGCGCTATAAAAGATAAAATAATCGCACCCACATCGCTTAAATTATGGACAGCATCAGATAAAAGCGCTAATGATCCTGAAAAAATACCGCCCAAAAATTCTGCGATAGTAATAATAACATTAAGCAGTGTAACAAACACATAACGTTTAGTTGTATGGTCCTTATTCATCTAAATTTTCCTTTCGTTATCAGTGTACCAAAAAAGGCCCTACTTATGCAGTAGGACTCTTTTATAGTTTTTCAGCATCGATGTTGTAATCAACAATTTCGAATTTTCCATCATCATGCAAA
This sequence comes from Lactobacillus acidophilus, assembly GCF_034298135.1. Lineage (NCBI taxonomy): Bacteria > Bacillati > Bacillota > Bacilli > Lactobacillales > Lactobacillaceae > Lactobacillus > Lactobacillus acidophilus. Next base: position 1,493,025 of record NZ_CP139575.1, read on the forward strand.
ATTCCACGAGTAACACTACCATTATTTGGAAAGACAATATCATGGATACCATCACTGTCCTTCCAGTATTTAATAGTTAATGTCTTTATAAAATCTCCGTGACTCACTAATAATACTCTTTGTTCATCTTTAGTTAGATCGCGTAAAACATTAATCCCACGAATCATTCTTTTATCTAATTCTTGAGTATTTTCTGCTAAATGACGTGGATCTGCCTTCTTAGTTGCTTCACGGAATTTGTCTAATCCAACCTTATTAATAATTTTGGCCACATCATCTTCATGCCCGATTCCTGCAGCCATCGCTACTTGATCCCAAGTTTGGTTAATATCATCACCCTCGAAAGTTCCAAAGAAAACTTCACGAAATTCTGGCAACTTTCTAATTTTCCCAATATCCGAAACCACATTAGCATCTTTCATTAAATGAACAGTATCAATCGCTCTTTTTAGGTCTGACGAATACATATTATCAAAGTGTACTTGACTTAAAGCATTAGCAGTTCTTTTTAAATCATTAATCCCCTTAACTGTTAATGGAGAATCGCACCAACCTTGAACTTTATTCAATTGGTTGAACATCGTTTCACCATGACGAACTAAATAAACTTCTGTTGCCATATTAACCCTCCTTTTTCATTAATAAACATTGTATCAAACTTAACGCAAATATGCGGTATAAAAGAAGTATCCTGCTTGTGTAAATGCCAATGCAGCAATAAAAATTCTAACTGGTTTTTCTGGAACTCTTCTTAAAATGGCTGGTCCAATATAACCACCAATGAACATACCAATAGCAAGCGGAATAGCTTGTAACCAATAAATTCGTGACGTGAACATAAAAATAATTAAAGCTACCAAATTAGCAAATCCACAAACTACATTTTTTATCGCATTAATTACAATAAATTTTTCATTAGTAATATATGTTAAAAGAACTAATACAATAACTCCACCTGCCGCACCAAAATATCCTGTGTAAACACCCATAATTAAAAGTGCAACTAAATATACTATTTTCAACCACATTGGCTGTTTAGCTGTGTTTAATGCATTATGCTTACCCGAAATGATGATCATAATTCCTGAAAATGCAATAAAAAAAGGTACAGCTTTTTCAAAAACACTAGATGGAAATGAAAGAAGTAACACACATCCCATTACCGACCCAATAACAGTAAATATCGTATAAAACCATGTTTCCTTCCAATGTCCCTTTAACTCTTTGGTTGAAGAAATAGTCGAGCCTATACTTGTCCAAATTAGAGCTGCATCATTAGTCACATTAGCATAAACAGGTGGGATACCAACCGCAAGCAATACTGGATATGATGCTAGTGAAGCCATTGAAGCAACAGATGATAACAATCCACCTGCTACTCCACCAATTAGTAAGAAAATAATTGTCCAAATTGTCATTTCTAATTCCTTTCCTAAAATTGTCTAATTAATTATAATTCTAATGATTACTAACGTAAAAAGAAGGTACTGTATGTCTACATTTAATACATTAATTTTCATTCCAGAAGGCAGCCTTTTAAATGAAAAACTAGCTGTTAAAACTGCCTTGCGTCAAACCTTAAAATACTTCGGTCTTGATTGGGGACCAGCTGAGAGATTAAGATATACCAGTTTGCAAAAGCAATTCAAAACTCTATCAATTACTGAACAAATTGATCTATCTTTGTCTACTTTTTTAAAAAATGATCTTAGTGAAACGCATACCATTTTTGACAATGAAATGAAGAAACAAACTAGATTAGTTAAAGGCGCAATTGAATTTTTAGATGAAATCAGCAGCAAAGTATCTTTAATCTTACTCGCAAAAGAAACAAAAGAACAAATAGAACCGCGACTTATGCCGACAGAACTACTTAGCTTATTTGATCATGCTTATTTTGCTGATGACTTTAAAGAAAAATTGCCTAATAAAAATATCTTTTTCAAAATTCTTAAAGATCATCCTGATATTGATCCCGACAATATTTTAGTAATTGGTACTAATTTAGATGAAGAAATTCAAGGTGCTGAAAATGCCAATTTAAAATCACTTTGGCTTGCTCCTAAAAAAGATAAGATTCCAATTTCACCTCGTCCTACGCTCCATCTCAGTAAATTATCAGATCTCTCATTTTATTTAGACGTTAATTAACTAGTATAATAGAATCAGCATGATAAAAAGAAAGGATGACTTTTAATGACAAAAGTTGCTGTGGTCTTTGCAGATGGTTGTGAAGAAGTTGAAGGTTTAAGTATTGTCGATGTACTTCGCCGATTAAATGTAGAGTGTGATATGGTTGGCTTAACTAGCAAAAAAGTTGATGGCGATCACCACATTGAAATTACTTGCGATAAAGTTGTCAACGATGGTTTGCTCGACTATGATTTAGTTGCATTCCCTGGCGGAATGAATGGTTCAGCTAACTTGCGTGATAATGAAAAATTGCGTGACTTAATGGTTAAGCGTCATGAAGCGGGTAAATGGGATGCTGCTATGTGCGCTGCTCCTCGTGCACTTGCTCATTATGGTGTTTTAGATGATGCTGACTTTACTTGCTATCCAGGTATTCAAGATGAATGCTTAGAGGATCAACCAAATGCTCATTTTTCAGAAAGAATCACTGTTACTGATGACAAACATAAGATTATAACCAGCCGTGGTCCTGCTACCGCATGGGCATTTGCTTATGCGATCGCGGAAGCTTTAGGTGTTGATACCAAGGCATTAAAGAAGGGTATGCTTTACGACTACTTAGCTGAAAATATTCAAGATAGTTTATAATTTTTAGCGCAATTCAAAGGCTTGAAGATATATGTTCTTCAAGTCTTTTTTGATTACATTATTAGAATTAAACAAAAGTATTAGTGCGATTCTTTAAAATAAAAGCCTTGAGATATTACTAACTTTTCAGCCACTTCTCTTTGATTAGCTGTTAAATTATAAAAACTTAATCTCATTCCACCTTCATATAAAACCAAAGCCAAATTATTATTATCCATCAATGCAATTTTCAAACTCATCAAATTTATCATTATCAAATTGAAAAGTCTTTGGAAAAAAGTCCAAATATGCTGTCGTATATGCCTTTTCATCCACTTGATCTAAAATATCGTCTAATTTACTTTCTAACAATCTTTTATAAACTCCTATGAATCTTCAACCAAATCTATCTAACAAAAAAAGCATTCCACTTGGGAATGCTTTTTGATATATAAACGTAAAATCCAAAGATTAACGCTTTGAGAATTGTGAAGCTTTACGGGCTTTCTTCAAACCTGGCTTCTTTCTTTCCTTCATTCTTGGGTCACGAGTCAAGAAACCTGCCTTCTTAAGTGGACCACGGAAGTCTGGGTCAACTTCAAGAAGAGCACGAGCGATACCAAGACGGATAGCTCCAGCTTGACCTGAGAAACCACCACCGTTAACGTTAACGTGAATGTCGTATTGACCTTCAGTTTCAGTTAAAGTTAAAGGTTGCTTTAAGTCCTTAACTAAGTTAGGGAATGGAATGTATTGATCAATATCTTTACCGTTAACAGTAATCTTACCGTTACCTGGTACTAAACGAACACGTGCAACTGAGTCCTTGCGGCGACCAGTACCTGTGTATGCAGCTTGTTGTGCCATTATTTAACCTCCTAGATTAATTTGTTAATATCTAACTTTTCAGGCTTTTGTGCTTCATGCTTGTGATCTTCACCAGCATAAACGTGCATCTTCAAGAATTCTTGGTGACCAAGAGTGTTCTTTGGAAGCATGCCCTTAACTGAGATTTCAACCATCTTAACTGGGTTATTAGCAAGCAACTCACCGTAAGAAACAGCCTTCAAGCCACCGCGCCATGATGAGTGGTGGTAGTAGAACTTGTCTGAAGCCTTTTTACCAGTCAACTTAATCTTTGAAGCGTTGACAACAATAACGTTATCACCGCAATCAACATTAGGTGTGTATTGAGGCTTGTTCTTACCTCTCAAAATAGTGGCTACAGCTGCAGAAAGACGACCAAGAGATACGTCAGTTGCATCAATAATGTACCACTTACGTTCGATTTCACTAGATTTTGCTAATGGTGTAGTACGCAATTTAAATTCCTCCGTTTATTTGCAGTTTGAAAACAATAAGTTTCCGGGGCCTATCGTGGACAAACATACTATACTAGAGTACGTCCTTTTAGGAAAAATGTCAATTATAAATACTGGTCCTGACGATATTTTTGCGGTATTTCATCATAAAAAACATGATACAAATATAAGCCACTTCCCTGAGCTGTTTGTCGAACTTCTTGTCTATCTTTAGCTGCAATTACTCGCCGCAAGTCATGTAAAGGTCGACGCTCATTACCTATTTCAAGTAAGGCTGCGACCATAATTCTAACCATATTATAAAGAAAACCTGAACCGATAAAATCAAATACTATTTCATTTTCTTTTTCATCCTTAGTGATATTAATATAATAAATTGTTCTGACTTTATCTTTAATTTGTCCACCACTTGCAGCAAAACTAGTAAAATCGTGTTTTCCTAATAGATCTTGGGCCGCTATTCTCATTTTTTCAAGATCTAATTGATAAGGAAAATGCCCTGTATAAAATCTTTTAAATGGGTTTACAAAGTAATCTAAACTTAATCGATATCGATACCACTTTCCTTTTATTGAATATCTAGCATGAAAGTCCTCATCAACTATCTGACAATCCGTAAATACAATATCCGTTGGCATCATCGAATTTAATGCTAAAATCATCCTATTCGCTGGTATTTCTTTGCCTGGATAATCAAAATGTATCACTTGTCCAATTGCATGAACACCTGCATCAGTTCTACCAGAACCTTGAACAATTATTCTTTTCCCCTTAGTCATTTTTTTCAAAGCATCTTCAACTGTTCCCTGAACAGTTCTTTGATCAGGCTGTAATTGAAAGCCATGAAATAAGTGCCCATCATAGGCCATTGTCATTTTATATCTAGTTAACATAATTAGTGTGTCCTAAAAATTAATAATAATCCTACTAAAAGTACAAAATAGCCTAAAGAAATCAAATCATATTTTGACCAATTTAATACACGATATTTCGTTCTACCGCTACTTCCCCGATATCCTCTTGATTCCATTGCAGTTGACAAATCAAGAGCTGTCTCTAACGAATGAATAAACAAAGGAACTAAAATTGGTGTAACTGCTTTTGCCCTTTTTATTAATCCGCCATCATTAAAATCAGCCCCACGTGATCTTTGTGCATTCATTATTTTTAACGTTTCATCAAATAACGTAGGCACGAAGCGCAAAGCAATCGAAATTACTAATGCAATTTTATCTACTGGAACTTTAAATATTTTTAGCGGTTTAAGTAACCACTCCATTGCATCTGCAATTTCCAAAGGCATTGTGGTAACAGTCATTACAGTTGATATCAAAATAATTAGTGTAAATCTAATAAAAATATAAATTGCATTAATCAAACCATAGCTTGAAAGTGTAAAAATCCACCATTGCCAATAGATCTTACCACCCGTCATAAAAAATAGCTGTAATAGCGATGTAAAGAATATTAACCCAATCAAAGGTTTAACTCCATCCCAAAATACATTTATTTTTAATCCTGTAGCAAAAACTGCTAAAAAGCAAAATAAAGTAATGATTGCATATGTTAACGGATTGTTAGCTAAAAAAATTACAAAAATAAATAAAATAGTAATTAATAATTTCCCTCGGGGATCCATTTTATAAATAAGAGAATGCCCCGGAATATATCTACCAACAATTATCTTACTCATAAAATTCACCCTCTAGGTTATTTTTAATCCCATCAATTAATTGATCAATTGTTAATGGATTTTTTAAAAATTTATAATTATTTAATTCTGATGCAAATATACCAGTAACAGGCTCAGATAAATTATGCTTTTTCAGCCATTTTCTATCTGCAAAAATATTTTCAGGAGTATCATGCTTAATTAATTTTCCCTTTTCCATTACGAGTACATCATTTGCATACTCTGCAACATCATCCATATTATGTGTAACCAAAATTACAGTATGACCTGCTTTTTGATAATCTAAAAACAATTGCATCATATCGTGCCGAGATTTTGGATCCAAGCCTGCCGCAGGTTCATCCAGACATAAAATCTGAGGCTCAATCGCCATTACACCTGCAATAGCTACTCTTCTCATTTGTCCACCAGATAATTCAAAAGGAGATTTAGAAGCAAGTTCTTCAGATATCCCCACTTTCTTCATCCATTTAAGTGCCTTATTTTTAGCTTCTTCTTCAGTTGCACCGAAATTCTTAGGTCCAAATTCAATATCTTCTAGAACCGTATTTTCAAACAATTGAACTTCAGGGAACTGAAAAACGAGACTTACTTTTTTGCGTAATCGTTTTAAATTTTTATTACTTGTCTCAGGTGTAATATGGTATCCCACAATGTTAATTACCCCGGCACTAGGCTTCAATAAAGCGTTAAAATGCTGCATTAAAGTAGACTTACCACTTCCTGTATGTCCAATCAATGCAACAAAACTATTATCAGCTAATTCAAATGAAACATTATCTAACCCTTTTTTCTCCATTGGAGTTTCTGGAGAATATATATAATCTACTTTTTTGAATTTAATTGACATAGATATTGCTCCAATTCATCTTGTGTTTTTATACTTTGTGGCACTTTAATTCCAGTTTCCTTTAACTTTAAAATTACTTTTTCTACAAATGGTATATCTAAACCTATTTCTTGTAATAATTCTGGTTTACTGAAAATATCTATTGGACCACTTTGAGCAAGAATTTTCCCATCATTTAAAACAATTACATCGTCTGCTAAACTTGCTTCATCAATATCATGAGTAATTGATATAATAGTTAAATTTTTATCGATCATCAATTGTCTAATTATTTTAAGAATTTGGTTTCTCCCATTAGGATCAAGCATCGATGTCGATTCATCCAAGATAATAATATCTGGTTCTACCGCAAGAATACCAGCGATTGCCACCCGTTGCTTCTGTCCTCCAGAAAGATTAGCTGGCTCTGCATTTATATAATCTAACATACCAACATCAGATAAAACTCGATTAACAATTCTAATCATTTCATTTCTAGGTACTCCCCTATTCTCCAATCCAAAAGCTACATCATCACCTACAGTAGCACCAACAAATTGATTATCTGGATTTTGGAATACAATACCTACTTTTTCTCTAACATTCCATACAGTTTTAGAATTTAAAGTTATACCCGAAACAATAATTTTACTATTTGCATCAGCATCAGGTAGAAGCAAACCATTTGTCAATTTTGAAATTGTAGATTTACCACTTCCATTATGTCCTATTAATGCAGTCCATGAACCTGACCTAATTTTAAAATTAATATCATTGAGGACAGGCTTTTCAGTATCAGGATAAGTAAATGAAACATGTCTAAATTCAACGGCGTTGTTTTTTGACACTATTACACTCTCCTTTCATAAAGATAATTACATATTAGTAATTGTAACAGAAAAAAGAGCAAAAAAATCACCCATGAAGAGGGATGATTCTTAATCATCTAAGCTAGACTAAGCTTACGCCATCATCTTTACGCTTATTCTCACTTTCATGGATAATTCTTAATACGTATTAAGTTGTGATTATTCTAGATTAAACTAATTCAAGAATAACCATTGGAGCAGCGTCACCTTTACGAGGAACAGCTAACTTCATAATTCTAGTGTAACCACCATTACGATCCTTGTAACGAGGTGCTACATCACTAAAAAGCTTTTGCAATGCTGACTTAACAACAACTGCATCCTTTTCTTCGTGGATATCTGCAACTTCGTTACGTACAAATGCTGCAGCCTTTCTTCTTGAAGCTAAATCGCCGCGCTTACCTAAAGTGATCATCTTTTCGGCAGTCTTACGAACTTCTTTAGCACGAGTTTCAGTAGTAACAATGCGTTCGTTCATGATTAATTGAGTAGTCATTTCTCTTAGCATTGCTTTTCTGTGAGCACTATCGCGACCTAATTTACGGTATGCCATGGGTTTGCCTCCTTTTATTACTAACTAGTCTTCTTGACGAAGTGAAAGACCTAAGTCAGTTAATTTATTCTTTACTTCTTCCAATGATTTACGTCCTAAGTTACGTACACGCATCATATCTGATTCTGTCTTATCAGTCAACTCTTGAAGAGTGTTAATGCCAGCACGTTTCAGGCAGTTATATGAACGAACAGAAAGATCAAGTTCTTCAATTGTCATTTCGAGCTTCTTTTCTTTCTTATCGTCTTCCTTTTCCACCATTACTTCGCTGAATTTAGTATTTGCATCAGCTGATTCAAACACCTTGAAATGTTCAACTAAAATTTTAGCAGCAAAACTAAGGGCGTCATTAGGCTTGATTGAACCGTCAGTCCAAATCTCAAAAGTGAGTTTGTCAAAATCGTCTCTCTTACCAACACGAGTTGATTCAACTTGGTAATTAGCCTTTTTAATTGGTGAGAATAGAGAATCAACAGGAATTACTCCGATTGGCATATCATCACTCTTATTGTCACTTGCTGCAACGTATCCTCTACCATTTTTTACGGCGAGTTCCATGTGCAAGTGTCCACCTTCAGCAATGGTACAAATATATTGATCTGGATTTAAGACTTGAACATCTGCATCAACTTTAAGATCATCAGCAGTCACTGTGGCAGGACCTTCAACGTCTAATTCAATAACCTTTTGTTCATCTGAAAGAGACTTTAATTCAAGCTTCTTTAAATTCAAAATGATTTTGGTTACATCTTCTCTAACGCCAGGAACTGTTGAGAACTCGTGTAAAACGCCATCAATTTGCACATAAACAAGTCCAGTACCCGGAATAGAAGTAAGTAATACTCTTCTTAAAGAATTACCTAAAGTAGTACCAAAGCCTCGCTCAAGTGGTTCAACAACAAACTTACCGTAAGAATCTTCTTGTTCAACAACGGTAATATTTGGTTTTTCAAATTCAATCATTACTGGGCCCCTTTCAAAACGTAACGTCCTATAATATCATGGACAAAATTAAGCACGACGACGTTTTGGTGGTCTGGAACCATTGTGGGGAACTGGCGTAACGTCACGAATTGCAGTAATTTCAAGACCAGTTGCTTGAAGTGATCTAATAGCAGATTCACGACCAGCACCAGGACCTTTAACAGAAACTTCTACATGTTTCATACCTTGGTCCATTGCACTCTTAGCTGCTGCTTCAGCTGCCATTTGAGCTGCAAATGGAGTAGACTTACGACTACCCTTGAAACCCAATGCACCAGCTGAAGACCAAGCAACTGCATTACCTTGAACGTCAGTAATCATGACTAAAGTATTATTAAACGTTGAGTGAATGTGTGCCACACCGCTTTCAACATGCTTCTTCACACGACGCTTACGTGCTGTTTTCTTTGCAGGCATCAATAAACCTCCTTATAAATTAAATTAACGGTTTCTCTTAGTACCCTTACGAGTACGAGCATTATTCTTGGTATTTTGGCCACGAACTGGAAGTCCACGGCGGTGACGAATACCACGATAAGAACCAATATCAACTAAGCGCTTAATGTTCATGCTTACTTCACGACGTAAGTCACCTTCAACACGGTACTTATCTACTTCAGCACGAAGCTTTTCTTGATCTTCTGGAGTCAAATCCTTTGAACGAATATCTTCAGACACACCAGCGTCAGCACAAATCTTCTTAGCAGTTGCATCACCAATACCATAAATGTATGTTAAGGCAACAACGATTCGCTTATCTCTTGGTAAGTCAACACCAGCAATACGAGCCATAAACTACACCTCCTCTATTCTCTATTAACCTTGACGTTGCTTGTGTTTTGGATTTGCTGGGCAAATTACCATAACACGGCCATGTCTCTTAATAACTTTACAATGTTCACACATTGGTTTAACAGATGGTCTAACCTTCATGTTTCCCTCCGTTATATTACTTTATAAATCGATACGTAATTCTACCTTTAGTTAAATCATATGGAGATAACTCAACTGTTACACGGTCTCCTGGCAAGATACGAATGTAATGCATTCTAATCTTACCTGAAACGTGTGCTAAAATAGTAGCTCCATTTTCCAATTCAACTTTAAACATAGCATTAGGTAAGGTATCAACTACCTTACCTTCTACTTCAATGACATCATCTTTTGCCAAAGTTGTTCCTCCGCAATTAAACAGTCATACTTTGAAATTATAACACGGATAAAAAATTATACAAATCTTTCTTATTGATTATTGCTCAATACCGCATCAATGTCTTCAAAGACTTTTTCTGGAGTTTGTTCACCATTAATTATAGTAAGCAAACCTTTCTTTTGGTAAAAGTCCTTCAAAGGTGCATTCATCTTTTCATTAACTTCAAGACGATTCTTAACAACTTCTGGCTTATCATCTTCACGTTGATAAAATTCATGACTACCACAACGATCACAAGTACCTTCAACTTTAGGTTGCTTAGAAATCTTGTTGTACGTAGCACCACAATTTTTACACATGTATCTTGCTGATAAACGCTTAATCAAAGTATCTTCATCAACTTCAAGCGCAATGACATTAGTTAATGGCTTCTTCAAACGCTTAGTAATACCTTCTAAAAGTTCTGCTTGCACAGTAGTTCTTGGAAAACCATCTAAGATATAACCTTCTTTAATATCAGGTTGACTTAAACGTTCTTCAACTAATCTTGCAGTAACTTCATCTGGTACTAAGTTACCTTTATCAATGTAGCTCTTAGCTTCAAGACCAACTTTAGTCTTGTTTGCCATTGCTTCCCTAAACATATCTCCAGTTGAGATATGAGTTAAGTGATATTTATCGACGATTCTTTCTGATGCTGTACCTTTACCAGCACCTGGTAAACCTAAAAGAATTAAGTTAATCATTTTTTCCGTTCCTATCTGATGAATCCAACATATTCTCTCTTCATTAACAAGCCGTTAATTTGACGAGATAACTCAAGAACAACCCCAATCACAATTAAAAGACTTGTTCCTCCTAAACCAATGGAACTTGGGAGATTCCAAAAGTTAGTAGCCAATTGAGGCAATAGAGCAACTAAACCTAAAAATATTGAACCTACAGTTGATAACTTGATCAACATCTTTGAAATATAATTCTGTGTATCTTTACCTGGCCAAACGCTAGGAATATAAGCACCCTGTTTTTGTAAGTTTTCTGCTAGCTTCTCAGGGTTAACCTGAACAAAAGCGTAGAAGAAAGTAAATAAAATAATTAAAAGAGTGTAGATGATAACACCAGGAGTAGTTTGTAAACTAAAGATTTGATTCAATACTTTAAACCATTGTTGATCGCCTTGGGTTCTTTGAAAGGCCATTAAAATTGTTGCCGGCGTAATAATAAATGAACTGGCAAAAATAACTGGAATAACCCCAGATACATTAACTTTTAATGGTAGAAAACTTTCAGAACCACTAATCGTCGCTCTTCTTGTATATTGAATGGGAATGCGACGATCAGCCTGTTCAACCCACGTAACTAATTGAGTTACGATAAGGATTGCAACTATAACCGCGATGAAGAACAAAATACCTTGCCAACGATCACTGGCACTATTGTTAATAATTTCTTCTTTGTAAATTTGCCATAAGCCACTTGGTAATCTTGCAATAATACCAGCAAAAATAATTACTGATACACCATTTCCAAGACCCTTATCAGTGATTTCATCACCTAACCATGTTAATAACATCGTTCCAGCAGTCATAATAATGGCAATTTCTACATAAGTCTGGGGTGTTTGATTTTTAACTAACCCCATTTGAGTTAAGGCGTTGAATCCTAACGTAATACCAATACTTTGAACAAAAGCAACAACTAAAGTTAAATACCTTGTTACTTGATTGGTTTTACGTCTACCAACTTCCCCTTGCTTCCCCCATTCGACTAATGTCGGAACAATATCCATTTGTAAAAGTTGAATTACGATCTGCGCCGTAATATACGGGGAAACACCCAATGAAAATATTGAATAGTTATCTAGTCCACCACCGGATACAGTATCCAGCATTGGAACTAATCCAGTTTGAGCAACCTGTGTGATCGCCTTTGCATTAACACCAGGAACGGTAATATTAGCACCAATCCTGTATATTAAAAGAATAAAAAGAGTGAAATAAATTTTATTTCTAATTTCTTTATCCTTAAAGGCGTTCTTCAAGGTCGAAAACATTAGATCACCTCAACAGTTCCGCCAGCGGCTTCAACTGCTTCTTTGGCAGCTGCGGAAACTTTATTAACCTTTACAGTCAATTTAACTTTTAATTCACCGTTGCCAAGTAACTTAACGCCTGATAATTCTTTCTTTACCAAACCGTTTTCCTTAAGAGTTGCAACAGTTACTTCACTGCCATCTTCAAACTTATTTAAGTCATCTAAATTTACGATTGCGTATTCCTTACGGTTAACATTCTTAAAACCACGCTTTGGCATAGTTCTGAATAATGGCATTTGACCACCTTCAAAACCTAAACGTGTGTGACCGCCTTGACGAGCCAATTGACCCTTTTGACCACGGCCTGAAGTCTTACCGTAACCACTTGAAGTACCACGACCAACACGCTTTCTGTTACGACGTGAACCTTCAGCAGAATGTAATTCATGAAGCTTCATTAATTCGGCACCTCCTCGATATCTTATTTATTAATCTCTTCAACAGAGATTAAGTGAGCAATTTTCAATAATGCACCACGAGTAGCAGCGTTGTCTGGAAGAACAACAGTACTATCTACTCTACCTAAACCAAGAGCTTTAACGATCTTTCTTTGTTCAGGTAGACGGTGAGCAGCACTTCTAATTAAAGTAATCTTTAAATCAGTCATCTATGATCTCCCTAATCTTAAGCTCTTTCAGGTTGACGAAGTTTACTTACTTCTTCGCTAGTTCTAAGCTTCTTTAAACCATCAATAGTTGCACGAACAACGTTGATTGGAGTATTAGAACCAAGTGACTTTGAAGTTACGTCTGAAATACCAGCCATATCCATAACGATACGTACGGCACCACCGGCAGCAACACCGGAACCAGCTTCGGCAGGCTTCAATAAAATGTTACCTGAACCATAGTGACCAATAACTTCGTGAGGAATAGTAGTACCAACCTTAGGTACGTTGATCATCTTCTTCTTACCGTCTTCTACAGCCTTACGGATTGCTTCTGGGACTTCTTGAGCTTTACCAGTACCAAAACCTACGCGGCCCTTCTTGTCACCAACAACAACAAGAGCAGCAAATCTCATGCGACGGCCACCTTTAACAACCTTAGTAATACGGTTGACAGCGACTAATTGATCTTCGATATCGTCTTTGTTTCTGCGATTGTTACGAGAATCATTGCGGTTTGCCATGTGTTAATTCTCCTTTCCTAGAAATCTAATCCGTTTTCACGAGCAGCATCAGCTAATGCTTGAATACGGCCGTGGTATAAATAACCACTTCTGTCGAATACAACAGTAGAAATGTTCTTAGCCTTTGCAGCTTCGGCAATTGCCTTACCAACAGCAGCAGCTTGTTCTAACTTAGTTGCATCTGATACATTTTCATCCAAAGTTGAGGCACTTGCAAGCGTAACACCCGCTACGTCATCAATTAATTGAGCGTAGATGTTTTTATTTGAACGAAAAATGCTTAAGCGTGGGCGCTCAGCAGTACCAGAAATTTTTCCACGAATACGTCTGTGACGCTTTAAGCGTAACTTGTTTTTATCTGGTTTAGAAATCACAATTTCACCTCAAAAATAACTACTTATTACTTACCAGTCTTACCTTCCTTACGACGTACGTATTCATCAACATAACGAATACCCTTACCCTTATAAGGTTCTGGTGGACGTACGGCGCGGATTTCAGCTGCAAATTGACCTACATCTTGCTTTGAAACACCTTCAACTTCTACATCAGTTGCTGAAGTTGCCTTTACAGAAACACCTTCTGGTGCAGTCAATACAACTGGGTGTGAGTAACCAACATTTAAAGTAATCTTATTACCTTGTGCTTGTGCACGGTAACCAACACCGATTAACTTCAAAGTCTTCTTGTAACCATTAAGTACACCTTCGATCATTGAAGCTAAGTTAGCTCTTTCAGTACCGTGAAGTGCTTTGTCACTTTCACTTGAACGTGAAAAGTTAATTTCGCCATCATTTTGTTCAAAAGTGATCTTTGGATCAAAGTATCTAGTTAATTCACCCTTAGGGCCCTTAACAGTAATATTGTCACCTTCCTTGGTAACAGTGACACTGTCAGGGACTTCAATAGTCTTTAAACCAATACGGCTCATTGATTGTTCTCCTTTCTGTCAGTATTACCAAACGTAGGCAACTACTTCGCCGCCAACGTTCTTTTGTCTTGCTTCCTTATCGGTAATAACACCAGCAGAAGTAGAAACGATGGCAATGCCTAAACCATTGAGAACTTTAGGTAAGTCTTCAGCACTTACGTAATTTCTAAGACCAGGCTTAGAAATACGCTTCAAACCTGAAATGACACGTTCTCCATTTGGACCATATTTCAAGAATACTTTGATAACACCTTGCTTGTTATCATCTGCAACTTCGTAATCACGGATGAAACCTTCGCGCTTCAAAATTTCTGAAATAGACTTTTTAATGTTTGATGCAGGAATTTCAACTGAATCATGCTTTGCCATGTTGGCATTTCTGATTCTAGTCAAGTAATCTGCGATTGGATCTGTCATGACCATTTAAGCTTATCCTCCTAACCGTATACTACCAACTAGCCTTTTTAAGACCAGGAATTTGACCCTTGTGTGCTAATTCCTTTAAGCAAATACGGCATAAACCAAATTTACGGTATACGGAATGTGGACGACCACATCTCTCGCAACGTGTATATTCGCGTGAAGAGAACTTAGCAGGACGACGATTTCTAATTTTTTGTGATGTTTTAGCCATTAATGTCCTCCACTATCTTGCAAACGGCATACCGAATTGACTTAAAAGTTCACGAGCTTCTTCATCAGTATCGGCAGTAGTTACGATAACAATGTCTAACCCTCTAGTACGGTTAACCTTATCAAAATCAATTTCTGGGAAAATTAATTGTTCCTTAATACCCAAAGTGTAATTACCGCGACCATCAAATGAACGAGTTGATACACCACGGAAGTCACGAACACGTGGAAGAGAAACATTGATTAACTTGTACAAGAAGTCGTACATTCTGTCGCCTCTAAGAGTAACCTTAGCACCGATAGACATACCTTCACGTAAACGGAAGTTAGCGATTGACTTCTTAGCCTTAGTAATCAAAGGCTTTTGGCCTGAAATCAAAGTTAATTCTTCAACAGCTTCGTCCAAGTTCTTGGCATTTGATACTGCATCACCAACACCCATGTTTAAAACGATCTTATCGATCTTAGGAATTTGCATTGATGAAGTGTAGTTAAACTTTTCCTTTAAAGCAGGAGCTACTGTTTCTTTGTATTCTTCAGCTAAATAACTTGCCATTTGTGTCCTCCCTTCTACTTATCTTCTTTTTTACTAATTACTTTAACATTTGATGCATGAATTGAACCTTCTGATTCAACTACACCACCATTGGCATTGGTTTGTGAAGGCTTTTGGTGCTTCTTAATCTTATTAACGCCCTTAACAACTACGCGGTTTTTCTTAACGTTAACAGAAAGAACAGTACCTTCCTTACCTTTGTCTTTTCCGGCAATAACTTTAACTTTGTCACCAGTTTTAACGAACATCAGTGCACCTCACTATCAATTATAAGACTTCAGGAGCAAGAGAGACGATCTTCATAAAGTCGTTCTCACGTAACTCACGTGCAACTGGCCCAAAGATACGAGTACCACGTGGGCTCTTATCTGCGTTAATAATTACGCCAGCATTTTCGTCGAATTTAATGTATGAACCATCTTCACGACGTGCACCTGACTTTGTTCTAACAATTACAGCTTTAACAACGTCGCCTTTTTTGACAACGCCACCTGGTGTTGCTTGCTTAACAGTACATACTACGATGTCACCAATGTTACCAGTCTTACGCTTTGATCCACCTAAGACTCTAATAACTAAAAGCTCTCTGGCACCAGAGTTATCAGCAACCTTTAAACGGGATTCGTTTTGAATCACTGTATAATCCTCCCCTCACTAAATCCGCAAATTAAACAGATTTCTTAACAATCTTTACTAAACGGAAGCGCTTCTTACGAGATAATGGACGGGTTTCCATGATACGTACAGTATCGCCAACTTTAGCTTCATTATTTTCGTCTTGTGCGTAGTATTTCTTTGAATATCTAAAACGCTTGTTGTAAACAGGGTGGTTCTTGTAAGTATCAACAACAACTGTAATAGTCTTGTCCATCTTATCAGAAACTACACGACCTTGGTATACGTGACGACGATTTCTTTCGTTTGTTTCGCTCAAGTTAATAGCTCCCTTCCATTAATTGTTTTCTAACGCTTTTTCGCTCAGAATAGTTTTAATTCTGGCGATATTCTTGCGGACTTTGCTCAAGCGAGCGGTATTTTCTAATTGACCCGTTGCTTGTTGGAAACGCAAATTAAAGAGTTCTTCTTTGTATTGCTTTTCTTTTTCTAACATTTCATCAGTGGTTAATGCTCTGATATCTTTAGCCTTCATTAGATTCGCCACCTACTTCCGAACTTCTAGTTACAAACTTAGTCTTAATTGGTAACTTAGTTGAAGCAAGTCTTAAAGCTTCACGAGCAACTTCTTCAGAAACGCCACCAATTTCAAATAAAATCTTTTCTCTCTTAACTACAGCTACCCAACCTGCAGGTGCACCTTTACCAGAACCCATACGTACACCTACACCTTTAGCAGTGTATGACTTTTGAGGGAAAATTCTAATCCAAACTTTACCGCCACGCTTCATGTAACGTGTCATAGCAACACGAGCAGCTTCGATTTGACGGTTAGTAATCCAATGTGATTCGAGGGCTTCAAGACCATATTCACCAAAGGCAATATATTTACCACCTTTAGCAGCACCACGCATCTTACCACGGAATTCACGACGGTGTTTTACTCGTTTTGGTACTAAAGGCATTATCTATTTCCTCCCTTCGCTGGCTTTGAAGCTGGCTTGTTCTTACGAGTAGGTAAGATTTCACCACGGTTGATCCAAACTTGAACACCAATTTCACCATAAGTAGTGAAAGCATTTACCCAAGCATAATCAATATCAGCTCTCAAAGTTTGTAATGGAACACGTCCTTCAGTGTGCCATTCTCTTCTTGCCATGTCGGCACCGTTCAAACGACCTGAAGTTTGAACCTTAATACCCTTGGCACCAGCGCGCATAGCTCTTTGAGTAGCTTGACGCATAGCACGTCTGAAAGCAATACGAGCTTCAAGTTGACGAGCAATACTATCTGCTACCAATTCAGCATCAAGATCTGGCTTCTTAATTTCAACAATATTAATGTGAACTTGCTTACCAGTTAAAGCATTTAATTGTTTTCTTAAAGCTTCAACTTCAGAACCACCTTTACCAATTACCATACCTGGCTTAGCAGTATGAATTGAGATATTAATTCTGTTGGCTGCACGTTCAATTTCAACAGTAGATACTGAAGCATCCTTCAATTTTTCTGAGATAAATTTTCTAATTTGAAGGTCTTCTTTTAAAGTTTCCTTGTATCCTTTGTCAGCATACCATTTTGATTCCCAGTCACGGATGACACCGAGACGAAAACCGTTTGGGTTAATCTTTTGACCCATTAATATACCTCCCTTAATCGTTCTTTTCTGAAACTACTACAACTACGTGACTAGTTCTCTTGTTAATTGGAGAAGCCATCCCCTTAGCACGTGGACGGAATCTCTTCAAAGTTGCA
Organism: Lactobacillus acidophilus; assembly: GCF_034298135.1. Lineage (NCBI taxonomy): Bacteria > Bacillati > Bacillota > Bacilli > Lactobacillales > Lactobacillaceae > Lactobacillus > Lactobacillus acidophilus. The sequence continues at coordinate 1,510,904 of NZ_CP139575.1, forward strand.
CCTTCATTTACGTAAGCTTCTGATACGTAAAGATTTGCACTTTCAAGATCGTAGTTGTGTTCTGCGTTAGCAATAGCTGAACGTAAAACCTTTTCAACGATTGGGGAAGCAGCTCTAGGCGTAAATTCTAAGATTGCTAATGCTTCAGCAACGCTCTTACCACGAATTAAGTCAATGACCAAACGAGCTTTTCTTGGAGCGATGCGAACAGTTCTTGCTTCAGCCTTAGCTGAACTAATTTGTTCTGCCATTTAGATGTTCTCCTTCCTCTAAGATTGTGATGTTGCTTTGTCATCAGTGGATTTGTGTCCATGGAAAGTTCTTGTTGGAACAAATTCACCTAACTTGTGACCAACCATGTCTTCAGTAATATATACTGGAACATGTTTTCTACCATCGTAAACAGCTATAGTCAAACCAACAAAGGAAGGGAAAATAGTTGAACGACGTGACCAAGTTTTAATAACTTGCTTCTTATCTGCATCTGCTTGTGCATCAACCTTCTTTAACAATGACGCATCAGCAAAAGGACCTTTTTTAATACTACGGCTCATTAATTAACCCTCCTTCTATTACTTGCTACCCTTACGGTGACGAATGATTAACTTCTCGCTAGCCTTCTTGACATCTCTAGTCTTAATACCACGAGCCTTCTTACCCCATGGAGTCATAGGTTGTGGACGACCAACTGGAGCCTTACCTTCACCACCACCATGTGGGTGATCGTTAGGGTTCATTACAGAACCACGTGATTGTGGACGCTTGCCTAACCAACGCTTACGACCAGCTTTACCTAATTGAATTAATGAATGTTGTTCATTACCAACAACACCAATAGTAGCACGGCATGATGACAAAATCTTACGTACTTCACCACTTTGTAATCTTACTAAAGTGTAGTTACCATCAAAACCTAAAACTTGAGCTGAAGCACCAGCACTTCTTACAAGTTGACCACCCTTACCTGGCTTTAATTCAATATTGTGAATTGAAGTACCTGTTGGGATGTTCTTTAATGCTAAAGCGTTACCTGGCTTAATGTCAACTGAATCGCCTGATTCAACAATATCGCCAACTTTTAAGCCCTTTGGTGCTAAGATATAAGCTTTAATACCATCAGTATAGTGAAGCAAAGCAATGTTAGCAGTTCTGTTTGGATCGTATTCGATAGCATTTACAACTGCTTTTACATTATCCTTATTACGCTTAAAGTCGATGATACGGTATTTTTGTTTGTGACCACCACCACGGTGTCTTACAGTGATACGACCATATGAGTTACGACCTGCAGTATGTGATTGTGATTCAAGTAAAGTCTTTTCAGGCTTTGTCTTGGTAATCTCAGCAAAGTCGGAAGAAGTCATATGACGACGACCATTCGTGGTTGGCTTGTAAATCTTAATAGCCAATTGACTGACCTCCTATTACTTGTTGTCTTCTGTATTTTCTTGGAAAATCTTGATGTCGTTTGAATCGTCAATTAAAGCAACAATAGCTTTTCTACGACGAGCAGTCTTACCAGTGTAACGACCTACTCGCTTGTCCTTGCCGCGAACGTTCATAATATTAACGCTCTTTACTTTAACATCGAAGATTTCTTCAACAGCATTGCGAACTTGTGTCTTGGTTGCAGTTAAAAGCACGTCGAATGTGTACTTCTTATCATCCATTAAGTTCGTGGACTTTTCAGTAATGACAGGTCTTAAAATAATATCGCGTGCGTCCATTAAGCCAAAACCTCCTCGATCTTCTTAACAGCATCTTGAGTCAAGATTAACTTGCCGTAGTTAACAGCATCTTCAACATTTAAACCATTAACTGGAACAACCTTAACCTTAGCTAAGTTTCTTGCGGAAAGTTGTACATTGTTATCATCTGAAACAATTAAAACCTTACCGTCAGCATTCAAGCTGTTTAACATTGATACTAATTCCTTAGTCTTAGGAGCTGACATAGTCAACTTATCTAAAACGATTAAATCATTGTCAATCAACTTTTGGGAAAGAACTGACTTAATAGCCAAACGACGTTGCTTTCTTGGCATAGTGTATGCATATGAACGTGGAGTTGGGCCAAATACTGTACCACCACCACGCCATTGTGGAGCTCTGATAGAACCTTGACGAGCACGACCAGTACCCTTTTGTCTCCAAGGCTTCTTACCACCGCCGCGAACAGCAGATCTATTCTTAACCTTTGAAGTACCTTGACGCTTGCCGGCTCTTTGTCTAATGATTGCTTCAAAAACAACATTATCATTAGGTTCAATACCAAAAACTTTATCGTTTAAAGTAACTTCACCAGAGTCTTTACCGTTTTGATCCATAACTTTTAAATTAGCCATTCTAGTCCTCCTTCCTATTTATCAGCCTTAACAGCTTTAGAAGCAGTCTTAACAACGATTAATGAGTTCTTAGCACCAGGAACATTACCCTTGATCATCAATACGTTCTTATCTGCAACAACTTTTTCAATTACTAAGTTTTCAATGGTAACTTTCTTTACACCCATGTGACCTGGCAAACGCTTGCCCTTTGGTACACGGTTAATGATTGAACCCATTGAACCAGGAATTCTGTGGTATCTTGAACCGTGAGTTTCTGGTCCTCTTGATTGGCCCCAACGCTTAATGTTACCTTGGTATCCATGACCTCTTGAAGTACCAGTAACGTTTACAACGTCACCTTCCTTGAATGTATCCACAGTAACTTCTGAGCCGACTTCATAGTCCTTAAGCTCAACACCGCGGATTTCCCGAATGAAGCGCTTAGGTGAAGTCTTTGCTTTATCAGCATGACCTTTTTCTGGTTTGTTGCTCAAAACTTCACGTTTGTCTTGGTAACCTAATTGAACTGCTTCGTAACCGTCTGATTCAACAGTCTTAACTTGCATAACAACGTTAGGAGTTGCTTCAACAACAGTTACAGGAACAAGGATACCATCTTTAGTAAAGATTTGAGTCATACCAACTTTTCTTCCTAAGATTCCTTTGGTCATGATTACACCTCTTTCTATTTAAATTACAATTTAATTTCGATGTCTACGCCACTTGGAAGATCAAGCTTCATTAATGAATCAACAGTCTTAGGTGTTGGATTCAAAATATCAATTAAACGCTTGTGAGTACGCATTTCGAATTGTTCACGTGAGTCCTTGTTCTTGTGTGGTGAACGAAGAACAGTGAATAAAGTTCTTTCTGTTGGAAGAGGAACAGGACCTGAAATTTCAGCACCAGTTCTCTTTGCAGTAGCTACGATCTTAGCAGCTGATTCATCGAGAATACCATGTTCGTAAGACTTAAGTCTAATACGAATTGTTTGACTTGCCATTAAATTACCTCCTTAACGTCTTCTTTAAAAGATGACTCGCTCGGCAAAAATTCCCCGCACGCCACTGTGGCAATGCAGCCTGGCGTGCCGCAACCTTTTGCGTCAACGCTCTACAACAATATTACTCGCTTAGGGCGCAATCGCCCCTTAAGCACAAAGACTATTGTACTTGGTATGTCCTTAAATATCAAGGGTTACAATACTTTTTTGCTAAAAAATTTATAAAAAAGAGTTATTGAAAAATTTTCAATAACTCTTTTTTTATATGTAATTGTTTTCAACTAAGCTGAAAATATTGTAAAAATATTTTTATTGAGAATTATTCAGCGTCGCCGCCGCGTTTCTTAATAATATCAGCTTGAATTGACTTAGGAGTTGGTGAGTAGTGATCAAATACCATAGTAAATGTACCACGACCTTGAGTTGATGAACGCAAAGTAGTTGCGTAACCAAACATTTCTGAAAGTGGAACAAATGAGTTAATAATCTTAGCACCAGCTCTGTCTTCCATACCTTCCATGGTACCACGACGAGCAGTGATTGAACCCATAACATCACCTAAGTATTCTTCTGGAGTAGTTACTTGAACCTTCATAATTGGTTCCAAGATAACTGCGCCAGCCTTTGAAGCAGCATTTCTCAATGCAAGTGAAGCAGCAACCTTAAATGCAGCTTCTGATGAGTCAACTTCGTGGTAACTACCATCGTAAAGTTTAGCCTTAACATCGATCAATGGGTAACCAGCAAGAACACCATTCTTCATAGCTTCTTGTAAACCTTGGTCAACTGAAGGGATAAATTCACGAGGAACAACACCACCAACGATAGCGTCTTCGAATTCGTAGCCCTTACCTTCTTCATTAGGAGTAAAGTCAATCCATACATCACCGTATTGACCCTTACCACCTGATTGACGAACGAACTTACCTTGTGCTTTAGCTTCCTTAGTAAAGGTTTCACGGTAAGCAACTTGTGGTTCACCAATCTTAGCTTCAACGTTAAATTCACGTCTCATACGTTCAACCATGATATCAAGGTGAAGTTCACCCATACCTGAAATCAAAGTTTGACCAGTTTCAGGATTAGTTTCTGCACGGAAAGTTGGGTCTTCTTCAGTAAGCTTTTGTAAAGCAACGTCCATCTTATCACGGTCAGCCTTTGATTTAGGTTCAACTGATACTTGGATAACTGGATCTGGAACTTGCAAACTTTCCAAAATAAGTGGATGATCTGGATCAGTTAATGAGTCACCAGTAGTGGTGTTCTTCAAACCAATAGCACCTGCAATATCACCTGAGAATACTTCTGGGATTTCAGTTCTTGAGTTAGCGTGCATTTGAAGCAAACGACCTACACGTTCACGTGAGTTCTTTGAAGCGTTCAATACGTATGAACCTGATTCAAGAGAACCAGTGTAAACACGGATGAAAGTCAAACGACCTACAAATGGGTCAGTAGCAATCTTAAATGCAAGAGCTGCAAATGGCTTCTTATCGTCAGCCATAAGTTCAACTTCGTCACCAGTCTTAGGATCATGAGCAACATAAGGCTTAACATCAAGTGGTGATGGCAAGTAATCAATAACACCATCAAGCATCATTTGAACACCCTTGTTCTTAAATGCTGAACCTGCGTATACTGGGAAGAATTCCAAGTTCAAAGTAGCTTTACGGATAGCAGCCTTCAATTCATCATTAGAAATTTCTTCACCGCCAAGATACTTTTCCATAATGTTGTCATCAACATCAGCAACAGCTTCAATCAATGCAGCACGACGCTTTTCAGCTTCTTCTTTGTATTCGTCAGGAACTGGAACAGTATCCCACTTAGAACCAAGCTTGTCTTCGTCATAAATATCAGCAACCATGTTGATCAAGTCAATAACACCTTCAAAAGTGTCTGCTGAACCAATTGGCATTTGAACAGCTTGAGCATTAGCGTTCAAACGTTCATGTAATGACTTAACTGACTTGTCAAAGTCAGCACCGATCTTGTCCATCTTGTTAACAAAAACAATACGAGGAACACCGTAAGTTTCAGCTTGACGCCATACGTTTTCAGTTTGTGGTTCAACACCAGCTTGAGCATCAAGAACAGTTACGGCACCATCAAGAACACGAAGTGAACGTTCTACTTCGATAGTGAAGTCAACGTGTCCTGGGGTATCAATAATGTTAATTCTGTAATCCTTCCATTGTGCAGTAGTAGCTGCGGAAGTAATAGTGATACCACGTTCCTTTTCTTCATCCATCCAGTCCATTTGTGAATCACCTTCGTGAGTTTCACCAATTTTGTGGATCTTACCAGTGTAGTAAAGGATACGTTCAGTAGTAGTGGTCTTACCCGCATCGATGTGGGCCATAATACCAATATTACGTGTCTTTGCTAATGGAAATTCACGCTTGTTAGCCATAAATTAGTCTCTCCTTAAATTAAAACGAACAAATTAGAAGCGGTAGTGTGCAAATGCACGGTTAGCTTCAGCCATACGGTGAACGTCTTCACGCTTCTTAACTGCTGAACCAGTGTTGTTTGAAGCATCAATGATTTCGTTAGCTAAACGTTCATCCATAGTATGTTCGTTACGTAAACGAGCGTATGAAACAAGCCATCTTAAGCCTAAAGTAGTTCTTCTTTCAGGACGTACTTCTACTGGGATTTGGTAGTTTGAACCACCGATACGGCGAGCTCTAACTTCCAAAACTGGCATAACGTTGTTCATAGCTTCTTCAAATACATCAAGTGGTTCCTTACCAGTCTTGTCTTGAACAATGTTGAAAGCATCGTAAAGGATTGAAGATGCCTTAGCTCTCTTACCATCGATCATTAAGTGGTTGATCAACTTAGTAACAAGCTTTGAGTTGTAAACTGGATCTGCTAAAACGTCTCTCTTAGTTACGTGACCTTTTCTAGGCATTATTTAACTCCTCCTTTAATCTTTCTTAGTACCGTACTTAGAACGGCTTTGCTTTCTGCCTTCAACACCAGCAGTATCAAGGGCACCACGAACGATATGGTAACGTACACCAGGAAGGTCCTTTACACGACCACCACGGATTAAAACAACTGAGTGTTCTTGCAAGTTGTGGCCTTCCCCTGGAATGTAAGCAGTAACTTCGATCAAGTTTGAAAGACGTACACGAGCGTACTTACGTAAAGCTGAGTTAGGCTTCTTTGGAGTCATGGTACCAACACGAGTTGCAACACCACGCATTTGTGGAGCTGGGTTGAATACTGATTCCTTCTTCATACTGTTGTAGCTGTAATTCAAAGCAGGTGATTTTGATTTAGTAACCTTTGAATGACGGCCTTTTCTTACCAATTGATTAATGGTTGGCATTAATTTTTCCTCCTAAAAATACTATTTTGTTCACACATCCGGGAGTTTCTTTTTATACTCGCGAATAGACTGTTCAAAACATACAAAGACTATTGTACTCGGTTTTTAATAGAAATCAAACTTTTTAAAAAGAATTTTTTGAATTTTGCGTAATAAACAATGAGGTGATTTTTTGAACTCAATATATTTTTTACTTAATTTTTTCATAGGAGCATGCTTAGCTTCACATGCAAACGTTATATACGAACGATGGGATACTCGTAACTTTATCTTTTCTCGGTCTTATTGTGATAATTGTAAAAGTACTCTTTCACTATTGGACGAAATTCCTCTATTCTCTTATTTACTTTTGAAAGGCAAATGTAAGTATTGCCAAAAAAATATTCCGCGTGAATTATTCTTTTTTGAACTAGTTGGTGGCTTTGCTTTTTGTACAATAAATTTTAGTGATAAAAGTCAAATTATCACTTCTATCTTTATTTTTTCTCTTCTTTTAATTGCAATCTCTGATTATTATCAAAATGAATTTGATTTAATTTTTATTTTTCCAGCAATTATTACTTCTATTTTATTTAATCGCATTTACTTATTTAACTGGATTGAATGGCTATCTTTTCTACCAGTTTTGATAGTCCTTAGTATTTATTCATTTAAACAAAAAATGGGATTAGGTGATTTATTAATCTATGTCCTAATCTCCACTTATTTTACTCCCACTTTTGCAAACTTAACTTTACTTTTTGCTGCTTTAATTTTAATAATCATTCATTTTACAGAAAATAATTTAGCTTCATATAATTATCCATTTATTCCATTCATTTTTATTGGACTAATTATTTCAAAATTTATTTTTGAACAATAAAAAAGCGTTTCTACTTTAAAAATAGAAACGCTTTTTACTTAAAACTAATTTTACTTAGTCTTATCTTTTTCTTTCATTTGCTTTTCAATATCAGCAATTGAGTATACTGAATCTGGTTTCTTAACATCAGCTTCAGGTTCCATGCTACGGTAAATTGGCATACCAGTACCAGCTGGAATAATTTTACCGATGATAACATTTTCCTTAAGACCAAGAAGCGGATCATTCTTACCTCTGATTGAAGCATCAGTAAGAACACGAGTAGTTTCTTGGAATGAAGCAGCTGACAAGAAACTGTTAGTTTCCAAAGCAGCCTTAGTAATACTTAAGATAATACTTTGAGCAGTTGCAGGAATACCACCAGAGATAATTACTTCCTTATTACGGTCTCTAAATTGACCGATATCCATAACTTCACCTGGTAAGATGTCAGTTTCACCCGGATCAAGAACACGAACCTTTTGAAGCATTTGACGAGTCAATACTTCGACGTGCTTGTCAGCGATATCTACACCCTGCATTCTGTAGGCCTTTTGAACTTCAGCCAAAATATACTTCTCAGTAGTTAAAGTATCAGTAACTTGGATTAATTCCTTAGGGTCAACAGAACCAAGAGTTAACTTATCACCACGGTGAACATAATCACCCTCAGATACAGCAACTGAAGCAGTATAAGGAACACTGTAACTTCTAGTATCAATTTTACCCTTAACAGTAATTTCACGAGTATGTTCTGCTGGATTTTCTTGAATTGAATCAATTACACCATCTACTTCAGAAATGGTTGCACGACCCTTAGGGTTACGTGCTTCAAACAATTCTTGAACACGAGGCAAACCTTGAGTAATATCTTCAGCACCGGCAACCCCACCGTTGTGGAAAGTTCTCAAAGTAAGCTGAGTACCTGGTTCACCAATTGATTGTGCTGCAACAGTACCAACTACTTCACCAACTTCAACTTCTTCACCAGTAGCAAGGTTCATACCGTAACACTTACGACATACACCGTGTGGGGTATCACAAGTAAGGATTGAACGAATCTTAACATGAGTTACACCTGCATCACAGATCTTATGAGCCATGTTTTCGTCCATCATTACGTCTCTACCAACGATTGCTTCACCAGTCTCAGGATCCTTAACAGTTTCAGCAGTGAAACGACCAACTAAACGATCGAATAATGGTTCAATCATTTCGTCGCCTTCCATAATTGCACTAACTGTAATACCTCTATCAGTACCACAATCATCATCACGAATAATAACATCCTGTGCAACATCAACCAAACGACGAGTTAAGTAACCTGACTGAGCAGTCTTCAAAGCTGTATCAGTCATACCCTTACGAGCACCGTGAGTGGACATGAACAATTCCAATACTGACAAACCTTCTTTAAAGTTTGAAGTAACAGGAATTTCGAACAAACCACCGTTAGGAGTGGCCATCAATCCACGCATACCAGCTAACTGAGTAAAGTTAGAAATGTTACCACGGGCACCTGAGTCGGCCATGATTGAAATTGGGTTACGTGGTGAGTGGATTTGAGCAATTTCGTTTTGGATTTCATCCTTACATGCATTCCAAATACTAATTACTCGATCGTGACGTTCTTGTTCAGTAATTAAACCACGTCTAAATTGTTTAGAAACAACATCAACTTGCTTACGTGCTTTAGCTACCTTTTCATCTTTATCACCAATTTCAGGAACGTCATTCATACCAATAGTAATACCTGAAGTAGTTGAACTAGTGTAACCTAATTCCTTCAAGTCATCCAAGTATTCTGAAGTTCTTTGAACCTTGTAATACTTGTAAATAGTAGCAATTGAATCTGATAAGAAGCTACTCTTGAATGGACTAGCGATCAAATCATCAGCCACTTCATTGATTTTACTATTAATATCTTCACCTTCATTTAAGAAGTACTTAGCATCCAATGGATCATTCAAGTTCTTCTCAGTTGGTTCATTGACATAAAAGTAATCGTCTGGGAACAATTGATTAAAGACAAGCTTACCGTAAGTAGTAATGAAAATACCATGTTCGTGTCCCTTAGGCCATGGCTTCTTAGGCATAGCATCAGCTGACATACCAATAATAGTATGATAGTGAATATCACCATTTTCGTAAGCTACAGTTGCTTCTGCTGGTGAACTAAAGATCATGCCTTCGCCTTCACGGCCACGTTCAGCTTGAGTTAACCAGTAGTTACCCAAAACAACATCCTGTGATGGAGTAACAATTGGCTTACCATCCTTAGGAGCTAAGATATGGTGAGCTGCAAGCATAAGCAAACGTGATTCAGCAACAGCTTCATCTGAAAGTGGTACGTGGATGGCCATCTGGTCACCATCGAAGTCGGCATTGTAAGCTTCACAAGCTAATGGGTGAAGTCTAATTGATTTACCTGGTACCAAAACAGGTTCAAATGCTTGAATACTCAAACGGTGAAGAGTAGGTGCACGGTTTAAAAGAACTGGACGTTCCTTAATAACGTCTTCAAGTACGTCCCAGATATCATCATCTTCACGATCAATCTTACGCTTAGCATTCTTAATGTTAGAAGCAATACCACGCTTAACCAATTCGTGCATTACAAATGGCTTAAACAATTCCAAAGCCATTGGACGAGGAACACCACATTGATAGAACTTCAATTTTGGTGAAACATCAATAACTGAACGACCAGAATAGTCTACACGCTTACCAAGCAAGTTTTGACGGAAACGACCTTGCTTACCTTTAAGCATGTGTGAAAGTGACTTAAGTGGACGGTTACCTGGTCCAACAACAGGACGACCACGACGTCCATTATCGATCAAAGCATCTACAGCTTCTTGAAGCATACGCTTTTCATTTTGAACGATAATATTTGGAGCATTCAAGTCAAGTAATCTCTTCAAACGATTATTACGGTTAATGACACGTCTATATAAATCGTTCAAATCTGAAGTTGCAAAACGTCCACCTTCAAGTTGAACCATTGGACGAAGATCTGGTGGGATAACTGGAACAGCATCCATAACCATCCATTCAGGTTTGTTACCAGAATTCTTAAATGCATCCAAAATATCTAAACGTCTAATTGCACGAGTACGCTTTTGACCAGTTGCAGTTTGAAGTTCTTTCTTCAAATTCTTAACTTCTTTATCAAGGTCAACCTTCTTAAGCAATTCACGAATAGCTTCAGCACCCATCTTAGCTTCAAAGCGATTACCGTATTTTGCTTTTTGTTCACGATATTCAGCTTCAGTTAACAATTGCTTAGGTTCAAGGTCAGTATCACCTGGATCAATTACGATATACGCAGCAAAGTAGATAACTTCTTCAAGCAATCTTGGAGAAATATCCAATACCAATCCCATTCTTGATGGGATACCTTTGAAGTACCAAATGTGAGTTACAGGAGCAGCTAATTCAATGTGACCCATACGTTCTCTTCTTACCTTTGAAGAAGTAACTTCTACACCACAACGGTCACAAACGATACCACGGTATCTAACACCCTTGTACTTACCACAAGCACATGACCAATCTTTAGTTGGTCCAAAAATTCTTTCATCAAACAAGCCATCTTTTTCTGGCTTTAAAGTACGGTAGTTGATGGTTTCTGGCTTCTTAACTTCACCATACGACCAGCTTCTGATCTTGTTAGGTGATGCAAGACCAATTTGCATACTTTCAAACTTATTTACGTCGATCAAAAGTTTAACCTCCTACTATTTAGAAACTTTACCGTCAGATTCATCTGCAGGAGCTACTGGCTTATCTGCAGTTTCATTACTATCTTCTTTATTCTCTGATTTTCCAGTTTCTTCGGCTAACTTCTTCTTTTCTTGTTCTTCTGCCATACGTGACAAAGTATCGATATTCAAGTGTTCACTTGAATCCTCATCCATATCACGAAGTTCAATTTCATTATGATCCATATCAAGGACACGAATATCCAAACCTAATGATTGGAGTTCCTTAACAAGAACACGGAATGATTCTGGTACACCTGGCTTAGGAATTCTTTCGCCCTTAACAATAGCTTCATATGCCTTTACACGACCAACAACATCATCTGACTTATAAGTCAAAATTTCTTGTAATGTGTAAGCTGCACCATAAGCTTCAAGAGCCCAAACTTCCATTTCACCAAAACGCTGTCCACCGAATTGAGCTTTACCACCCAAAGGTTGTTGAGTAACCAATGAGTATGGCCCAATTGAACGAGCGTGGATCTTGTCGTCAACCATGTGAGTAAGTTTCAAGTAGTGCATGACACCTACTGACACACGGTTGTGGAATGGTTCACCGGTACGACCATCATAAATAACTGTCTTACCATCTTTATCCATACCCGCTTGACGTACAGTATCCCAAACATCATTTTCATTAGCACCATCAAATACTGGAGTTGCTACGTGAATACCTAATTGACGAGCAGCAGCACCCAAGTGCAATTCAAGAAGCTGTCCAATGTTCATACGTGATGGAACACCCATTGGGTTCAAACAAATATCTACTGGAGTACCATCTGGAAGGTATGGCATATCTTCTTCTGGCATAACTGCAGCAACAGTACCCTTGTTACCGTGACGACCAGACATCTTGTCCCCAACTTGAATCTTTCTCTTTTGTGCAATGTAAACACGAACCATAGTATTTACACCTGGTGAAAGTTCATCGCCGGCTTCGCGAGTATAAACCTTAACGTCTTGAACGATACCGCCACCACCATGTGGTACACGAAGTGAAGTATCACGAACTTCACGAGCCTTTTCACCAAAGATAGCGTGAAGTAATCTTTCTTCAGCAGATAATTCAGTTACACCCTTAGGAGTTACCTTACCCACCAAAATATCACCATCATGAACTTCAGCACCGACACGAACGATACCATCAGCATCAAGATCCTTCAAAGCATCTTCACCGATGTTAGGAAGTTCTCTTGTAATTTCTTCTGGTCCAAGCTTAGTATCGCGAGCTTCTGATTCATAATCTTCGATACTAATTGAAGTATATACATCATCCTTAACCAAACGTTCTGAAAGCATGATGGCATCTTCATAGTTGTACATGTTCCAAGTCATGAAAGCAATGAGTGGGTTTTGACCTAATGCAAGTTCACCATGATCCATAGTTGGACCATTAGCAATTACATCACTTTCATCAACGTGATCACCCAATTTAACATTAGGAGTTTGGTTGTATGACTTAGAGTTGTTTGAACGACGGTATTTTTCAAGAGTGTACTTGTCTAAAGTACCATCTTCACGTCTAATACGAATTTCATCAGCATCAACGTATTCAACAGTACCAGCTGCCTTAGCAATTAATGCAGCACCTGAGTCGTGAGCTGCACGATATTCCATACCAGTACCAACAAGGGAACTGTGTGGGTTAATCAAAGGAGCAGCCTGACGTTGCTGGTTGGCACCCATCAAAGCACGGTTAGAGTCATCGTTTTCTAGGAATGGGATACATGCTGAAGCTACTGAAACAACTTGCTTAGGGATAACGTCCATGTAGTCAATCTTATCTGGAGTAACTTCGACGTTATCTTCCTTTTGACGAGCCAAAATTATGTCTTCTTTAAATGAACCATCATCATTCAAAGGAGTGTTAGCACCGGCAATAATGTAGTTATCTTCTTCATCAGCAGTCAAATAATCGATTTTATCGGTTACCTTGTGGGTATCCCAAGAAACACGACGATATGGTGTTTCAATGAAACCATACTTATTAATGATTGCGTATGAAGCAAGTGAGTTAATCAAACCAATGTTAGGTCCTTCTGGAGTTTCAATAGGACACAAACGACCATAGTGAGTATAGTGAACGTCACGAACTTCATATCCGGCACGGTCACGAGTTAAACCACCAGGCCCTAAGGCTGACATACGACGTTTATGTGTCAATTCACCCAATGGGTTGTGTTGGTCCATAAACTGTGAAAGCTGTGATGAACCGAAGAATTCCTTGATACTTGCAACAATTGGACGAATGTTAATCAATTGTTGTGGGGTAACAGTTGATGGGTCTTGGATTGACATTCTTTCGCGAACAACACGTTCCATTCTTGCCAAACCAATTCTAAATTGATTTTGAAGAAGTTCACCAACACGACGAATACGACGGTTACCCAAGTGGTCGATATCATCAGTAGTACCGATCTTATCTTGTAAAGCAAAGAAGTAATTAATTGAAGCTAAAACATCAGCTGGAGTCAAATGCTTAACATCTGCATCAATGTGACCATTTGACATTAATTTAACTTCACGTTCAGGATCTACCTTTGAGTAAACCTTAATTTCTTGAACTGTAATAGGATCTGGTAATACACCTTCTTTTGAAGGTTGGTAAGTGACCATCTTGAAGTCATCGCGATCAAGGTATGGAGCTAACTTGTCCATAATTTCGTGAGTAACTACAGTATCCTTCTTAACAATAATTTCACCAGTATCAGGATCAGCTAAAGTTTCAGCTAAAGTTTGACCATACAAACGATTCTTAAGAGAAAGCTTCTTGTTAATCTTGTAACGTCCAACTGGTGCCAAGTCATAACGACGTGGGTCAAAGAAACGAGCATACAAAAGTGAACGTGATGAATCAGTAGTCTTTGGTTCACCTGGACGAAGTCTTTCGTAAATATCCTTCAAAGCTTCAGCTACGCGTGAGTCAGCTGGATTTTTATGAACATCCTTGTCCAAAGTAAATTGCAAAGTATCACTTTGACCAAACATTTCAATAATTTCACTGTCTGAGCCAATACCCATTGCTCTAATCAATACAGTAAGAGGCAACTTACGAGTACGGTCTACTCGAACATAAGAAACATTTTTAGCATCAGTTTCATATTCAAGCCAAGCACCACGGTTAGGAATAACAGTAGTACCAAAAATTTGACGACCATTCTTATCATAATCACCAGTGTAGTAAACACCTGGAGATCTAACTAATTGAGAAACAATAACTCTTTCAGCACCATTAACTATGAATGAACCTGATTCAGTCATTAATGGTAAATCGCCAAAGAATACATCTTGAGTCTTAATTTCACCAGTTTCTTGGTTAGTAAGCTTCAAAGTTACATGCATTGGTGCAGCATAAGTTGCATCATGATCACGAGCTTCATCAACTGTATACTTAGGCTTTTGAAGTTTGTAGCCTACATACTCTAATGAAAGCTTACCTGAGAAGTCACTAATAGGCATAATGTCATCAAAGACTTCTTTAATGCCTTTATCAAGAAACCACTTATATGATTCGGTTTGAACATCAGTTAAGTTAGGTAACTTCAATACTTCCTTAATTCGGGAGAAGCTACGTCTAGTTCGATGTTTACCGTAGTTCACTACGTGTCCATTTAACAAGGAAAAACATCCTTTCTGTCTAAGAAAGCAAATATTACATTTCTGTTACAAATTCAAAAAACCGCAATTTTAGGCATAAAAAAGACAAAAACAACAAGTGTCGTTTTTGTCCTTATCATTTTGCTGGACAATAGATCAGCAAAATCCTGAATCTCAGTCTTTTTAAATCAGCAAAAATTGTATAATATTTTTTTATTTTTGTCAAGATCAAGTACTTAAGCTACTTGACTTTTTCTACTTCTTTTTTAGGTGCAACAACTTCGAATTTCAAATTACCATGTTGACTACCAATTTTAAGAGTATCACCACTCTTAACTTCCCCATTAATTAACATTTCGGCAACTTTATCTTCCACATCATTTTGAATAGCTCTCTTAAGTGGACGAGCACCATTTTCTGGATCATAACCATCTTGTACGATCTTATCTAAAGCAGCACGTGAAAGTTTCAAAGTAATACCTTTTCTTTGTAAACGAACTACCAATTTATTAGTAAGTAAACTTACAATGTTACGAAGTTGTTTCTTAGTTAATTCATCAAAGACAATAGTTTCATCAATTCTGTTTAAAAATTCAGGGCGGAAGAACTGTTTAATAGCTTGTTGAACTTTCGCTTGTCTTACTTTTGCTTGATCAATTTTATCCGCATTGAATCCAACCGCATTGCCATCAAATAATGAACGTGAACCAAGGTTAGAAGTCATAATAATGATTGTATTTCTAAAATCAACTTTCCTTCCCTTAGAATCAGTCATAAATCCTTCATCCAAGACCTGAAGTAAGAGATTAAATACATCAGGATGAGCTTTTTCTACTTCATCGAGCAACACAACTGAATATGGATGGCGACGAACTTGTTCTGAAAGTTGACCGCCTTCTTCATAACCTACATAGCCTGGTGCTGAACCGATCAATTTACTTGAAGCGATTTGATCCATGTATTCAGACATATCAAGCCGTATCAGGTTATCCTCTGAGCCAAACATTGCTGCAGCAACAGATTTAGCCAATTCTGTTTTACCCACACCAGTTGGGCCTAAGAACAAGAATGAGCCAATTGGACAACGTTCATCCTTAATTCCGCTTCTACTTCTACGGATTGCACGAGCAACTGCAGAAACAGCCTTATCTTGACCAATAACTCGCTTATGTAAAATACCTTCTAAATTAGCTAATTGACGAGTTTCATTACGTTTCATTTGGGTAACAGGAACGCCAGTCCAATCAGATACTACTTTGGCAATATCTTCGGGCTCAACAGTCGCATTAGCACTAATTTTTTCATGTAAAGTATTTACTAATTTTTCACGACGAGCTTGCAAATTATTTTGCTCATCTTGTAATTGAGCAGCTTTTACGAAGTTTTGACTTGCTGCTGCTTCATTTTTTTGATCAATTAAATTTTTAATCTTGTTATTAATCTGTACTAATTCGTCATCAGAATTAACATTATTTTTGATTTTTACAGCAGCACTAGCTTCGTCTACCAAGTCAATGGCTTTATCTGGTAAAAAGCGATCAGAAATATATCGACTAGATAAATCAACTGCGTCTTCTAGACTTTCTTCAGTAATAGTAACATGATGGAATTTTTCATACTTGGGTTTTAAACCTTCCAAAATTGCTAATGTATCTTTCTTTGAAGGTTCATTTAAGCGCACTTGTTGGAAACGTCTTGCCAAAGCTTGATCTTTTTCAATGTATTTTTGGTATTCATCAAATGTAGTAGCACCAATCATTTGAACATCACCACGAGCAAGTGATGGCTTTAAAATATTAGAAGCATCAATTGCGCCTTCAGCACCACCGGCACCAATTAAAGTATGCATTTCATCAACAAATAAGATAACTTTGCCATCTTTAGCAATTTCATCCAAGATCTTCTTCATTCGATCTTCGAATTCACCACGATATTTAGTACCAGCAACCAAGTTACCCATATTTAATGCCATAACTCGCTTATCTAACAGATCTTCTGGCACTCTCTTTTTAACAATTTCAGTAGCAATTGCTTCAGCAACAGCCGTCTTACCTACACCTGGCTCACCTACTAAAACCGGATTATTCTTAGTTCTACGTGACAAAATTTGAATTACACGTTCAATTTCCTTATCACGTCCAATAACAGGATCAATATTTCCTTCACGTGTACGTTGATTCAAGTTAATTGCTACTTTATCCAAGGTTGGCGTAGTGCTATTCTTACGTTTCTTTTGGTTAGAATCACTATTACCTAACCAATTAGCAGAATCATTAAAATCTTGATCCTGTTCCAAGCTGTCGATAGCATCTTGACGTAATCGACTGATATCTACGCTTAAGTTTTTCAAAATCATTGCAGATAAAACTTGCTCACTAGCAGTTATACCTAATAACACATGATTGGTTTTAATTTCTTTATATCCACCTTGTTCTGCTTGTCTTTTAGCATAATCTAAAGCCAAGCTCAATCGAGGTGACATTTCCATATAGCTAGCCTTGGGAGCTGAGCCATATCCTGTATATCTTTCAATTTCTTCACGTATAGCGGTAGGCGTCAGCCCCCATGAACGTAAAATTTTTCCAGCTTCGCCATCAGTTTCAATTACTAAGGCTAATAAAATATGTTCTGTTCCGATTAAATGATGATGGAAATTCTGTGCTTGTTCACGCGCAATTTCCAACACTTGATTTACACTTTTACTGTATGAGTTTTCCATACAAACACCACCCTTTAAAATACGCTATGGTATTTTACTTTTATTTTGTCAGTAAGTAAAATAATTTAACTCATGCTAGTATCATTATGAAGAAAAAAATAATGATTAAGCAAAAACCATCTTAGTAATTCTAGTTAAATACTTTTTATCCATATCATCAAAATCATCTAACTTAGTCGAATCAAAATCAAAAACGCCCCATAATTTTCGATTCTTAAAAATGGGGATAACTATTTCTGAATTTGAAGCACTATCACAAGCAATGTGACCAGCAAATTCATGCACATTTGGAACAATTTGTGTTATTTGCGTCTTAGCCGCTACACCACAAACGCCTTTTCCAACTGGTATATGCACGCAAGCTGGCATCCCTTGAAATGGTCCTAAAATTAATTCACCATTTTCTAAGCGATAAACTCCAGCGAAATTCACATCAGATAATGAATTAAATAATAAAGCTGATAAATTAGCAGTATTAGCAATCCAATCTGATTCATTTGCAATTAATGCCTGAGCTTGCTGTACTAACAATTCATAATTCTCTTTAGTAGTTGCTGCCATATTATCCCCTCCAGTTTTAGACGCTATTATAACAAAAATAAATAGGCTGTCCTAACAGACAGCCTATTTTCTATCGGGAAAACGCGATTCGAACGCGCGACCTCTACGTCCCGAACGTAGCGCTCTACCAAACTGAGCTATTTCCCGCAAAAAAAGCTCACCTTAAGGTGAGCTTATATCTTGGAGCGGAAGACGGGATTCGAACCCGCGACCCCGACCATGGCAAGGTCGTGTTCTACCACTGAACTACTTCCGCGACAACAAATATTATTATAGCAAAACTTATTTTCTTTGCAACACTTTTTACAAAAAAAACGAAATAATTTTTATGGTATAAAAGATGATACAAAAAAAGCTCACTTAAGTGAGCTTTCATCCTGGAGCGGAAGACGGGATTCGAACCCGCGACCCCGACCATGGCAAGGTCGTGTTCTACCACTGAACTACTTCCGCAACAACAAATATTATTATAGCAAAACTTATTTTCTTTGCAATACTTTTTGATAAAAAATTATTTTTTTATTCCACAAACATAAAAAGCCATTACCTACGCTTAAAACGCAGATAATGGCTTTTTTATTTTAAAATTCAAATTACTTGTTTTCTTTATTCTTCTTTTCCATATCAGCCTTAACTTCAGCTTCAATACTTTCAACACGTTCTGGACGCATTGTTGGGAAGAGTAAAACATCACGAATAGCTGGTGCATCAGTCAAAAGCATTACCAAACGGTCAATACCGATACCCAAACCACCTGTAGGTGGCATACCATATTCCATAGCACGAAGGTAATCTTCATCGATCATATCAGCTTCATCGTTACCAGCATCACGTTCAGCCATTTGGGCCTCAAAACGTGCACGTTGATCATCTGGATCGTTTAATTCTGAAAACGCGTTACCGTATTCTTCACCCATAATGTAAATTTCAAAACGATCAGTAAATCTTGGATCATCAGCATTCTTCTTAGCAAGTGGTGAAATTTCTACTGGGTGACCATATACGAAGGTTGGATCAACAATAGTTTCTTCACAGTATTTTTCAAAGAAAGCGTTAATTACATGACCTACCTTCCAGTAACTTTCACAGTGAATATCATGTTCTTCAGCAATCTTCTTTGCTTCTTCATCAGTCATTGGCTTCCAGAAGTCAACACCGGTCTTCTCTTTAATTAAGTCAACCATGTGAACACGACGGAATGGCTTGCCTAAGTCAATATCAGTACCTTGGTAAGTGATCTTGCCATCTGGTGAAACAACCTTAGCTGCAGCACGAATAATACCTTCTGCTTCATCCATAACATCATGGAAATCCCAATATGCAGCATAAGTTTCAAGTTCAGTAAATTCAGGGTTATGGTGAGTATCCAAGCCTTCATTTCTGAACACACGGCCGATTTCATAAACACGTTCCATGTCACCAACAATCAAACGCTTAAGAGGCAATTCCAAAGCAATTCTCATGTAAAGATCGATATCCAAAGCATTGTGGTGAGTGATAAATGGACGAGCTTCAGCACCACCAGGAATATTGTGAAGTACTGGAGTTTCAACTTCCATAAAGTCTTGCTTATTCAAGTAATCACGAATCGCTTGAATAATCTGAGTACGGTGAACAAAGCGCATATAGCTATCACGGTTAGTAATCAAATCAAGATAACGTTGACGATAAATTGCTTCAACATCTTTCAAGCCATGATACTTGTCTGGCAATGGACGAAGTGCCTTTGATAAGAATGTTACGTGAAGTGCTCTAATAGTAAGTTCACCAGTATCGGTTTTCATTACTTCACCTTCGATACCTAAGAAGTCACCAATATCAGATTTCTTAAAAATCTTGTAGTTTTCTTCACCAACGATATCCTTACGTACGTAAATTTGAATCTTGCCAGTACGGTCATAAATGTCGGCAAAACCAACCTTACCCTTACCACGTTTTGCAAGCATACGACCTGCCACCTTGGTCTTAGGCATATCATTGTTTAATTCGTCTTTATCCTCATTGCCGTACTTTTCATCCAAAGTAGCTGCTAAATCTTGACGATCAAATTTTCTTTGACCAAATGGTTCAATTCCATTTTCACGCATTTCGTCCATCTTTTGACGACGAACTCGTAATTGGTCGTTCATTTCATTCTTTGCCAATTTATCTTTCCTCCATTATTTGTTCATTGTCTCGCGTCGTGCAGCACGAGCTTCTTCTCTTTTTTCATACTCATCAACAAAATTATCGAGCAAGTCATATACTTCCTGACGCGTCCAGACCTCATTTATTTTAGCACGAGTACGAGCCGAACGGGGAATTCCCTTTAAATAGTATGCAGCTTGTTGACGAAATTCTGGTACTGCACGCTTTTCCCCATGAATTTCAATTAACCCTTGAAGCTGATGCTTGGCAGTTTCAACCTTCTCACGCACAGTTTGTGGTGGTAAAGTTTCCCCTGTTTCTAAATAATGCACCATATCCTTCAAGATCCATGGATTGCCAAGAGCAGCACGTCCTACCATTACTGCTGTACAGCCAATATCATCTAAAGCTTTTTTAGCAAGCTCTGGCGTTGCAATATCGCCATTAGCCACAAATGGTACATCTAAAACTTGAGCAACATCATGCAAAACTTCCCAATCAGCTTCACCTTGATACATTTGCTTACGAGTTCTTCCGTGCATTGCAATCATGCTAGCACCAGCTTCTTGAGCAGCCAATGCATTTTCTACGGCAAAAACATGTTTACGATCCCAACCTATTCTCATTTTTACAGAGACCGGTTTTTGCACATTTTGCACTACAGCATGAACCATTTGATAAATTTTATTTGAATCAAGAAGCCACTTAGATCCTGCATCAGTTTTAGTAACTTTAGGCACAGGACACCCCATATTGATATCAATAATATCGGCATCAGTATTCTGATCAATATATTGAGCCGCTTGCAACAATGTCTCTTCAGTTCCCCCAAAGATCTGGATACTCATTGGGTGTTCTCTAGGATCCACATCCATCATGCTTAAGGTCTTTTTGTTTCGATAAATAATTCCATGATCAGAAATCATCTCGCAGACAACCAGCCCAGCTCCGAATTCCTTACATACAACGCGGAATGCTGAATTTGAAACTCCCGCCATCGGCGCAACAACAACTCGGTTTGGAATGGTGATATCGCGAATTTTCCAGCTGTTATCCACCAAATCATCCTTTCAAAATACTTTATTATAATATCAAAAAAGCCCTAAAGGTTAAAACCTTAGGCCTCTTTAAATTTAATTAATAATCTTTATCGTCTTTTTTCTTAGCTAAAATCTCTTTCAATTCATCTTCAGTGTAATGGTATTTGTTACCACAGAAGTTGCAAATAAGTTCTGCTCCATGATCTTCATTGATCATATCTTTTAATTGGGAAGACTTTAAAGTTTCAAGAATTCCCGCATATTTTTCTTTAGAACAATCACAGCTGAATGCAACATCATCTTTTTCCAGAATCTTACAATCAGTACCTAAAATTTTACGTGCCAAATCTTCCGGTGTCATACCATCTAAAAATGAAGTAGAAAGAGCAGGCAATTCATTAATTCGTTTAATTGTCTTATCAATTAAAGCATCACTGGCACCAGGTAATGCTTGAAGCATAAATCCGCCAGCTTCACCAATTGAATTATTTGGATTTACGAAAACTGATAAACCTACAGCTGATGGAATTTGTTCAGACTTAGTTAAGTAATACGCAAAGTCTTCTGCAATTTCACCAGAAACAATTGGAACTTGGCCAGTATAGGGTTCTTTCAGACCCAAATCTTTAGTCACTTCAAACCATCCTTGACCAACAGCTTTTTTTACATCAATATGACCATTTTCTTTAGGTGGTAATGCAATATGAGGGTTCTTAACATAGCCTTTGACTTTCAAATCTGCTGTTGCAGTTACAATAGCTGGACCTACTGGACCATTACCTAACAATCTAACAGTCAATTCTTCTTTATCAGTAAGCTCTGCCCCAGCAAGTAAAAGCGAACCCACTAATGTACGACCGAGTACAGCTGAAGAAGCTGACCATAAATCATGACGCTTTTGTGCTTCACTAACTACTCCCTTAGCAGTTATAGTTAGCAAGCGTAAATTCTTAGTCTTATCGATTGATTTTACTAAATAATCATTCATTCTTTAATCCTTCTTCCTAAAAAAATAGAGCCTTTAACAGGCCCTACTTTTATTTAATTATCTTTGCTCATCGTCTGCAGATGAATCATTATTTGAATTAGTCTTTTCGTCCTTTTCAGGATTTTCGGGATTATGTTCTTCGACTTCATGATTCTTTTCTAATGGAGTTTCCAAAGCATCTTTTTCTTGATCAGCTAAAGCTTGATCTGAGTCTTTCTTTTCTGCTTTTTCAACTTCACGTTTTTCTGCAGCAGCCTTAGCTTCTTCGTAAGTTGAAGCTTTTGATTCACTTGGATATTCAGTTTCATCCTTTTCAGGCATCTTACCAGTCTTATATAAGGACATGATTTGCTTTTCATCTAAAGTTTCATATTTAAGTAAAGCTTCAGCAATAATTCTGTGCTTTTCCTTGTTTTCTTTTACGATTTCAAGGGCTTTAGCATGAGCTTCATCCAAGATTTTCTTAACCGCTTCATCAATCTTAGCAGCAGTTGCCTCACTGTAAGGTTTGAATCCATAAGGATTACTTTCGCCTTCTTTTTCAAGCTCAACCATACCCAGAGATTCAGTCATACCATAGTTAACAACCATACTATGAGCAATTTGTGTAGCTTGTTCAAAGTCGTTTGAAGCACCAGTTGATTTATCACCAATAGTTGCTTCTTCACCAGCACGACCACCCATTAAACCAACAATTTGTTCAAATAATTGATTCTTAGTTAAGATGAATTGATCATCCTTTGGAAGCATGATGTTATATCCACCAGCACGACCACGAGGCACAATAGTTACCTTACGTACAGTTCTTGAATCGCTCAATACCAAACCACAGATTGAGTGACCTGCTTCGTGAAAAGCAACTCGACGTCTTTCTGGTTCTGCAATTAGACGATCCTTCTTAGCTGGCCCAGCAATTACACGATCCTCAGCTTCATCAATATCTGACGCGGTAATTTCAGTACCGTTTCTACGAGCAGCTACCAATGCAGCTTCATTTAAAACATTAGCTAAATCCGCACCTACAAAACCTGGAGTTTGACGAGCTACTTCTTTTAAGTCAACATCAGGAGCAAGTGGCTTATTCTTAGCATGAACTTTTAAGATAGCTTCACGACCGCGAACATCAGGACGACCAACTAATACCTTACGGTCAAAACGACCTGGACGAAGTAAAGCTGGATCCAAGACATCTGAACGATTAGTTGCGGCAATAACGATTACACCTTCATCGCCTTCAAAACCATCCATTTCAACCAATAATTGATTTAACGTTTGTTCACGTTCATCGTTTCCACCACCGGTACCATTTCCACGACGACGACCAATAGCATCAATTTCATCGATAAAGATGATACTTGGTGCATTCTTCTTAGCATTGCTAAATAAATCACGTACACGACTTGCACCAACACCGACAAACATTTCAACGAAGTCTGAACCTGAAATTGAGTAAAATGGTACGTTGGCTTCACCCGCTACAGCACGAGCAAGTAAGGTCTTACCAGTACCAGGAGGGCCCTCAAGTAAAACACCAGATGGGATTCTCGCACCCAACTTAGTGTATTTTGATGGATCTTTCAAAAATTCAACAACTTCGACTAATTCTTGCTTTTCTTCTTCTTCACCGGCTACGTCAGAGAAACGAACCTTATTTTTAGAAGGATCTTCTGGTTTGACATGTGAACGACCAAAATTCATTATTCCGCCGCTACCACCACGTCCAGCACCGCTTTGATTCATCATCATCCAAAGCATGACAATAAACAAAACAGTTGGTACAAGCATGACAATAGTTGAAATCCAATTGCCAGATTGTGATTCTCCTTGAGTTGTCATCCGAGCGTTACTCTTTTGTGCCAAGTTTTGCACATTCGAAACGGTAGAATCATTTTGTAACATGGTTGTAGAGAAGCTGGATACTTTTCTACTTGAATTATTACTAAAGAAATCAAAACTACTATTTGATTGATTCTTTGCTGTTTGTGCAGTCTTGTAACTACCTGAAACAGTGTAAACACCATTAGCAGGTTGAACACTAAAGTTTTTAACTTTGCCTTGACGCAAATCTTTAACAAATTGTGAGTAGCTAATATTTTCTGAACTACCGCTATTGTTAGAGCCGCCTAGTGCCCAGTTGATTCCCCATAGGAGCAGAAGGAACACAACTATATAGAAAAGGCCGTTTGAAAGCAGCCGATTCCGGTTATTCTTCATAAAAAACCTCCGCAAAGTCTTTAAGTTATACGTTTAAAATTTTATCACAAAACAAGTTCCGACCACTAATATTTTCAACTATATTTACTGATAAATTAATTAGCATATAGAAAATAATGTTTGCCATTTTTTATCCAATTTTGATTTTGATACGTATTTTCAACGAAAATTGGTTCTCGATCAGCATAAATTGCTAAACATAAAGGTCGTAAAGCAAATGGTATCGCGTGTTCTGCAAATTTTTTCTTAGCTTTCACTCTAGTTCCATCTTGCAATAAAAATTTACTTCCAGTAATCAAAACACCTGCCTTAAATTCAGTTTTACAATCAAACCAAAAATCGCCTAATTTTTTCTTAGACATATTGTCTTTGGTAGTCAAGAGTAATTTTCTATTATTAAAAATAAATGGTTCGTTAATTTTAATCGTGAATATTTTTTTACTAATTTCCAGATTATTTTTATACAAATAAACAAAGCCTTGGTATTCAATCACCGAAAAATTACCCAGATTTTTATTTACACGACGATGAAACTTTTGCCAAATTATTTTTTGCCAAAATACAATTTGCTGATCTTTAGTTAGCCTTTTTATCTCACTACTTTTAATGCGATATGCTTGTCCTAAAAAATTTTCAATTGTACCAATTTCATTAATCTTTTCATCAACTACATTTGTTAAATCACTCATTTTATGACTAAAACGTAATGCATTTTGAATAAGTGCTGGATTTTCTTTTTTTAATATTGGTACTACATGATGCCGCATCCGATTCCTCATTGTATCATCTTCTTTATTTGTAGAATCTACAATAAACGAAATCCCTCGCTCTTTATCGTATGCCAGAATTTCTTGCTTACTACTAGATAAAAGTGGCCGCAGTAAAGTTACGCCATGCATTACTCCCACTGCTTGAAGACTGTTCATCTCTTCTGGATTACCTGAGCGAATAAACTTGAGCAAAATATTTTCTATTAAGTCATCCCCATGATGAGCAGTTAACAAATAATCAGCAGTTTCATTTTTGGCAATTTTAGTTAAAAAATTATAGCGTACTTCACGGGCAGCGGCTTCAATCCCACTTTTAGGCTGCTCATTTTTAGCCCATTTAGCAACAAATAAAGGAATTTCATTTTTTTGGCAATAATCTTTTAAAATCCTGGTTTCTTCTTCACTGTCGCTTCTCAATTGATGGTTAAAATGAGCCGCAATCAGTTCAAATTTCTGCTTTTTCTGCAAATCCTTCAGCATGTCAAGTAATGCCATAGAATCAGGACCACCGCTTGCTGCAACAAGTAATTTTTTATTCTCTAAATCTATTTGTTTTTCATTAAAAAAATCAATAATTTTCATAAATTTTCCTAACAAAAAATGACCTATTACTAGGCCATTTCTTTAATTTTCAGTCAAAGTTTGTTTTAACTTTTCAATTTCTCTTTTTGCATCTCTAGCCGTCTTATTCAAAACCTGATCAAAATCAGCAGGTTGAGTATCAGAAAATTGATTATCTGGGTCAACCAAATCAGGATCATTTAAGTGCGAAATTGATAAGTTAAACCTTCCTTTGTGAATATGAACAACCACCACACGAATTTCTTGTCCTACTTGATATTGTCTTCTTTCTCTTGGCCAATTATTACCAAAATCACTGTGATGAATCAATCCTGAATGTCTATTAGGTAATGTAACAAATATTCCTAAATCCGTAATATTATTAATTACCCCAGTCACACGATTGCCAGCTTGATATTTTTTCATTAGTTATTATCATTTCTTTCATGTACGTTATAAATTTTTTCATTAGATTTAGAATAGTAAAATTTATAACGAATGAGTTTTGCCACGTAATTGGGATCTTTAAGATCTTTCTTTTTAGTCGCTAATTCACGCCTCTGTTTTTGTACTTTAGATAGAGTTTGTTTTTCTGCCTGAACTTGCTTATTAATTCTACCAGTTTGTGAAATTTTAACTGCAATTTGAATTCCGAGCACGACAAAAACTATTGCAAAAATTGCAATAATTCTATTTAACCTAACACGGTGTACTTCTTTTTCTATTTTCGCCTGTTTACGTTCTAGACGCGCCCTTTGTTCTTCTGGACTCATTGAATTATAGATACGTGGACCACGATTCATTTTTTAATCCCCTATTACTATTTAAACGTTGCTAGCAAACACAAATAATTAAGTTAAGTATAGCAACGATTTAGTCAAAAGTCATTAATCAACTAACTCATATAGTTCACTAGCTTCAGCCTTTTTGGTTGTTTCGCGTATATTCAAAACCTTAGCTTTAATTACTCTTGCCCCATAACCAATTTCAATAATGTCATCAATTTTAACATCATAACTTGATTTAACTACTCGACCATTTACCTTAATTCGACCTTGATCCGCCATTTCTTTAGCAACAGTTCTTCTTTTAACTAATCTAGAAACTTTTAAAAATTTATCAATTCTCATAATTATCCTCCATTTTTTATCTCTGTACAATATCACTTGCAGCTTGTAAAAACGTTGTTAGTTCATTAAACAATACTCGATTCTTCATTTCATCTGGTAATTGTAATAAGACTACCATTCGCTTTTCTTGATTCATACTAATTCGTGCTTTTAAGTCCACATGTTCTAGAGCCTTAAAAATATTAGGCCCTTCTAATTCATGTGAAGCATTATTATTAAATTCAACTTTGATCTTATCATCACTAATCTTTAGCACGTTTAATACTTGAGCTAAATCTGCATTTACTTTAAGTCCCGCAACAGCAAGTAAATTTTCAACGGATACTGGATAGTCACCAAAACGATCAATTAATTCATCTTCAATTTTATCTAATTCTTCTTGGTTATTAACAGCCTTGATCTTTTTATAAAATTCAATCTTTTCTTCTTGATCACCAATATATGAATCAGGAATATACGCTTCAAGTTTTAGATCAATTTCCGCATTAGATTTCTTCACTGTCTTTTTACCTTTACGCTCTTTAATCGCATCACTTAACATTTGTGAATATAAATCATATCCAACGCTATCAATAAAACCATGTTGCTGAGCGCCAAGCATATTTCCAGCACCTCTGATTGATAAATCACGCATAGCAATTTTAAAGCCAGATCCTAATTCTGTAAAATCGCGAATAGCATCTAAACGCTTCTCTCCTACTTCAGTTAATACCTTATTAGGTTGGTAAAGAAAATATGCATAAGCTAATCTTGCACTTCTCCCAATTCTTCCACGCAATTGATAAAGCTGACTCAAACCGTAGTGATCTGCATCTTCAATAATCATCGTATTAACATTCGGCATATCAATACCAGTTTCAATAATTGTTGTTGTAACTAGAATATCAAATTCTCTATTTAAAAAACGATATAAAATATCTTCTAGTTGATTTTGACTCATCCGTCCATGTGCACTTGCAATTCTGGCATTGGGTATAAGTTGTTGTAATTTTTCTACGGTCTCATCAATGTCACTAATTCTATTATGTAAATAAAAGACTTGACCATCACGTTGCATTTCTCTTAAACAAGCATCTTTTACTACACTTGGAATTTGTTCCATTACATAAGTTTGAATTGGATATCTGTTTTGAGGCGGCGTTTCCATAACTGATAAATCACGCACACCTACCATCGACATATGAAGCGTACGAGGAATTGGTGTAGCAGTTAAAGTTAAAACATCAATATTGGCTTTTAACTGCTTTAGTCGCTCTTTATGTTTAACACCGAATCTTTGCTCTTCGTCAACAATTAATAATCCTAAATTTTTGAATTCTACATCTTTTGATAGAATTCTATGAGTGCCAACCACAAGATCTATTTTTCCATCTTTTAAGCCTTCAATAATTTCCTTTGATTCAGCGGGTGTCTGAAAACGAGATAACATTGCTATATTCACTGGAAAATCTTTAAAACGATCTTGAATAGTTTCATAGTGTTGTTGGGCCAAAATGGTTGTAGGAACTAAAAAGCAACTTGCTTATTATCTTGAACTGCCTTAAAGGCCGCACGAAGGGCAACTTCTGTTTTACCAAAACCAACGTCACCAACAACCAAACGATCCATTGGCTTGGGCTTTTCCATATCTTCTTTAATTTCTTTAATTGAACGAAGCTGATCCGCAGTTTCAGGATATGGAAAGGCATCATCAAATTTTCTTTGCAGATCATCATCTGGTGAAAATGCAAAGCCTTTCTCTGATTCACGTTTAGCATAAAGTTCAATCAAATCATCTGCAATATCTTCAACCTTTGATTGAACTTTACGTTTAGTTTTGGCCCATTCACTGCCGCCAAGTTTATTAATATGTGGCGTTTTACCTTCCGAGCCAACATATTTTTGCACCAAACTTAATTGATCTGCAGGTACAAAAAGCTGGTCACCGCGCTGATAAGTAATTGTGATATAGTCACGTTTTACGCCATTATTTTCTAAAGTTTTAATTCCTTCAAAGCGTCCTATACCGTGATTAATATGTACAACATAATCTCCAGGCTTTAACTCAGTATAGTTACGTAATCTTTGAGCATTTTCTAAAGTCTTAATCCGCTTTTTGCGTTGAGGACGTTTATTAAAAAGTTCACGCTCAGTTAAATAGACCAACTTAACTGTAGGCAAAGTAAATCCGCTTGTATAACCTGCCACAACAATTTGACATTGTCCTTCAATAATTTCATCTTCGCCAACGATTGGTAAACTCAAGCCAAAATCAACCATTGTTTGGTCAATCTGTCGTGCTCTTTTATTATTGTCTGCCTGTAAAATAACGGTTTGGCCAGACTTTTTATAAGATTCAAGCTCCGATTTAATTAATGGCATTTGGCTAAAGAATTGTTCTGGTTCACGCGTTTGCCAATTAAGCATCTGTCCTAAGCGCAAACGCCCCATACTTCTTTGAAATAATGAAAAATAAATTCGATGATGTTTATCTTGTGATAATACCTTATCAAAATCAGCACGTAATTTTTGTCCAGGTAGCATCGCACCGGTTTTAAGTTCATCGCTAATAAATGCAGCATTTTGCTCATCGACAGTTTCTACAGATTGCTTAATTAAAGGGAAGTCATCTATTAAAATTTGTCCATTGGGGGCCAAATAATCTAATAAACTACTTGGTTTTTCAATTAAGTAATCAACTAGAAATGAATAATTTTGAGGCAAACCACCAGTATCTAAATTATCTAGCGCTACAGTAAAATGATCTTTTACCGCCTTCTCCGGTGCCGGAGCATCTGCCATATCTTTTCTGATTTTTTCAGCTGCTTTTTTAATAGCATCACTTGAAAATACTCTGTCCTGTGCAGCAGTAATTTCAACTAGATCAATTTCTTGCGTACTACGCTGTGTTGCTAAATTAAATTCCTTAACTGTATCAATTTCATCACCAAAGAATTCAATTCTAACTGGATTTTCTCTATCTAGAGGATAAATATCTAAAATATCTCCACGAATTGCAAACTCACCAGGCTTAGCCACCAAAGCTTCCTTTTGATAACCAGAATGAACTAACCAATTATTTAATTCTGTTAGTTCATATTCTTTCTCCGGTATAAATACTCTCTTAGCTTGAGCAAAATCTGTTGGATTAGATAGTTTATATTGCAAGCCTTGTGGCGTAGTTATAACAATCCCCGCTTTTTTACTCAATAAAAAACTAAGTGCTTGAATTCTACTACTTAGTTCATCAGGAGAACTGACAGCAGTTTGAGTAGCAATCGTAGCATCAAGTGAGAATATTTGCACTTGCTCACTATCCAAAATTGCACTTAATTCACCGTATAAGTTTTGTGCTTTATTTTCATTTTCTTCAACTAAAATAAGTGGTTCATTTAGTTTAGAAATAATTTGTTTTAAAAGCAGACTAAAAGCACCGGCATTAGCGCCAGTGATTAGTGAATTTTTTACTTGTTTGGTTTTAAGAATAAAATTATTTAAATCTTGATCTTTATTTAATATTTCTGTTAAACGCATATCAATTATACTTATTCATCAAATATTGGCTATCACGACCAGCAATAAAGTCGTCAATAATATCTACGCTTGTATCAAATGCATCATCCATTAATTTTTGTTGTTCATCATTAAATGGAGTAAGAACCCACGAAACAACTGTTGCATTTTTAGGATGACGTATACCAATCTTTAATCGATTGAATTTTTCGGTTCCTAAATCACGGATAATACTTTTAATTCCATTATGACCACCAGATTTACCATTGGCTCTAATTCTGATTTTTCCAATTGGCATATCCATATCATCTTGAATAATCAACACATCTTCAGGCGCAACCTTAAAGAAGTTGGCAATTTGACTTACTGAACGACCAGATTCATTCATATAGGTCTGTGGCTCAAGAAAAATCACATCTTCACCATTTATTTTTTCTTTAGTCCAATGCCCTTCAAATTTATCTTTATTTAAAGTCAAACCTTTTTTATCAAGGTAGTGATCCATTGTCATGAAACCAGTATTATGTTTGGTCTTATCATATTTTTGACCCGGATTACCCAAACCTGCAATTATCTTCATCTTATTTACCCCTCATTAATAATAATCTCAACTATAATAGCACAAACACAAAATAATAATTTTATTAATGCTCTTCAACATGGTATAATTTTCTTTGTTAAAATTATCACTAATAAAAAAGGAGACTTATTGTTATGGCAAGAGTTGAAAAACCTCGTAAAGTTATTTTAGTTGGTGACGGTGCTGTAGGTTCTACCTTTGCATTTTCAATGGTGCAACAAGGTATTGCTGAAGAATTAGGTATCATTGATATTGCTAAGGAACACGTTGAAGGTGACGCAATCGACTTAGCAGATGCTACTCCATGGACTTTCCCAAAGAACATTTACGCAGCTGACTACGCTGACTGCAAGGACGCAGACTTAGTAGTTATTACTGCTGGTGCTCCACAAAAGCCAGGTGAAACTCGTCTTGACCTTGTTAACAAGAACTTGAAGATTTTATCATCAATCGTTGAACCAGTTGTTGAATCAGGCTTTGAAGGTATCTTCTTAGTAGTTGCTAACCCAGTTGACATCTTGACTCACGCAACTTGGAAGATTTCAGGCTTCCCTAAGGATCGCGTTATTGGTTCAGGTACTTCACTTGATACTGGTCGTCTTCAAAAGGTTATCGGTAAGATGGAACACGTTGACCCACGTTCAGTTAATGCATACATGCTTGGTGAACACGGTGATACTGAATTCCCAGTATGGAGCTACAACAATGTTGGTGGCGTAAAGGTTAGCGACTGGGTTAAGGCTCACGGTATGGATGAATCTAAGCTTGAAGAAATCCACAAGGAAGTTGCTGACATGGCTTACGACATTATCAACAAGAAGGGTGCTACTTTCTACGGTATCGGTACAGCTTCAGCAATGATCGCTAAGGCTATCTTGAACGATGAACACCGTGTACTTCCACTCTCAGTTGCAATGGATGGTCAATACGGTTTACACGACCTTCACATTGGTACTCCTGCAGTTGTTGGCCGTAACGGTCTTGAACAAATTATTGAAATGCCTTTAACCGCTGATGAACAAGCTAAGATGGAAGCTTCTGCTAAGCAATTAAAGGAAGTTATGGACAAAGCCTTTGAAGAAACTGGCGTTAAGGTTCGTCAATAATTTCATAAATTTTGTTTATAAAAAAGCATCTCTATATTAAAAGAGATGCTTTTTACTTTCTCAAATTATTGTTAAAATATATATGATTATTCGGACTACTCTTTAATCATTATTTAATTAATTTGCTGGTTTATGCTATAATTACTTGTAATATTTTTCCTTTGGAGGCGAACTCATGCTTATTAAATCTTTGGTTATTAAGAAAGATTACTTAACAACAGTTAATGAAAGAGCCACATTAGCAGAAGCACTAAAAATCTTAGAAGACTCAGGTTATAGATGTGTGCCAATTGTTGATGATACTGGTACCATCTTCCGTGGTAACATTTATAAAATGCACATCTACCGTCATAAGTCACAAGGTGGCGATATGAATTTACCTGTAACTTACTTACTCAAGAATGCTACTAAAACAATTAAGGTTAACTCACCATTTTTCAAAGTTTTCTTCAACATTAAAGACTTGCCATACATTGCTGTTCTTGATGAAGAAAATCATTTTTATGGCATTTTGACCCACTCAAGATTGCTTGACATGTTATCTGATGCTTGGGATATTAAAAATGGTTCATATGTTTTAACTGTCTTGTCAGATAATACCCGGGGTAATTTAATTAAAATGTCCAAAATCGTTTCAAAGCACACTAACATGTCTAGTGTTATGACACTTGATGCTGCAGCTGGTGAGCTTGAAGGTGACTTTGTTAGAAGAACTTTATTCACTTTACCTGCAGGCGTTTCTGATATTACCATGAAGACGATCGTTAATAAATTGCAAAAGAAAGGCTTCGTAGTTTCTGAAATTGAAGACTTACAAGCTGGGATGACAATTATGAGCGATGAAAATCCTGGTGTATTCATCGAACGACCAGAACATGACTAAATAAAAACACAAAAAGCTTTTAGATATCGAATCTAAAAGCTTTTTTGTTTTACCTAATTATTATTTTTCATAATAAATTCTTGGTAAACGATCATTTAATAAGCAAGCTACTTCATAATGAATAGTATTGACATAATCTGCAGCAGCTTTAATATTATTTGGATCATCTGGATTATTTGAAATAATTACCACTTTAGTGCCAACAGGCATCTTTTCTGGCAATTCCACCATAAATTGATCCATACAAATACGACCAACGATTGGACAGTACTTGTCTCCTACTTTAACTTTAAAGCCTTGGAATTTTCTAATCCAACCATCTGCATATCCAACTGGAACAGTGCCGATAATGGTGTCTTTATCTGCTACAAAAGTTGAACCATAACTAACACCATCACCTTTATGAATTGTCTTGACATGAGTTAATTCACTTTCAAATGACAATGCAGGCTCAAGTTTAATATCTGGATTCAAATCAGCAGAAGCAGGGTTTGAAGAGGGGTTCAAGCCATAAATGCCAATTCCAAATCTAACTAAGTCGCTTTTAATATTCTTATGAAAAATGCTAGCTGCAGTATTAGATACATGGATCCATTTAGGCTTAACTGTTAACAAGCTCTTCATGTGATTAAACTTTTCAAGCTGATGTTCAAAGTAAGATTCATCAGCACTATCAGCAGAAGCAAAATGAGCAAACATTCCTTCAACAAAGAACTGATCATTATTTTCTAAGAATTTATTTGCTTCAATAAATTCATCATCTTCATTAAAACCGATTCTTCCCATACCTGAATCAATGCCCAAATGAATCTTTAATTGCAGGTTTTCTTTCGCTAAGTATTTTTCAGCTTCTTTAAGCCATTCAAAATTAGGAACAGTTAACGAAATATTGTTCACCGCAGCAATTGGTGCATACTTAGGAGAAACAACCCCTAACACCAAAATTGGTTTAACAATATCCGCATGACGCAATTGTAATCCTTCATCTAAAACAGCTACACAAAAACCTGCTGCTCCAACTTCTTCAGCTACTTTAGCCACTTCAACTGCACCATGTCTATATGCATTAGCCTTGACAACCGCTAACATTTTTTGACCTGGATCAAGATGCTTCATTTCATTTTCTAAATTTCTTCTAATTGCGCCCAAATTAACTTTTACTGCGGCTGGACGATGATAGCCTGGGACCATTATTTTTCCTCCAAAACTACAAATGTAATAATTTCGTGATTATCATGCGTGATACTTGGAAAAATATTTCCATCAAATTTTGTTGAAGTCATTACAGGATGACCTAAATCATCCCACAAAGTTTCTATATCTTGAAAACCAACAGATTTACCTAATCCGGTACCCATGGCTTTAGAAAAAGATTCCTTTAATGAAAAACGACCTCCGAGGTATTCGACTTTTCTTTTTCCTTCTAATTTTTGATATTGGGCAAACTCATTTGGAGTTAATACTTTTTTGGCAAAAAGATCACCTTTATCGATAATTTTTTTAACACGCTCGACTTCAATTGAGTCAATCCCTACACCTTTAATCATTTTTTTCACCTCACACAATAACATGATTATAATACAAAAAAGAAGTTGTAGATCTTACAACTTCTTTTTTGTATTAAAACTTACTTTTCTTTGCTTTTAATAACAAATTCGTGTCCATTGCCACGACCACGTTTGCCGCGATTACCATTATGGCGATAATTATTATTACGGCGACGATAATTGCCATGATTGCGATTATTGTTGCGGCCACGACCGTGTCCTCTACGATTACGGCGACCATCGCCCTTGTATGGTAATGGTTTTTCTGGTGTAATCTTAACCTTAATATCAGTTGAATCCTTAGATAAATTCTTTAAAAATGCAGCAACTAAATCAACTGCAGAATAATTATCCAAAAGTTCACTAGCATCTTGGGTATATTTACCAAGATCACTATTTATTAAGTCTTCAATTTGTGCCTTAGCTTGTTTCAATTGACCACGAAGTGCTTGATCGTCTGTTGGTGGACGAAGTGGTGACATCTTCTTCTTGGTAAGTTGTTCAATTGTACGCATATAGCCAATTTCATTAGGTGTTACGAAAGTAACAGAAATTCCGTTTTGACCTGCACGTCCAGTTCTGCCGATACGGTGAACATAAGAGTCAGGATCCTGTGGAATATCGTAATTATAAACGTGAGTTACACCTGAAATATCAAGTCCACGAGCAGCAACGTCCGTTGCGACCAAAATATCAAGCTTACCTTCACGGAATCGCTTCAATACGGCCATTCTACGTGCTTGTGATAAGTCACCGTGAATTCCTGCAGCATTGTAGCCACGAGCTTGTAAACCGCGTGTAAGTTCATCTACGCGTCGCTTAGTTCGACCAAAGACCACAGCTAAATCTGGTCCTTGTACATCAATTAAACGACACATAATATCAAATTTTTCTGATTCCTTTGCACGAACAAAGTATTGATCAATTAAATCTGCAGTAAGTTCTTTAGCTTTAATTTGAACAATTTCAGGATTGTTCATGAACTTTTCACCAATTCGCAAAATTGGCTTTGGCATTGTTGCACTGAAAAGCAATGTTTGATTACGATTCTTAGCATATTTCAAAATACTTTCAATATCTTGAATAAATCCCATATCAAGCATTTCATCTGCTTCATCTAAAACTACAGTCTTAACTTTATCTAAGTCAATTGTGCCACGCTTTAAATGATCAAGTAAACGGCCTGGTGTCCCCACTAAAATTGATGGTACATGATGCTTTAATGAACGAATTTGACGGCCAATATCAGCACCACCATATACTACTTGTACATGTGCACGTTCATCGCGACCTAAACGAAAGAGCTCTTCTTGAGTCTGAATAGCAAGTTCACGAGTTGGTTCAATAATAATTGCTTGAATTGCCTTTTCTTTTTTATCAATTATTTGTAAAATTGGTAACCCAAATGCAGCAGTCTTACCAGTACCAGTTTGTGCTTGGCCAATTACATCCTTACCCTCTAGAGCAAGGGGAATAGTTTGTTCCTGGATTGGAGTTGCTTCTTCAAATCCTGAGCGTTTAATCGCTTTAAGAAGCGCTTCGTTTAATCCTAATTCTGAAAATTTCAAAAAATATTTTCTCCTATCTTAGTCGGGCTAAGACATTTTCTAGGTGCATCCCGTGTGAACCTTTCAACACAACAATGTCGTCCGACTTAATATCATTTTTAAGATCATCAATCATACGATCCATTTGATCTTTAGTATAGTAATGCAAATGCTCTGACTCATACTTGCCTTGTAATGCATCATACAGATTTTTCATTTCAGGGCCGTATAAATATACTTCATTAATAATTTGTGGATCCAAAGTATCGCTTAATTCGGCATGAAGCTTCGGAGAATTCTCACCTAATTCAAGCATATCACCCAAAACAGCAATTCTACGACCGCCATCTTTTACCTCAACTTGGCCAAAGCTAGTAATAACAGCTCTTACCGCAGTTGGGTTTGAGTTATAGATATCACTCATAATTGCTTCGCCAACATCGCCTTTTTCCCATTCCATACGATTAGCGGTTGGCTTAAAGTTAGACAACGATGACGCAATTTCCTCATCACTTTCACCAAAATGACGTCCAACACTAATAGCAGCCATAGCATTAGAAACATTATGCTTACCGATCATTGGAATAGAGAATTTCTGCTCTGAATCATTAATTGTAAAAGTCGCATGATGCATGTAACTCTTAAAACCAGTAGCATGAACCGTGTCATCATCTTCAAAACCAAAAGTTGCTTTAGCTTGATCAAGCTTCTTAGCTCTTTCTTGAAGTAATGGTTCATCACCATTATAAATAAATTCTCCATCTTCACGGAGAAAATCAGTGATCTCCATCTTAGCGTCAGCAATCTTATCACGACTACCGAAGAACTCAATATGAGCTTCACCAATCATGGTAATTACAGCTACATCAGGACGAGTCAATTCACTTAAGTGATGTAATTGTCCTGGTCTATCCATTCCCATTTCAAGAACCAAAATTTCAGTATTTGGCTTCATTTCAAGAACGGTCATTGGCACGCCGATTTCATTATTAAAATTAGCTTGAGTCTTATGTACGTTGAAACGCTTTGATAAAACTGCAGCGATCATATCCTTAGTAGTGGTCTTACCATTTGAACCAGTAATTCCCACTACAGTTGGATTAACTTTACGCAAATAATAACGAGCAAGTGTCTGCATAGCGGCAAGTGGATCATCAACTTCAATTACTGCAATACCTTCAGGTTTATTTGGATGCCCCTTTTTCCACAAAGTAGCAGAAGCACCATTACTAATAGCACCAGCCACAAAATCATGTCCATCACGTTCACCTTCAAGTGGTACAAATAATCCACCATTTGTGATCTTTCTGGAGTCAAAGGCAACAGAAGTAATAACTGTTTTATCGTCACCTTCACAAGTCTTATCTAAAGCTTTGGCAATTTCAGCCATTTGCATTTTCATTGTATCTTTACTCCCATAAAAACAATTTTTATACAGAAATCATTATACTTTCTTTCAAGCATTCTGCCAAATGATCTCTAACGAAAAAAGCAGCCCCCAATGGGACTGCTTCCACCAGACAAAGGTTTACTTCTTCAAGCCGTACTTCTTGTTGAACTTTTCGATTCGACCATCTGCTTGAGCAAACTTTTGCTTGCCTGTGTAGAATGGGTGTGAATCTGATGAAACTTCAACACGTACTAATGGGTAAGTTTCGCCTTCGTATTCGATAGTTTCTTCTGGCTTCATAGTTGAACCAGCTACGAACTTAGCACCAGTTGCTGAGTCCATGAAAACTACCTTTTGAAAATCTGGATGAATACCTTGTTTCATAATTTATTACTCCTTTGCCATGACCATATTACAGATCATAGATTAATCGATTAACGTAGACTAGAATACCATCTTCAAGTTAATAATTCAAGATATTTTTACATTGCCACTATTCAATTACTTTGCTTATGAAAGCCTCATATGGTTTAAGGGTGATATTTTGTACATTATTTCTTTCTGGATAGTTGCTGAGGATCGTTTCAATTTGATCATTAGATACAAAATTCTGCTCCTCATTAGATAAGTTAGCTACTACCAACCATTTTTTATCATTCAAAATGCGATAATAAGCAAGCACTGCATCTTGTGTATTAGACACTAATGAAAAATCACCATCAACTACGATCGGATTTTCATGACGTAATTTAATCAATTTTTGATAAGTATAAAAAATCGAATTTGGATCTGCTAACGCATTTTCAACATTAATGTCCTTATAATTAGGATTTACACTTAGCCATGGATCAACTTCAGAAAAGCCAGCATTTTTTTCATCATTCCATTGCATTGGTCGACGTGCATTATCACGACCTTTTACATTGATTGCATGAATCAACTCTTCTTCATCATAACCTTCCGCTAAACGTTCGTTATACATATTAATACTTTCAATATCTTCAACCTCATCAATATTTTTAACAGGACAATTAGTCATCCCAATTTCTTCACCATTAAAAATATAAGGTGTACCGTGCATCATATGTAAAATAATTGCAAACATTTTGGCGCATTGGACACGGTATTCTTGATCATTACCCCAGCGCGAAATAACTCGCGGAATGTCGTGATTCTCCCAAAACAAACTATTCCAAGCATGATCAAAATCGATTTTTGTTTGCCACTTAACCAATACTTTTTTCAATTCTCCTAAATCAAGAGGTTTTAAATCCCACTTTTCTTTACCAGGTTGTTGATCTAAAGATTGATTTTCAAATTGAAAGACCATTGACAATTCATGACGATCAGGATCAGAATATTCTTCCGCAATCTTTGGTGTTGCATTCCAAGTTTCACCTACTGTCATCACATCACGTTTACCAAAAGTAGCTTTATTCATTTCTTGTAAATATGGATGTAGCATTGGCCCATTTTCACGAATGTTCTTGTCTGGATCCTTCCCGATTAATTCAATTACATCCATACGAAAACCGCCAATTCCCTTATCAAGCCAAAAGTTCATCATGTTGTAGATTTTCTGACGTAACTCGGTATTTTGCCAATTCAAATCAGGCTGTTGATCAGCAAAGAAATGTAGATAATATTGTCCACTTCTTTCATCATATTTCCAAGCAGAACCTGAAAAAGCAGATTTTAAGTCATTAGGCTCATGTTCATCAACTGGATCACGCCAAATATAATAATCACGATATTGATTATCCTTTCCTTTTTTGGCCTCTACAAACCACTTATGTTGATCAGAAGTATGATTAACCACTAAGTCCATCACTATCTTGATATGATGTTCTTTAGCCTTGCTAATTAACTCGTCCATATCTGCCATTGTGCCATACTGTGGATCAATCGCTTCATAATCAGAAATATCATATCCATTATCAACACCAGGAGATTGATAAACTGGTGAAAGCCAAATAGCATCAATTCCTAATTTTTCTAGATAGTCTAATCTTGAAATAATCCCTTGCAAATCTCCTATTCCATCACCGTTACTGTCTTGGAAAGACTTAGGATAAACCTGATAAACAACAGCATTTTTCCACCATGAAGCCATAATTTTTACCCTCACTTAAAAAATTTATTCTATGGTATAACTATAAATAATTTATGTAAGCACTTGCAATAAATGGTAAACTGTTAACGGTATCAAAATTTGGATTGGGGTATTTATATGAAACAACTTCCTTTTAAGGCTGTCGCAGTGGATGTTGACGGCACTTTTGAAAACGACAAAAAAGAATATGATCATGAAATGTTCGGAGAAATCCTGTATCGCCTGCATAAGCATGGAGCACATTTCATTATTGCAAGTGGTCGTCCGGCAGGCAGACTTAGCGATGATTTTGGTGATTTCATCGATTCTGTAGATTTTGTAGCTGATAATGGTGCTGTGCTTGTTCGCGATGGTAAGATTATTCGTACTACTTGTTTTTCCAAAAAGGGCATCCTTCACTTAATTGACTACATGCATCAGCGTTATCCCGGTTCCGTTACCACATTATTAATTAGTGGTGTTAAACATTCATATTTTTTAAAGAGTACGCCTCCTGAATTTAAAAGATCACATCATTATTTTTATCCTAATAGCATTGAAATTGATGATTTTTCTCAAATTCCTGCAGACGACCAATATACAAAAATTACAGTTGATTATCCTAGCAAGGTTAGACATGAGCTAGAATATGGCTTTAATAGTCGTAGTATGGAAAAGATTCATGTTACAACTAGTGGATGGAATTATATGGATATCATCCCACAGGGGGTTAACAAAGCTACTGGCTTAAAAGAATTTTTAGCTTATCTAGATGTTCCTAGAAGTGAATTAATTGCTTTTGGTGATGGTGAAAATGATATCGAAATGCTTAAATTAGCTGGGCTTAGTTATGCAATGGAAAATGGCCAAAATAGCGTTAAAAAGATTGCCAACTTTATTGCCCCAAGTAACAACGATAATGGTGTATTTAAAGTATTGAATCACTACCTAAATGAAGTAAATAAATAAAAAAAGTTGTTGAGCAAAATTTCTCAACAACTTTTTTAGACTATTTTTTATTTCGAGCAATTTTTTCTGCATATGGATCAAGTCTTTGCATACCAGTCTTGATTCCCCAATAGTAAAAAACAAGTGAAGCAATAATAATTATTCCAAAATCAAATGGATACTTAATCCAGTCCTGACCACCAAAACCAGTACTACCGATATAAGACATAATTGAGATAAAAATCAGGTAACCAATCATCCACCAACAATGCTTTAACTGTTCTTTCAAATTAGAATGTTGGTAATGAATTTCATAATAAATATAAACAGGTAACCCAACTGCAATTACTAAAATAACTTGAATAGTTGTTGGCCACATTGACCAATAAATTGCTAAACTAGTTAACACGAAAGCAATTGGTGCCAACCATGGCATATAGCGCGGCTTAAAGGGACGGTCAATGTTTGGGCTGATCTTTCTTAAAGTCATTACTGTAACAGGACCAGTTAAATAAGCAATTAATGTAGCGGCCGTAATTACAGTTGCTAATAAATTCCAATTTCTAAATAAACTAACTAAAATTGCTGCTAAAATTAGGTCTACTACCATTGCATAACGCGGAATTAAATATTTTTGATTAAGTCTACCTAACCATTTTGGTAAATGGCGTGTGTGCGTCATAGCCGCTAAAGCTCTTGATGCAGTAGCAACAAATGCTACACCTGTTCCAAATGGAGAAACAAATGCATCAAGGTAAAGCAAAATTACTAACCAATTAATTCCTAAAATAATCGCAATATCAGCAAATGGTGAAGTAAAATTAATTCCGTGCCATCCCACTTTAGCTAATATGCTAGGCTCAATTGCACCAATAAAAGTAACTTGCAACATAATATAAATTGCTGCAGTAATTAACATAGAAATCAGCACTCCACGTACAATATTCTTACGTGGATTTTTCAATTCCCCACCCATATTAATTACTGTTTGAAAGGCATCATAGGACATGATAATACCAGAAACTGAAGTTGCTTCAAAAATTGAGCGCGTTCCATATGGCATAAATTCATGAATATTGGAGCCAAAATTTTGTGCATGAAAACCACTACAAATTAAAACTACAATTGTTAAAGTAGGCAACAAAATTTTAAAAATTGAAATCAAATTAGTAAAATGCGTCATAATTTTTACTGACCAAAAATTGATCATGGTAAAAATAATCATAAAGATAAATACGACACCGATTCCTTCAAAAGTGATATCGCCATTTTTTATAAATTGCTTGGTCCAATTAGCCCATGACCACGGCCATGAACTCATGTATTGCACGGCAGCTACGGCTTCCATTGGAACTAATGTAACTAAAGAAATCCAATTAGCCCATGCTGCAATAAATCCTAATAGCGGCCCATGACTGTATTGAGCATATCTACTCATACCTCCGCTTTCTGGGAACATTGAGCCAAGTTCTACATATGTTAATGCAATTGCGATAATAATTACTGCGCCTAAAATCCATGAAATAATTGCGGCCGGACCAGCAATCTTAGCAGCTGAACCTGATCCAAATAACCAGCCTGAACCGATTAGTGAATTAAGTGCCAGCATAACAGCTGAAAACAGCCCTATTTTATGTCGTTTTATTTTTTCCAAATCATCACTTATCCTATCCTTACCCCGTTATTGTATGTAGCTTTAGATTATAACAAAAACAGCCTCGGTCGAAAACCGGGGCTGTTCATTTTTATTCAACCGGATGCTTTTTAGTTAACTCATGTACTTCTTTTTTTACATGTTCAATTGTAGCTTCATTATCCGGATCGGATAAAATTTCAATAATCAATGAAGCAGTCTTTCTTGCATCTTCTTCATTAAAACCACGGCTAGTAATCGCAGGGGTGCCGATTCTTAAGCCACTGGTGATAAATGGACTACGCTTATCGCCAGGAATAGACTCTTTGTTGGTGGTGATATTGACGAAGTCAAGCAGATTTTGTGCATCTTTTCCAGTTAAGCCAGTATCAGTAATATCAATAATCATTAAGTGATTATCAGTGCCACCAGATACTACACGAATATTTTCTGATTCATCAAATACTTCGGCCATTGCCTTAGCATTTTTTACTACTTGCTTAATGTAATCAGTAAACTGTGGCTGTAAATCTTCATAAAAAGCCTGTGCTTTACCAGCAATTACATGTTCCAGTGGACCACCTTGAATACCTGGGAATAATGCAGAATTAATCTTCTTACCGATTTCCAGATTATTAGACAGGATCATTCCACCGCGAGGTCCACGTAAAGTCTTATGAGTAGTCGTTGTTACAATGTCAGCTACCGGAATTGGACTCGGATGTTGATCTGTTGCAACAAGTCCTGCAATATGTGCCATATCTACCATTAAGTATGCGCCCACTTCATCAGCAATATCGCGGAATTTTTGCCAGTCAATAATACGACTATATGCGGAAGCCCCGGCCACAATTAATTTTGGCTTAACTTCTAAAGCAACTTTACGAATTTGATCAAAATCAAGTTCTTCTGTTTCCACATTTAAGCCATATTCATAAGACTTATATTCTTTACCACTAAAGTTAACCTTAGCGCCATGAGTAAGGTGCCCACCGGCATCCATTCCCATACCCAAAATCACATCACCTGGCTTCAAAAGCGCTTGGTAAACTGCCATATTAGCTTGAGAGCCTGAGTGAGGTTGAACATTAGCAAACTTGGCATTAAAAAGTTTTTTAGCATAATCAATTGCCAATTGTTCTACTTGATCAATATATTGACACCCACCGTAGTAACGACGACCAGGATACCCTTCAGCATATTTATTAGTTAAAACTGAACCTTGAGCTTCTCTAACA
Organism: Lactobacillus acidophilus; assembly: GCF_034298135.1. NCBI lineage: Bacteria > Bacillati > Bacillota > Bacilli > Lactobacillales > Lactobacillaceae > Lactobacillus > Lactobacillus acidophilus. Next base: position 1,554,341 of record NZ_CP139575.1, read on the forward strand.
GCATCTGAAACAATATTTTCTGATGCAATTAATTCAATTGTATTCTGTTGACGTTTTTCTTCTTGACGAATTGCATCCCACAATGCTGGTGATTTTTCTGCGTATTTCAAAAAAATACCCCCTTTTTTAATAAATCATTTTGCATGTATCTAAAATTATACATGGATTAATTTATAATCGCATTCAAATAAGCACGATTGCTACGTGGAAATTCTTTTTTAAAAGCAGCTAATACTGCGTGACGACATTCTGCTGTTTCAGTTAACAAGTATTTTTTATTTATATGTAAATAGCCATCTTCAATTACAGTCAGTTTTTCCCCATCATTTTTCACAGTAATTGAGCGGTCCTTTTTAGCCGTCAATAATTTTATTTCTTGATATTGACTTTTCGAATCACACATCTTCTTAAGTAAAGTTGTTGCCTGCTTAACAGGAATTAAGCGCATAATAATATCCCTTCACAAAACTGAAAATTTTTTCTAAAATAAAACCGTCCGCATAATTACGAACGGCTGTATTATGGGACATCATGCTTAGCTTTGCAACTAGCTAAGCATGTTTTTTATACAACAAATTACTAAAAAGTAATTATCCTATAAATAACGTCCGCATTTAGCGTAACACCGTTTTCATGATAATAAAATGCCGTTTTTATAATAAGATAGCTGTTTAGTAATACTAAACAGTAAAAAAGCTACCTTTTTTCTACAATAATATAGCTACCTTAAAACAATTATTTAGTAAAATTTACTTATAGAGAGAAGAGGAGCTAATGCTTGAAATTAACTTTGATAAAACTGGCTGTAAAACATTTTTTAAGAAACATCCCCAAAATAAAAAGATCGTCCAAGCTAAAATCAACTCTGCCATTAAAAAAGAAGTACAAACTGGTATGAGTAAGGTTAAACTCGCTACACGAAAAAAGATTAATAACCTTCCCTGCTATGAGATGCGACTTAATCTACGTAATATAGGATCCGTCAGAATAGCTTTTACTGTTCATGATAATCAAACGACTGTCTACTACTTGACTACCACTTTACAAAAAAGTGAATTCAGTAAGGAACTTGAAAAAACGTTAAACAAATAATTATGATTAATTTTGCTAATGTAAGCCTAAATAATATGATTTACACAAAATTTTATGTTATTCTGCTATACATCTACTAAAAATATGTTTATAATTTTTAGGTTGAATAGGGGTGAAATTCTGATCATGAAAAAAGTTAATTATACTAAAAAACACCATATGTACTTAATGAATCATCTTAATGGTGATGTCATTGAAGTCAAAATGGATAAAAATAATAAATCTTTTAAGAAATTAAGACTTTATCGGCAAGACGGGTTAGGAAACTATTATCTAGATCCACATGCAGAATTAAAAGATCAGAATAGTTTGGCCACTAAAGAAAATATTGTAGAAGCCGGAAAAAAAGTCAGCCATCATATAGCTGATAGTAAAAACTGGCACCATAGAGTAAAACCGGTCTTTAATGCTGATCACAAAATTATCGACTTCGAACCTAGACTAGCATTGAAACATCATACACATATTCAAAATGCTAAGAGATACCTGCGACATCTAGATAATCACCATGCAGATTTCCTTTTCCGTAGAAATAATAAAGGTCGACTAATGGCACCATGGAACTATGTAAAAGATGCCATTTATGAAGATCGTAATAAAGAAATGGTTATTGCTCATAAAGTACATAAGTTAACGAAGTAAAAGTAATATAGATAAAAAATACTAGAGGAAATAAAAATCTTCTAGTATTTTTTTCTTAATTTTTCTGTTTCTTCTGTATCCAACCAATAACCAATGAAACAGCTATTACCATTGGTGCCAATTGAATTGAAATTAATAGTAACAACAAAATTATGACAAGCGGTGCATTTCTTAAAATCATCATTAAACTTGTTGTTAATGCGATAGCAATCGCAATTCTAGGAGCTCCAGATAATCGCATATACTGCATAACTCGTTCCTTGCAAAATTAGTATCATCCCCTTATGAATATGCTAATTTTATCAAATAACTTTTTGAATTAACAATCAAGCTTTTGCAAATTCCCTAAAACCAAATCAATATCACCTTTAATTGCCAACGTCCGAGTTTTAATTTGATCAGGATACATAATTTGATTAGCATCAATAGTTACAAATTTTGCATCAGAATTATCTAGTGTCCATTTCCAGAACGGATATTTAATAATTACCGGCGTATTCATCCCTACACCAAGTTCCAAATACAAAACTTTCTTATTTTGTAATTACAATTATCCATTTTGTAGATACAAAATTGAAATTAAACAACATTTATCAATCATTTATTTTTCTTTTCAAATTCAAGCAAATACTTCTTAGCCTCAATCCCTGCCGCATAACCGGTTAAACTACCATCAGCACCGATCACGCGATGGCATGGAACCAAAATCAAAATCGGATTATTATGGTTAGCCATCCCGATCGCCCTTGAAGCTTTAGGCTTGCCCATCATTTTTGCAATCTCGCCATAGGTTCTGGTTTGGCCGTAAGGAATGAGTTGGAGTTGCTCCCAGACCTGTTTTTGAAAATCTGTGCCTTCATCAGCCAAAGGAAGATCAAAATTCTTTCTTTTGCCAGCAAAATATTCTTCAAGTTCAGTCTTACATTTTTGAGCTAAATCATTGGCTTCCACATTTTCTCCATGATTAGCAGGCTTCACGCCAACAATCGCTTCATCAGTAGCAGTGATTTCAAGCAATCCAATCGGTACTTTAATCGTTAATTTACTAAGTTCACTCATTATTCTTTTCCTTTGAACAAATTAAGAAAAATTCTTACACCCGTAAAAATCACAGCAAGCACAACCATCCAACCTACAAAATTTTGTGGCCTGTTGTACGCAATGATTGGTAATAATCCTAATAACTTATGTTGCATCCCTGCAATAACCAATATTGCAATTGATGCAATCCATAGAATAATCGCTGCTATTCCTGTAATTCTTTGTGCTATTTTCATTTCATATCCTCCAATTTTTCTATTTATTTTAGTTAATAAAACGCAAAAAAGCTACTCATTGAAGAGTAGCCTTCCATATATCTATTATTGTTTAGCCTGATTTTTAATACCTAAAATCAATAGACACGCGATAAATGTTACCAAAATCGTAGTGCCAAATGACCATTGATAGCCACTAACAACCGATGATGTCTGATTTTGTACCACATTCTTGGTTGTCACAGCTAGTGCCGTACAGAATGAGTTAGCTACCTGTACCATTGTCACAATAATTGTATTACCTGAAACAACACTCCTTTGCGGCAAAGCATTCAATGCATAAACTGGCGCTAGTGTATAACACAAAATTAAACCAGCACATCTAAAGGCGTAAAGAACAGTAATCCAAATAATTTAAGTTTGTGCATCATAGAAAAACATTGGAAGTGCAGTGATTAATCCTGCTAAACTACCAATAACTGCCATCTTTTTAATGCCAAATTTATCATATAATCTTCCAGCAAAAGGTGATAAAAAAGCCATAGTTAAAGCACTTGGAATCATTACCTCACCCGAAACTATTGGACTAACTTTCAAGATATTCTGGCTAAATAGTGGCAACATCAATTCTGGTGCCATGATTGCTCCAGATATCAGCAACGTGATCAAAATACCTAATCGATATTGTTTACGAGCAAAGACGTGCAGATCAAGTAATGGATTTTCAATCTTGAATTGTCGCTTGATAAAAATTGCGATAAAAACCACATCAATAATTGCAAATAAAATAGTTAACAGAATATTGCTACCACTTTCACCTAAGCGTCCTAGACTATAAAGTAAACTTCCTAGACCTACGATTGTAAAAACAACTGAAGGAAAATCTACCGCTATGTTTTCAGGTTCCAGTACACTTTCTACAAAGAATTACGTACAAATCAAGGTCAAAACCGTAAATGGCAACAAAATGATAAACAACATTCGCCAACTATAAAATTCAAGAATTACTCCTGATAAAGTTGGCCCAATCGCCGGTCCTAAATTGATGATGATCCCAGCGATTCCGATTGCCAAACCTCTATTTTTAGCCGGAATAATAATCGTTAAAACATTGGTTACAAGTGGCATGTTAATTCCGACGACCATTGCTTGCACCAATCGTCCAATCAACAAAAACAAAAAATTAGGTGCAAAGGTAGCAACCAATGATCCCAATAAAAAGATACTCATCGTTGCAGTAAACAAATGGCGCAAAGGAAAACGGTGCATAAAGAATGTGGCCAGTGGCATAACCATCCCTGCCACCAGCATATACCCGGTATTAAGCCATTGCGCATTCATCTGACTAATATGCGTTTCTTCCATGATCATCGGCAAGCCATTGTTCATTAACGTTTCTGCTAAAGTCGTAATAAAACTCCCCAGCAGAAGTGTCGCCATCATTAGAATGATTTTTTTATTTCTTTTTTCTGCCATTTTTACTCCCATTCAAATTCTGGATGATTCTTATCAACATAACCCACTTGAGTTTCAACACCGAAGATTTCTTTACTTTTCCCTACTAAATCTTCTCTGGCTTTGTCCACTGCATCCCTATTCACATCCACAAAGCCATCAATTGGAAAGAAAACATCATGCGTTTGATCAGTAATTTTACTATGCTCACTTTGACGCCAAGTCCAACGACGGATACATACATCGCTACCTACCGCATAAACAACTTCACCCTCATCTGGTTCTTCCACTTCATCTTTACCTAATGGGACAAAATTATCTCCAGATTTAGTTAAACGCATTATAATGTCATCTTGTACGCCATCCAAACTATGTGTCCCCATAAGCACAGTGTATTTAAGTGAAATGGCGTTATTGAGATTAACTAACGGATTAATGTGTGGCAAATTCTTTCCTTTGGATAAACGTTTAAACAAAGCTTCTGCAGAACAAGGATATCTATTAGGATTGATACCGATTTTTCTAAACGCTTCACGATATGGAATGATTTCATCATTTTGCTTAACATTTATACCATCGAATTTTTGTTGTGAGTATTTCATATATCTGTTAAGTAATCTATCAATTTCAGGATAGTTCTTGCTATTATCAATTCCTTTGGCAACAACAACGCCAACGTACATATCTGGTAATTTTTCAAAAATATCTGGTGTAACTATAAATTTCATATAAACCTCCTGAAATAAAAAAACTGGATAAGAAACCCGCCGCAGTACGACGCTCTTATCCAGCTTGTAATGTTTACAAATCCTCTGAACTTAAAAGGTATTTAATTTTTAATCATTGTATCAATGTAAGAGGATTTTACTCTTCTTTTTCTTTACAGTGACTCTTGCAGGCACACTTCTTATCATCGACCATTCGGCAGTGACAAACACCATCTTTACCTGCGCAAGGGCAACCTTTTTGACATTTCATTCCATTATGACAAAATTCGTTATTCATGATCAATTCCCCCTTTACCACAATTATAGATCCAAGTACTCTATTTTTCTAAAAAATTACTCTACTAAATTTTTTACCATGTTATAACTGCTTACGCCATCTGGATCGGGGATATCCTCTGCAGTTTTGCCTTCGTTTTCGTATCCTCTTTTTTCATAAAAAGAGAACAACTTAGGTAAGCAAGTTAATGAAATTGCTTGGTGATTTTGTGATTTAGCTACTTCAGCCATCTTGTCTAATAATTTAGTTGCAATTCCTTGTTTACGGTATTTTTCATCAACAGCCAAACTCAAAATTGTTTGATACTTAGCCTGTGGATTATTTGGATGATTCTTGAAATATAGCCCATCCTTGATGTAGCGATCCGTAGATGCTGGGCCAAACACGTGACCCACAACTTCGCCATCAACTTCCGCAACTAAAAAAGTATCAGGATAGTTCTCGATTCTACCAATCATATCTTTTCTAGTCATTTCTTCAGACATTTGAAAAGCGGTTGATTCGATATCCACAATTCGATCAAGGTCAGCCATTTTTACAGTACGAATAATTAATGTCATTTTGTCCTCACAATTATGTTTTTAGTTCTTGTTGATATTTCTTTTTTTAATCCTAACATTAATTCTATCGATTGTCTTTTTCTGTTCTAAGAGGCAAATAATCCAAATCACAATATAAATAAAAAGAAATAATAATATACTACTTACATTAATTTGCCACTGATTAATTCCACACATTACCCAGAACAAAATAAACGTTCCAATAAAGTGAATTGCAATTGCTCCACCTATAGGCAAATCTGTTTTAAAGATCATAGCGAGAAAGCCAATAACACCCGAAATACCTAGAACCGAAACTGTACTCTTAATAGTTGGAGCTACGCCCGGATTAAAAAAGGTCAACACACATACATAACAAATTGCTCCAAATCCCATGCCTGTAAAGAAATAATTTAAACATTTTCCGAACCATTTCATCTTATAATCCCAGCTCTTTCTCTAAATCTGGCAAATACCGACGTGATACATCAGTTTTTAATTTATTAGCCAATATAGCAATCATATTTCCAGCAAATCCACTTTCAAGTGATTCTAAATAATTTAGATTAATTACAGAGTGGCGTGAAACTTGCACAAAATCTTTATTCAAATCATCTAAGACCTGATAAAGTCTTCCTGTAGTTTTAATAACTTCATTGGTCGTGTAATAAGTTAAAGTAGTTGATTGTACTTCAATTTTTATTAATTCCTCACGCTTTATTGTTGCAATCCGATCACTGGTTTTAATCGGTAAAAGATTTCGATCTCTTTTACCGAATTTATTTAAGTAACTAATTAATTTTTTAACCGTACTATCCTCTTGAAGAGCTTTTACTTCAATTTGAAGTTCTCCACTCTTTAGAGACGAATCTTCCTGAAATTTAACCTTCAATTTGCATTTTTCTCTTTCCAGCAGCCAGAGAAGAAAATGTAATTATTACTATTAATATTGCAATCATTCCTACCATTACATAAGCAGTATCCCAACGCGTTAATTGGTAGTCATTAATTTTGAAATGAATACCTAAATAGTTAATCATTTGACTTCTTACACTAGCTGGCATTTGACTTTTACTCAATTCATTTAAAAATAAGCTTCTTAAAGCAGATGCTTCATAACTACTTGGCACTAATTTTACCAAAGTTTGAGCCGTAGAGGATAACGTTCCATAAGGAAGATACGTTGCAACGGCAAAGCCAGCGATCGCACCTACAACTGCAGAAAGTCTACTAAATGTAGTAGATGAATGTATGAAGAGAACGATAATTTCATTTAACAAAGTTGCTCCTAGTGCACCCAATGCCATAAAAATCAAAGCCAAAAGACATGATTCGATAGAAATATTAATTTTATTAACAGCACTAAAATAGATATTCATTACTGCAAAAGTGATAACTTGCATCAAAAAACTTACAACTGAACTAGACAAAACATAGGCTAAATTTTGTCTTGAGAACGAAATATCTGTCAATCTCATATCATCAGCTGTTCGAGTTTCTCGATCTTTTACCAATTGTCCCAAAGCTTGAAAAGAGGTGGTAATGCTAGCAATTGACACAATACCAGCAATCATCCATAAATCTAACATTTGTTTTGCACTTGAAAAATTTGGCCAAGAATTTTCCAAATTCTTTTGTAAAAATCCAATATAAATAAAGAATGAAATTAAGGCACCGAAACATGACATAATCACGCCAGGAATATTAGAAAAATATATTTTTATATTTCTTTGAATTAAAGCAAACATTATTGAAGTTCCTTTCCTGTAATCTTGATAAATGCATCATCAATTGATCCTTTTTGATATTCAAAATCTGCAATTTTATCTTCATTTTTACTTAAAAAATCGATTACTTGTTTTGAACTCATAGATTCAATCCTAAATTTATTATCTCTAAGCCGAGTTATATTGTTAGAAAGATTAGGTACTTCATTATTCTTCATAGTCACTAATAATCTAGTTGGCACATATTTTTCTTTTATTTGTTTAGCAGATCCGCTTGCTAGAATATTTCCGTTTTCTAGGATATACATTTGATCCGCATTTTCTGCTTCTTCAAGATAATGTGTTGTTAAAAATATCGTTAGGCCCTGCTCTTTTTGCAACTTTTGTAATAAATGCCAAATTACTAATCTAGTTTGTAAATCTAAGCCAGTTGTTGGTTCGTCCAAAAATAATAAATTTGGACGATCTATCAAAGCTCTAGCAATATCTACTCTGCGTCTTTGACCACCTGATAAAGTGCCATATTTTTGATTCAAGAAATTCTTAATTCTAATTAATTCAATTAATTGATTTAACCACTCTTTAGAGTACTTTTTATACATTCCAGCTCGTAGATAAAGATTATCTTTTACGGTAAGATTGTCATCCAAAACGCTATCTTGAAAAACCACACCAATTTTTAAATTTGGAGCATAAGTAATTGTTCCGGAAGTTTGCTTTAATAATCCTGTCAAAATATTAATGGTAGTGGACTTTCCGGCACCATTAGTTTCAAGATAAGCTACGAGTTGTCCCTTATCGATTTTGATATCTATATTATTTAAAGCTAGTTTTTTACCATATCTTTTAGTTAAACTATAAGTTTCAATAAGCATTAGCAGATTTCCTTTCTTCGATTTAGCTAAAGAATAACTGATAAAATGCTTACTGTATCGCAATATCAAATGAGTGGTTAATATCTAAACATAAACGGCAAAATTTAGAGCATTAAAAAAGCGCGCAAAATTAATTGCGGGCTTTTGGCTTGTTTGCCTTCTCAAGTTACTTTTATTCAGATAAAATTATTTATGCAGAAAGTTTTATGAGCGGCGGCTGTTTTACCTCTGGAGGTGAGGTCCTATGGATCAAAATCTGATAGAAAGGGTTCAGCTCAATGAGCGTATTCGAATCTATTTCGTTGATGCTTTTGTTTGGGACTTTTGTGTTAGCTCTGCTGACATATATAGATCGCCACAATCACAAATAAAAAACGCCGCTCTACCTATAACTTTGGCGAGTTATAGAGCGACATCTTCGCTGTCTTTATAATCAAAACCACCGCTCTTAAAGCGGGCCGCATGGGAGATCGAAAGATCTCCTTTTTTTATACTTAAATTATACCATGAATACGAAAAAAGACCCGCAAAATTAATTACGAGTTTTTCATTTTTATTCCCATTCAATAGTGGAAGGTGGCTTACTGGTTACGTCGTAAACGATGCGGTTAACATTATCTACTTCGTTTACAATTCTATCTGAAATATGACCAAGCACATCCCATGGAATTTGGGCAAAGTCTGCAGTCATTCCGTCAATTGAAGTTACGGCACGAATACCAATAGTGTAGTCGTAAGTACGGCCATCACCCATTACACCAACTGAACGAATACCTGGAAGAACTGTGAAGTATTGCCAAATCTTTTCTTGAAGGCCAGCCTTCTTAATTTCTTCACGCAAAATTGCATCAGATTCACGCACGATCTTAAGCTTGTCTTCAGTAACTTCACCAAGAACACGAATACCAAGACCAGGACCTGGAAATGGTTGACGCCATACTAAGTCGTGTGGAATACCAAGCTTTTCACCAAGTTCACGAACTTCATCCTTGAAAAGCTTACGTAGTGGTTCAATTAATTTGAAATTCATATCTTCAGGAAGTCCACCAACGTTGTGGTGAGACTTGATAGTTTGGGCAGTGTTAGTACCTGATTCGATGACGTCAGTATACAAAGTACCTTGTGCTAAGAAGTCAACGTCCTTAAGCTTCTTAGCTTCTTCGTTGAAGACTTCAATAAATTCCTTACCGATAATCTTACGCTTTTGTTCAGGATCAGTTACGCCCTTAAGCTTGTTCAAGAATCTTTCTTGAGCATTAACACGGATAATGTTTACACCAAGATCCTTGTTCAAAGCCTTCATTACTTGGTCGCCTTCGTCTTTACGAAGCATCCCGTGATCCACAAAAATGGCAGTTAATTGATCACCAATTGCCTTGTGAAGAAGAGTTGCAGTAACACTTGAATCTACACCACCAGAAAGGCCTAAAATGACTTTCTTGTCACCAACTTCCTTGCGAATTTCATCAACTTGCATATCAATGAAGTCAGCCATGGTCCAGTTAGCTACAGCACCACAAACATCAAAAGCAAAGTGCTTCAAAATATCTAAACCATATTCCGAGTTACGAACTTCAGCGTGGAATTGGATACCGTAGAACTTCTTGTCTGGGTTAGCAATTGCCGCAATAGGACAGTTCTTGCTTGATGCAGTTACTTCAAAACCCTCAGGAGCTTGAGTTACTAGGTCTCCATGACTCATCCAAACATATTGCTTAGTTGGTAACCCTTTAAACAAAGCACTATCTGGATCTTCAACAGTAATATTTGCTCTACCATATTCCTTATTTTCAGCTCGTTCAACCTTGCCACCTAAGTCGTAGCTCATCAGTTGCATCCCGTAACAAATACCCAAAATAGGAATACCTAACTTAAAGATTTCAGGATCTACCTTTAACGCACCATCGTCGTAAACACTATTAGGACCACCTGAGAAAATGATTCCCTTTGGATTCATTTCCTTGATCTTTTCAATAGAAAGATCATGAGGCAAAAGTTCTGAATAAATGCCAAAGTCACGAATACGTCTGGTGATTAATTGATTATATTGACTACCGAAGTCAAGAACAATAATCTTATCAAAATCCTCTAGATTCTTAGCCACTAAATTCTCCCTCTTTTCAACTACACATTTTTAATCAACTTTACTAGCAAAATTAAAAAAGGTCAATCAATATTTATGAAACTAAGTATAAACGTTCAGCTTTAGAATCTGTCAACTAACAGTTGCAACCACTGGTTGCCTAGAATGCAAACAAAAAGTTCTTGTGAGCAACCATACTTTTTTATAAATTAAAAACATCAACAAAACAGAAAGGACAATCAATTATGAAATTAGGTCAAAAAATTACACAATTACGCAAAAAATCTCACCTCTCGCAAGAAGCACTAGCTGAAAAAATGAATGTCAGCCGACAAGCTGTTTCTAAATGGGAAAGCAATCAATCGATTCCTGATATTGAAAAGATTGTCGATTTATCCGAACTATTCGGTGTTACCACAGATTATCTATTAAAAAACGGCACACCATCATTTGAATTGCCCGGGAAAACAACGGAAGAAAAACAAATAAAGAAATTACCATCGATCGATGATCAACAGATCACTCAATACTTAGAAGTTGCAAAAAAGACAGCTCATTTTGAAAGTTTATCTATTGCTTTATTCTTTTTAGCAATTGGAGTATTTTGTCTATTTACTTCTTTTACATTCTTTTCCCCTAATTTCACTGGAACAATACAATACACAATACCGATTATCATCATCGCTATTGCAGTAGGTTATTTTATTCATGCGAAATTGATAATACATGAATTCGAATCAATTACTCAAAATAAATTTACTTTAACATCTGCCCAAGATGATTTTATCAATTCGTCTTTTCATGAATTTAGAAAAAAGAACAACCAACGCATTGTTATTGGTGTAGTTCTCTGCATTCTTGCCCTCATTCCACTTATAACGATTTGGACTTTAAGTTGGACATGGGCAGTATTAATGATTACTTTTGTTTTACTCAGCATTGTCAGTTATCAATTTACTTTCTACTTCTTAAGACAACTTGCCTTTAAAACAATTGCTGGACGTAGAAAACATTTGCCTAAAGAAGAAAAAAGTTTATTAGTCAACGGTAGCGTGATCTTTTGGAGTGTTTTATTTCTTGTCTACTACCTCATTCGTCATTACGTACAAGATCCTAACATTGCCGACAATATTTCAGGTTTTATTTTCAACTTGGCAGTAGTTGCTTATCTTATTTTTACTTTACTATTTTTTAAAAAGAACGCTGAATAATCAAAAAACTAGCCCCTCTTTTTATTATTCGATAAAATATACATATGCTATTTTCAAAATTATATACAAAAGAGGTGAAAATCATGACCAACATTTTAACTAAAGAACAAGTCAATCAATTCTTAACTGCACGCAAAAAGGCGGCTACTTTAACCGCCACTGGAGTCTTGCTTTGTATTCTAAGCTCTGCTCCTCTTCTTGCACTTATTAGCTTTGCTAGATTTAGCCCATCTACACCACCACTTGAAATAATGATCTCACTAGGTGTCATTATTTTGCTAATCATCGTAGCTACTGGAGTTGCATTCTTTATTGCTGCTAACCGCCATATTAAAATTTATGAAAAGTTAGAATACGAAGACTGTAAATTAGATGAGGAAACGACTAAACAAGTCCAAGCCCAAAAAGAGCACTACGCTTCAACTTACACGACAATGACAATTATCGCTACCGTTTTATGTATTATCTCTGCTATTCCAATTCTCTGCGGTGCATTCTTCACGCCATATCTTTCAGGTAATCAAATTGATTCCCTAATGACTGGGTTAGTCGCAATTACCTTAGTTTTAATCTCTATAGGCGTCTTCTTCTTTGTTAAAAACAACACCATTGAAGATGGCTATGATATCTTGCTTCAGGTCAAAGATTACTCCCCTAAAAACAAAATAGGACGTAAAAAGATGCGTAAGTATGCCACAATCTATTGGCTAATTGCTACCGCACTTTATCTAGGCTACAGCTTCGTAACCGAAAATTGGGAACACAGCTGGATAGTCTGGCCGATTGCCGGAATTACTTACGGCATTATAGAAAAATTATTCAGTTTAAAAGGCAATAACCTCTCCTCTGAATAAAAATAATCGAACATTATTCCTTAATTTTCCACTTGTGTTCGGTAATATATTTTGTTAAGATTAAGCCAATACAAATATCTATATATCGTCGAAATAAGGTCGACAGTTTCTACCCACTACCGTAAATGGTGGACTATAGGTAAACGAAATTAAGAAATATAAACTCTTAAGGACTTCTTTTACCTAAAAATCTAGGTAGAAGGAGCCCTTATTTTTTTCAGGAGGATTAAGTTGAAGCTACTAGAAGAGAGAATTAAACGAGACGGTGAAGTTTTAGATGGAAATGTTCTTAAGATTAATTCATTCTTAAACCACCAAGTTGACCCTAAATTAATGATGGAAGTTGGCAAAGAATTTAAACGACTTTTTGCTGGTGAACAGATCGATAAAGTCTTAACCTGTGAAGCTTCAGGCATCGCACCAGGCGTAATGACCGCTTATCAACTTGGGGTACCTATGGTTTTCGCCAGAAAGAAGAAACCATCAACTTTAAATGACGCTGTTTATTGGGCAGATGTCTTCTCATATACTAAAAAAGTAAATAACAAGATCTGTGTTGAAGAAAAATTCTTACACGAAGGCGAAAACATTTTAATCATTGATGACTTTGTAGCCCATGGCGAGGCCGTTAAGGGTATGGTCAATATTGCTAAACAAGCCCACTGCAACATCGTCGGTGTCGGTGCTGTTGTCGCTAAAACCTTCCAAGGCGGAAGTGATTGGGTTAAAGATGAAGGCCTTCGTTTTGAATCTTTGGCAAGTATTGCTAGTTTCAAAGATGGCCAAGTACACTTTGAAGGGGAAGAATAAATAAAAAATGGCACAAAAAGAAGTTAGTCACAAAAAAGCTGCTGTCTTAGGCTTACAACACCTGCTTGCCATGTACTCCGGTGCCGTTGCCGTTCCTCTTTTGATCGGTACAGCACTCAAGTTCAATAGCCAGCAGATGACTTACCTTGTTTCCATTGATATTTTTATGTGTGGTTTTGCCACTCTTATTCAATTATTCCGAAATAAATATTTTGGAATTGGTTTACCTGTAGTTTTAGGTTGTGCTATTCAAGCAGTAGCTCCACTTGAAATGATTGGACAAAAATTCTCCATTAATACGATGTATGGAGCAATTATCGTAGCTGGAATTTTCGTGTTTCTAATCGCTGGTTGGTTTTCAAAAATAAAAAAATTATTTCCACCAGTAGTTACAGGAACTCTAATTACAGTTATCGGACTAACTTTAATTCCCGTTGCTGTCCAAAATATGGGCGGCGGAAATGCTCAAGCCAAAGACTTCGGTGATGCAAAAAATCTTATCGCAGCCTTTTTAACCATCATCATCATCGTCGCCATCGAAGTCTGGACTAAAGGATTCCTTCGTTCAATCTCAGTTTTAATTGGGTTAATTGCCGGAACAGTTATTGCAGGCTTTATGGGACTTGTTTCACTAAAACCAGTTGCAGAAGCTTCATGGTTCCACTTGCCACAGCTTTTCTACTTCGGCGTTCCCGAATTTGAATGGTCGTCTTGTTTAACAATGATTATCATTGCATTAGTTTCAATGGTTGAATCAACCGGTGTATTCTTTGCAATCGGCGACTTACTTCATAAAGATATTACCGAAGATGACCTTAAAAAAGGTTATCGTGCAGAAGGGATTGCACAAATTTTCGGTGGGCTTTTCAACACCTTCCCATACACTACTTTTTCTCAAAATGTAGGTCTTCTTCAATTATCCGGCATCAAAACTAAACGTCCTATTTATTGGGCAGCTGGATTATTAATGGCCATGGGCCTTCTTCCTAAAATCGGTGCTCTTGTTACCATTATTCCAGATTCCGTTTTGGGCGGCGCAATGTTAGTCATGTTCACTATGATTGCCGTTCAAGGAATCAGAATGTTAACCAAAGTTGATTTTGATAATAACCGGAACATCCTCGTGGTTGCTATTTCAATCGGATTAGGCTTAGGCGTTACCGTTTACCCACAGCTTTTTCAAACTTTACCTCAAACAATTCAATTATTCTTAGGGAACGGTATCGTAGTTGCAAGTATCTCTGCAACATTGCTTAATCTTTTATTTAACGGAAGAAGGGATGCCTAGTAAAAATATTTATTCTTCATAATATATTATCTCGTAATTTTCTATAAATATCCTTAACCTAAAAAGCGCTTGAATCCCTCATTCAAGTGCTTTTTACTTACGATAATGACGATGCTGTTTTCTCACTCGATCAGGAGTAAAAAATGAAACAAGCGGTAAAACTAAATAAACAATTAACGTGATTTTAGGTACTAAAATTAAAATCACAGCTAAAGGAATACCTAAAGTCAATGTTCTAACCAAAGTTGTTTGCCAAACTGCTTTTTTATGAATTTGATCATAATTACCAGCAATAAAAGTCCAAAAAATACACATTTGAACAACTAAATATATGCCACCATAAACTGATAATGCGAGTGGCGATGGATCCTTGATAATCCACTTAGTCATTATAGGGATAAAAGATAATGTTAATAAGAAGAAAAAATCTGCAATGACTACTCTTTTAGTGGCTTTCTTAAATGTAGAGAAGGTACGATGTGCATCATACCAAAAATCAGCTACAATAAAGAAACTAACACTATAATTTATTGCATCAAACAAAAATTTTTTAAGATCTGCATCTGTTTTTGGTGCAGGAAGCGATAAGACCATAATAGTGATAATGATTGCTATCACACCATCGTTAAAAGTAACTAAATGGTCACGAAGAGATCTTTGATATCGTTCAATAAATTTATCTTGCCTGTCATTTGTCATTTTCATTATTCCCCTAAATTCCAATCTTTCTCTATAATAGAGAAAAGAGAATTTTTTTCAATAGTGAGGAAAATATGTCTAATCAATATCATAACTTCAATAGTCAAATCGAAAGCCACATTCTTTTTTATGGACATCAAAAATGTAAACCAGATGAATATTTTGATGGTACTAATTTGCGTAAAAACGACATTTTATACTATGTTCTTGATGGAAAAGGAACATTTAACTCCAGCGGCCATCATGTAGCCAAGTTAGCCAAAGGAGATCTATTTTTAGTTCCCCGAAGTAGAACTTGCTATTTTGAAGCCGATCACGATAATCCCTGGGAATATTTTTGGATTGGCCTGTCTGGTGCAGGAACCAACGAAATGATTAAAGCATCAAACCTACCTAATAAAAATTTTTTACGTCAAATTCAAAAGACTGAATTTTTTGAAACATTAAAAGAACTCTATTCTACTTTAAATGAAGATAGTTCCTTATTAAACAACGTTAAAATTGCTTCTCTTACCTATCAGCTTTTTTACCATTTAATAGATGAATTTCCTAATCATCCATCAATACGTAAAACTCCTAAAATTGATCAATACCAAATTGCCATTGATTATCTAAATAAAAATTACACCGATCCTACTTGCAATATTGTGGAACTCTGTAATCGACTCGGTGTGTCACGTAGTTTCTTGTATTCTTTATTTAGAAAAAATACCAAAATTTCACCACAAAAGTACCTCATGCAATTGCGTATGGAGGCAGCTAAGAAAGAGTTACTTAATACTACGCATAATTTAAAGGAAATTGCTAGAAAAGTGGGCTATGGCGATGAATTTACGTTTTCCAAGGCTTTTAAACGCTATAGTGGTGTCAGTCCTAATGTATTTCGGGGAAAATAATTATATTCTTTGCTTATGCTATACATTTTTGCATACAATATTAACTGTAAGATTATTTAGCAAAGGAAGAATTTAATGAAACAAACAGAATGTACTACTATCTTAGTAGGTAAAAAAGCAACTATCGACGGTTCAACCATGATCGCACGTAGTGAAGACGGTGGTCGTGTAATTATCCCTGAAGGGTTCAAAGTAGTTAACCCTGAAGAACAACCTAAGCACTACACTAGCGCTATCAGTAAGCAAAAGATTGATGATACAGACTTAGCTGAAACTCCACTTCGTTACACCTCAGCACCTGATGTATCTGGTGAAAATGGTATTTGGGGAGCAGCTGGTATTAATTCTGAAAATATCGCCATGACTGCTACTGAAACTATTACTACTAATTCACGTATTCAAGGTGTTGACCCACTCCTTGACCCAGCTGAAGGTGGTCTTGGTGAAGAAGATTTCGTTACACTAACGCTTCCATACATTCACTCAGCTTTTGATGGTGTTAAGCGCGTAGGTTACCTAGTTGAAAAATACGGTACTTACGAAATGAACGGCATGGCTTTTTCAGATAAAGATACTATTTGGTACCTTGAAACTATCGGTGGTCACCACTGGATTGCACGTCGCATCCCTGACGATGCATATGTTATTGCTCCAAACCGTTTGAACATCGATGAATTCGACTTCGATGATACCGACAATTTTGCTGCAGCTAGTGACTTGAAAGACTTAATCAGTGAATATCACTTGAACCCAGACCGTGAAGGCTACAACATGCGCCACATCTTTGGTTCATCAACTATCAAGGACGCTCACTACAACAATCCACGTGCTTGGTACATTCACAACTACTTCGATCCAGACTTCGGCGGCACTCCCGCTGATCAAGATCAACCATTCATTTGCCACGCAAATCGTTTGATCTCAATCGAAGATATTAAGTGGGCCGAAAGTTCACACTACCAAGACACTCCATACGATGCTTATGGCGACCAAGGTACTCCGGAACAAAAGAAGACCTTCCGTCCAATTGGTATTAACCGTAACTTCGAAACTCACATTTTACAAATTAGAAACGACGTCCCTGCAGAAATCGCTGGTGTTCAATGGTTGGCATTTGGCCCTAATACCTTCAACTCAATGGTGCCATTCTATACTAATGTAACTACTACACCAGAAAGCTTCCAAACTACTCCTAAGTTCAACTTGAACAAGATCTTCTGGCTTAATAAGTTAACTGCCCAACTTGGTGACACCAATTACCGCGTATACGGAGAACTTGAAGATGCTTTTGAACAAAAGAGTTTGGCACAATGCCACAAGATCCAACACGACACTGACAAAGAAGTTAAGGGTCTTTCAGGTAAGGAATTACAAGATAAGTTAAACGCAGCTAACCAGTTGATGGCCGACACTGTTTACAACAATACCGTTGAACTTCTTGGTCAAATGGTTGACGAAGGTCACGGTTTGATGACTTTGAAGTACGACTTGCTTGATTAGTTTTATCATTAACGATGTATAAATAATATATTTCTTGAGCAAAATAAATAGGATAGCCATTCAGCTATCCTATTTTTAATTTCTATATATTATCTAAAATGCCTGGTACATCAGGGTTATCTTTAATCGTTACATCAGCACCAAGTTGACGTAACTTTTCTTGAATTCGATCATAACCACGTAAAATATTACCGGCTTTATCGATAACCGTCGTACCGTGTGCCATCAATCCAGCAATCATCAAACATGCACCTGCACGAATCTCACCTGCAATTACTTCTGCACCGTGAAGTTGTTCAGTTGGGTGAGCCAAGATGATGTTATCTGCAACTTTAATATTGGCACCCATCTTTTGTAATTGAGCAATATGACCAATTCGTTGCGGATAAATATTATCGATTACAACACCTTCACCAGACTTAGCAGTAAGAAGCAGTGGAGTAATCGGCTGTTGTAAATCTGTGGCAAAACCTGGATAAACATCAGTCTTTACTTGCACCATCTTCAAATCACCAGCAGGATACACATAAAGAGAATCTTCATCGGCATCAATTACAACGCCCATCTCTTCCACCTTAGCAAGGTATGAATCAAGGTGTTCCTCAATAATATTATGAATACGAATACCATTACCAATGCACGCAGCAAGAGATACATAAGTACCAGCTTCAATTCTATCTGGAATAATTGTATGCGGAATTTGCGCTTTAAGCATTTCCACACCTTCAATACGAATCACATCAGTACCGGCACCACGAATAACTGCCCCCATGTTATTTAAGAAGGTTGCTAAATCGATAATTTCCGGTTCTTTCGCGGCATTTTCAATAATAGTTTGGCCTTGTGCAGTTACACTAGCCATAATAATATTCATTGTTGCCCCAACAGATGGCATCTTAAGATGAATCTTCGCACCATGCAAGCCATCTTCTGGAGCAGTAATTATAATTTGATCATTTTCATTTTTAACGCTGGCGCCTAAGGCTTCAAAGCCTTTAATATGTTGGTCTATAGGACGTGGTCCGATATCGTCACCACCAGGGAAGCCCACAACTGCTTTGCCAAATCGACCAAGAAGTGCACCCATAAAGTAATATGATGCACGTAAACTCTTAATCTTACCAGCTGGCAATGGACTCATCTTAATATCTGTTGGATCAATGCGTAAAGTTGTTTCTTTAAACTCACAACGTACATCCATTTCATCTAATAAGTCCATCAAGTTGATCACATCAGCAATTCTTGGGACGCCTTCCAAGACTACTGGTGTTCTCGACAAAATTGATGCTGGGATTAATGCAACTGTTGAATTTTTAGCTCCACCGATCCAAACATCACCCTGCAAGGGCTTTCCACCATGAATAATCATCTGCTTCATTGGCGAAAACAAATCCTTTTCTACTTTCAATTAATCATTATAATGTTAAAGGATATTGACAAAAAAAACAAGAGTAGAGCCCCCCTACTCTTGTTTTCTTAATATTTTGTATAACATAAATTCAGTATTTTAGAATTTTTGTGCTGGAAGACCACTAGCTGCACCGATGAATGACTTGAATAAGCCTTCTGGACGTTGTGGACGGCTCAAGAATTCTGGGTGGTATTGAGCTGCAATAAAGAACTTCTTCTTTGGTAATTCGATAATTTCAACTAAGCGATTATCTGGAGATACACCTGAGAAGACCATACCAGCCTTTTCAAAAGCTTCACGATATTTATTGTTAAATTCGAAACGGTGACGGTGACGTTCTTGGATAACATCTTGATTATCGTAAGCTTCGCGAGTCTTAGTACCTTCCTTAAGTGTTGCTGGATAAAGACCCAAACGTAAAGTACCACCAATATTTTCTTCATCACGCTTATCAGCCATGATATCAATAATGTTGTTCTTGCAGTTTGGTTCAGCTTCTGCACTGTTGGCATCTTCAAGATTCAATACGTTACGTGCAAATTCAACACTGGCCATTTGCATCCCTAAACAAATACCCAAGAATGGAATATCATTTTCACGAGCATACTTGATAGCAGTGATCATACCTTCAAGTCCACGAGTACCAAAACCACCAGGTACGATCAAACCATCTGAATCCTTCATAATTTCTGCAATATTATCTTCAGTAATATCTTCAGCTTGTACCTTATCTACCTCAATCTTAGTGTTGTAAAGGTAGCCTGCATGTTGTAACGCATCAGTAACTGAAATATATGCATCTTCAAGCTCTACATATTTACCAACTAAAGTAATCTTAGTCTTGTGTTCCAAGTTCTTAGCACGTTCGTCAAGCTTCTTCCAAGCTTCCATATCAGCCTCAGGCTTTGGACTTTCAAGATGCAAGAAATCACAAACTTTTTGATCCATACCTTGCTTTTGGAATTCCAAAGGAACATCGAATAATGAAGGAGCATCAATTGATTCAATGATTCGATCTACAGGAACATCTGTAAAGTCTGAAATCTTGTCTTTATGTTCTTGATCAATTGGTTGTTCTGCACGAAGAACAAGCATGTTAGGCTGAATACCAATACTGCGAAGTTCAGCAACTGAATGTTGAGTTGGCTTAGTTTTCATTTCGTGAGCTGCATGAAGAAGTGGTACTAAAGTACAGTGGATGTACATTACGTTATCTTCACCAACTTCACGACGCATTTGACGAATAGCTTCCATGAATGGAGTTGATTCAATATCACCAACAGTACCACCAATTTCAGAAATAATTACATCTGAATCAGTAGTAAGAGCTGCACGCATGATCTTCTTCTTGATCATATTAGTAATGTGTGGAATTACTTGAACTGTAGCACCGTGGTAATCACCGCGACGTTCTTTTTCCAAAACTTCTTGATAAATTTTACCAGTAGTAACGTTAGAGTACTTGCTAGTTCTAACGTCTACAATTCTTTCATAGTGACCTAAGTCAAGGTCAGCTTCTGTACCATCATCAGTAACATAAACTTCACCGTGTTGGTAAGGATTCATTGTACCCGGATCAATATTAATATATGGGTCAAACTTTTGCATGGTTACCTTTAAACCACGATTTTTAAGAAGTCGACCTAGACTTGATGCAGTAATACCTTTACCAAGTGAAGATACGACACCGCCAGTTACGAAAATATATTTTGTCATTGTATGCTGCTCCTTTTTACTATCCTTTTAAACAAAAAAGCTCCCATTCAGGGAGCTAAACGCACATAGGGTGCCCAACAAAAATATTATCTGCTTTTTCTTCTTAAGTCAAGCAAATTAATCATCTTCGTCGTCATCTTCATCGTTTAATTGTGACAATTGACCTTCGATACCGTCTGGCAATACGTCATCAGCATCATCATTATCTTCATCATAATCAGAATCGTCATCACTGTAGTCATCATCACTATCATCAGTGGCTGCGTCTAAGTCATCGTCTTCTGGATCATCATTGTCGTAGTCGATGATATCATCGTCACCGGTAGCACTTGCCAAGAAGGCATTAACCTTCTTGTGGTGCTTACGTGAATCGTCTTCTTCTTCATCTTCTGGGTGGTTAACTTCTTCATCAACTGATTCATATGGGAACCATGAGCGAAGAGCCCAAACATTTTCACCCATAGAAATAAATTCACCATCAGTGTTCATATCAGTATAGAATTGTGGCAAACGTTCACGAATTTCTTCGTCACTCTTATTTAAGTATTTTTGTACGGCATTAACAATGTCAGCAAATGCCATTCTCTTGCCATTGTCTTCCAAAATTGCGCGAGCAACTTCGATCATTGACAATTCATCGCGGTTTTTGTCTTTAAATTTGTCTAATCCCACAGCTGTACGTCCTCTCTTTTACAATCTTTACTATTCTACTAGGCGCTTAAGTAAAAATCAACGTGACTGTATAGTTACCTATTAAGTATAGTCCATTAAAGAGGTCATATTCAACCCGAAGTTTACGTGAACCATCTTCTTGAGTCACATATTCAAGTAAATTAGTCACGCTGACCATGTCCATTTGTCTGCCTTCAACAACATAACGGCAACTTTCTTTTTCACCCGGAACAAACTTCATAAAAGAATAATTATTTTTGTCTGCTCCCCGTCTTATTATAAGCTCATCTTCTTTTAGTAACATCTTTACGGAAATAGCTTCTTCTTCATCGTAAGAAATTCGCGTAATACCATTTTCTTCCGTCATTTTTCCTGGAATTTGCTTAGTAAAAGTCTCTGATTCATTTTCCTGAGTAATTTTACTAGTTAAATTAATTGTTATTGCTGTCAAGTTCTCACCCTTTCTTATATAAGCACTATGCCAGAATTTGTTATAATTTAATGTGGTTAAAGTCTATTTTATAACATTTTTAAAAAAATCAAATTAACAGGCTTGGTGAATTTTTATGGCAAGATTTAAAAGTGAAAAATTAAAAAATGAAGTCGTGCTTCGTGATCCAGTTCATGGCTATATTCATATTGAAGATAAAGTTATTTTAGATATTGTTAAATCAAAAGAATTTCAACGAATGCGCAGGATTAAACAATTGGGGCCTGTCAGCTACGTTTTTCCTGGAGCAACTCATACTAGGTTTGAACATAATTTAGGTGTTTATGAATTAACTCGTAGAATATGCGATATTTTTGTTAAAAAATATCCTTCTGTTACACCAGGAGACGGGCTTTGGGATGATGACAATCGTCTTTTAGTAGAATGTGCCGGATTATTACATGATATTGGACATGGTCCTTACTCGCATACTTTTGAACATTTATTCAATACCAATCATGAAAAAATTGGTCAAAAAATAATTACAGATCCAAATACAGAAATTAATCAGGCACTTAAGCAAGTTGATCCCCATTTTCCCGAATTAGTAGCTAGCGTAATTGCCAAGACTTACCCTAACCCACAAGTAGTTAAAATGATTTCTAGCCAAGCTGATGCAGACAGAATGGATTATTTACAACGGGATGCATACTTTACCGGTGTTAATTATGGTCGATTTGATTTATCAAGAATATTGCGTGTAATTCGTCCCTATCAAGATGGAATTTGCTTTACTAATAACGGGATGCATGCAGTCGAAGATTACATTGTTTCCCGTTATCAAATGTATCAACAAGTTTACTTCCACCGTGTTGGTCGTTCAATGGAAGTAATTTTGCATCATTTACTTGAACGTGCACAATATATTTATCAAAATGATCATTTACAAGTTACACCTAGTTTAGCAAAATTCTTGGACGGCAATTGGACACTAAATGACTATCTTAAGCTTGACGATGGTATCATGGAAACCAATTTCTCTATGTGGACTTCATCAAAGGATCCTATTCTTTCTGACCTGGCAAAACGTTACTTATACAGAAAGCCTCTTGCTAGTGTAAGAATTGACAAAGAAACCAAGAATTTACTTCCCAAATTAAAGAGTTTGATCAAGGAAGCTGGTTTTAACCCAGATTATTACACTGCAACTAATTCTGCTTTTGATGAGCCGTATGATGCATACAAACCATCTGGGAAAAATGCTAATAGCCAAATCGAGATTATGCAAGATGACGGTAGCTTAATTGAATTATCACAGCTCAGTCCGCTAGTTCGCGCATTAAATGGTACCTTCCAAGGGGATGAACGGTTCTTCTTTCCTAAGACCATGTTGTCTCACGATGAAGACGAACCACAAATTTTTGCTCCGTTGTATGAAGAATTTCAAAAATATGTTAAAAACGGTTCATTAAGATACTTGAGAAAGCCTAAAAAGAAGTAAAATATTCTTATAGAATCGAGGTACATATCATGGAAAAGAACGAATTAAATCAAAATGTAAGAACGCAAATTAATCCAAAAGATGAACCAAAACGTACCGAAAGAAATGGCTATACTCAAATAAAAGACTTAATGAATACAGTTCATGGTTATTGCATGGATTACACTAATGCATCTTTCAAATTTATTCATGAAAATAAAGACTTAATCAAAGATGTAGTAGAAGTCAGTTGTAAAACCGTCATTGCCATAGCTGCTTGTTCTGCAGTAGCAAGTGTTGCTAAATGTATTTCAGATAGTAAGAAGAAATAATTAAACATTGTAGCAAAATAAGCTGATCTCAATCGATCAGCTTATTTTTTTATTTATTTAATTTACGCAGTAATGAATATAGCGCTCCATATAAGTTTGAGTCATTACCATGTTTAGCAGAAACGACTACGGGTACAATCATCTGTTTACCTATCATCGGATTATTATCCAATATTTTATGTAACTGATTGTCAATTTCATCAATCAAAATCTTCTGATTACTAATACCACCGCCAATTACAAATTTTGATGCGTTAATTACAGTTTGAATATTAATAATCATAATTGCTACATTACGACAATATCGTTTAAAAATTGCCATTGCGCGTAAGTCGCCATTATTAATTGCTTCAAAAGCACTTAATCCATCATCCAAATCCTTATTTCCGGTAGCTAAATTCACTTTTTTAATCATATTGACTGCAGAACAACTAACCCCTGTATATGCTGCCATGTTTTTCACACCAATACCAGAATTAGTAATCATCCAACTTAATTCACCAGCTTGAAAAGTCCAACCATGTAAAATGCGATTGTTAACAATAATCCCGCCGCCAACACCTGTACCAAGCGTAATGGCCACGCCAGTGTCTACTCCACGCAATTCACCAAGCCATTGCTCAGAAAGGGCCGCAGTCTTACCATCATTTTCGACGCTAATTGGTACACCATACTTTTGACCTAAGGTTTCTTGAAGATTCAAACCATCAAGAAATGGTAATGCCCCACCAAAGTAAATAATCTTATTTTCAGTATCAATTTTACCTGGCGCACAAACTGCAATCCCACTAAATGCATCTTGATATTTATCAGCTACTTGATACATTGATTCCATAAATGCATCAAGATCTTCTGCATTTGTTTTTATACGATCCTTTTCAAGAATCTGGCCATTTTCATCAACCAAGGCATATTTTAAGTTTGTTCCACCTATATCAAAAGTTAAATATTTTTTCATTGTTTCCACCTAATTAAAAACGAGCTCTTACCTTAATAATAACCGGAAAAGCTCATTTTTGTTAATACATTATTTTTTAGCTTGTTGTTCCTGCTTGTAGAGCATCTTGTCATAGCTTCGAGCAAATGGCCAATAAACAAAGAAGGAAATTACTAAAATTATTGCCTGCCAAAGAGCTATCTTCCATCCACCAATTAAGAATCCTGAAATAACTGGTGGAGTGGTCCATGGTACTTGTACACCGTTAAGGTATGGTAGAATACCAGCTTTAATTAATAAGTAAGTTGAACCTGCTGATAAAGGTGGCATGATGAAGAATGGAATAGCCAACATTGGGTTCATAACAATAGGAACACCGAACAAAACCGGCTCATTAATATTAAAGATACCTGGCACCAAGGTTAATTTACCAATACTCTTAAGTTGTTGTGATCTAGCAAAGAAGACCATGAATACAACAAGTCCAATAGTCATTCCTGCACCAGTTACAGTAGAAAATTGATCAAATAACCCCTGAATAACAATGTGACCACCGTGTTCTGCATCTACATAGCCAAATTTCTTAAAAATAGCAGCATTTTCCAATGCATTAGCTTGTAAAATTGGACCAACAATACCACCAACAAGTGTTGAACCATGAACACCAAAGAACCAAAAGAATGGTACTAAAATAGTCATAATCAAGATACCACCGAATGAATCTGAAATACCTTGAAGTGGTGTTTGGATAGTAGCATAGATCCATTGAGTCAATGTAGTGTTAGCAACTTTTTCAAAGAAAATGTATACACATAGCCATAATGTGGAAATAACTGCCGCTGGAATCAAAGCAACAAATGAACCTGCTACTGCTGGTGGAACTTGATCTGGTAACTTAATGGTAATCTTTTTCTTAATAAACCATGAATAAATCCATCCAGTAATCAAACCAATAATAATTGCGGCAATCATACCTTGACCACCAAGCCAAACGCGATCAATATAGCCACTTAATAAATTAGGTGCTTGATTAGCTGAAACAATAGTTTTTGAACCATTCATTACAGCGCTAGTCGGATTCATAATAATTAAAAAGCCAACAAATGCGGTTAATCCTGATGGAAGTGGATCTACTTTTTCACTTTTTGCCCATTGATATGCAATACCAATTACTGCAAATACTGAAACAATTCCAAATGAAGCATTATAAGCTTGCGTCCAGAATCTAGTTAACCCCATTGCATCCATCCAGTTAGCAACTGCTGGAACTGGAAATGAAGCAAGAAGTAAAAATACTGAACCGATCATAATAAATGGCAAAGATATAACCATACCATCTTTTAATGCAACGATTGGTCTTGTGTTAACAAATTTCATTATCGGCGGTAAGACGCGCGTGTTAATAAAGTTTTTCATAAGTTCTCTCCCAATCTTTAATTGTTCTTTTCTCTTAACAATTATCATTCTATGTAAACGATTACATAAAAACAATGCTTTAATGCTTATTAGGTACAGTACTATGATTAAGCATTTTATTCCGCATACGGAACACTGTGTTCGATTATGCTAAAATAAGATTAGTATTATTATGGGAGTTGAACTTATGGCTTTTTTTGGATTTAAAAATTTATCGTCATTATCTACCGTTGATATGTCTATCTACCGCTATATTGAACAAAATAGTGATAAAGTTATTTACATGCGAGTAAGAGACATTGCTCAAAACGCACATGTTTCAAATTCATCGGTAATGCGCTTTATTCATAAAATAGGCTTTAATAGCTTTCCTGAATTTAAAGCTTATCTAAAAAACAACAACCATAGTTCATATCAAGTGGAAGTTGAATTTATTAATAAATCAAATTTTCCTAATGATTTAACTAGTAAATTAAATATTGTCGCTGATAAAATATATCAAGCTGACAATATCATCACTATGGGGATGGGCGACTCTGCATTTTTAGCTGGATATGCAGCAAGAAAACTAGCAGCTTTGGGCTTTAATGCAGGGCCAGTAACTGATCCATTTTATCCACTTGTTCCTAAATTAGCTAATACTACCAATAACATCATTATATGTTTTTCAGTTTCTGGAAGAACTACCGAGATGGTAGAAATGATCAACAGATTCGTTAACAACGAAGATGTATTAATCGTTAGTGTTACTGCAGATGAAACAAGTCCTATAGCCAAAATGAGTCGCTATACTCTTACTTATCATGAACAATTTGTAAGACCAAACGGTTATGATCTATCTTCACAGGTACCAGTAATGTACATAATTGAAGGAATCATTAAGATCTTAAGTGAAAAAGAATAGAACACTATGTTCCATCTTAGGAAAATTTGACTGAATCATCGAACTATACCAAAAAATTCCATTTATATATCATAATTGCAACCGATTTCATATAATGCAGATATAAGATATACGAAGGAGTTTTTTATTATGACTGAATCAATTTTCCCTAAAAAATTTTTATGGGGCGGTGCTGTTGCCGCTCATCAACTTGAAGGTGGTTATAACGAAGATGGAAAAGGTATTTCAATCGCTGATCTCATGACTCTGGGTAGCCATGAGTATCCCCGTGAATTAACTGCTACCATCGAAGAAGGTAAATATTACCCTAACCACAAGGCCATTGATTTCTATCATCACTATCAAGAAGATATTAAATTAATGGCTGAAATGGGATTTAAAGCATTCCGTACCTCTATTGCGTGGACAAGAATCTTTCCAAATGGTGATGAAACTCAGCCCAACGAGGAGGGATTGGCTTTCTATGATAAAGTTTTCGATGAATGCTTAAAATACAACATTGAGCCCGTTGTTACACTCTCTCATTTCGAAATGCCCTATCATTTAGTTACAAAATATGGTGGCTGGAGTAACAGAAAATTAATTGATTTTTTTACCCGCCTTGCCCATGTATGTTTTGAAAAGTATCATACTAAAGTTAAATATTGGATGACTTTCAACGAAATTAATAACCAAGCCAATTATGAAAGTGACATTTCTGTTTACGAAAATTCTGGAATTAAATTTAACGAAGATGATGATAAACAGAAAATTATGTATCAAGCTGCTCACTATGAAATGGTAGCAAGTGCTGAGGCCGTTCAAATTGGTCATGCAATAGATCCTTCGCTTCGAATCGGTTGTATGTTAGCCTTTTGTCCAATTTATCCCGCATCCCCTAAGCCAGAAGATATTTTATTTGCACAAAGAGCAATGGATTCACGCTTATACTTTGGCGATGTTCAAGTTAATGGAGAATACCCTAGCTGGTTGAAGCAATACTTTAAAAATAATAACTACAATTTAGATATTACCGATAATGATCTACAAATTTTAAAACAAGGAACCGTTGATTACATCGGCTTCTCTTATTACATGTCATTTACTACCAAATATACAGATCACTTAGACTATCGTGAATACCAAGACTTAGTAGAAAATCCATTTATCAAGGCTAATGATTGGGGCTGGCCTATCGATCCAGTTGGTCTTCGCTACGCATTAAATTGGATGTCCACCCGTTGGCACAAACCATTATTTATTGTAGAAAATGGACTTGGCGCTTATGATAAATTAACTGAGGATCATGAAGTACATGATCAATACAGAATTAATTACCTACATGATCATATTCTAGAAATTAAAAAAGCCATCACTGAAGATGGAATCGATGTAATTGGTTACTTACCATGGGGATGCATTGACTTAGTGAGTGCATCTACTGGAGAAATGAAAAAGCGCTATGGCTTTATCTATGTTGATGAAGATGATCATGGAAATGGTTCAATGAAACGCTACAAAAAAGATTCATTCTATTGGTACCAAAATGTGATTAAAACAAATGGCCAAGAATTATAAACGAAAAATGACTAACCGATTTGGTTAGTCATTTTATTTAATATTCAACTTTTACTTGTGCTTGTCTTCTTCGTATCTAGTATTGAACAAAGGACTAAGTGCTTTATGTTCTTGGATACACTTAATAGCATCACCCATAAGTGGGCCAACTGATACTAAAAGCATCTTATCCAACTTCTTTTCAGCTGGTTGATTAATTGAATCAGTAAGAACCAAGTTCTTAATTGGTGAATCATTCAATCTCTTAATTGCAGGACCTGAAAGAACAGCATGAGTTGCACTTGCATAAACTTCAGTTGCACCAGCATCAATTAATGCTTGTGCAGCTAGAGTAATAGTACCGGCAGTATCAATCATATCGTCGATAATAATTGCACGCTTACCCTTAACATCACCAATAATGTTCATAACTTCGGCGACGTTAGCCTTAGGACGACGCTTATCAACAATAGCAATATGACAACCTAAGAATTCAGCAAGTTTTCTAGCACGAGTAACACCACCATGATCAGGTGAAACAACAACTGCATCTTCTTCCAAGTGGTTACGCAAGAAGTAATCAGCAAGGAGTGGTGCACCCATTAAGTTATCAACTGGAATATCGAAGAAACCTTGAATTTGTGGTGCATGCAAGTCAAGTGAAAGAATACGGTCTGCACCAGCAGTTTGAAGCATATCAGCAACAAGCTTAGCAGTAATTGGTTCACGAGCACGAGTCTTACGGTCTTGACGGGCATAACCATAGTAAGGGATCACAATATTAATTGTACGTGCACTAGCACGACGTACAGCATCAATCATGATCAAGAGTTCCATCAAATTATCATTAACTGGATCACTAGTTGATTGAACAAGGTATACATCTTTACCACGTACAGTTTCATCAATATTAATTTGAATTTCGCCATCACTAAAACGCTCAACACTTGATTTTGAAAGTGGAATACCTACACGATCAGCAATCTTTTGTGCCAACGGTACATTAGAGTTGAGGGCAAAAATCATCATATCGTCTTTATAGGACATAATTTCCTCCGTAAAAATAATTAACCAGCTCTATTTTAGCAAAAGTCATTCTAAAAAGAACTACTATACTTCTAATTATAACAAGATTTTCGTTAAAATGTCGCAGGATTAATGCTACTAAACTAATTGTGTGCTCTCATTAATAAAAAACAAGCAAAATCACTAACTATTAGCCACTAAAAAAGTTAGAATATATGTGTACTTTCTAGTACAACGAAAATATCCTAAAAAATAAGACGTACATCTACCCCTAGGTGTACGTCTTATTTTGTTAACAAATTATCTTTGTTGAGCAAAGTCGCTAATATTCAAAGGTTCATTGTAGCCATTTGATGAAACGATTGCTAAAGTAGTGTTGTTATTTGAGAATTGAACATTACTTTCTGGAACGTTTCTTACACTAGCAACTAACTTAACAATTTGGTTGGCTTCATCTAAAGTAAGATTACTTAAGTTAGCTACAACTATTTTTTGACCGTTAAGCTTAGCGTAAGCTTCATTAATGTTAGCTACTGCTTCATTAACTTGAGCAATAGTTGCTGAAGCATTGTTATTAACAGCAGTTGCATCAGAAACAGCCTTATCATAGTTATTTCTTAAGTCTGATGATGAAAGCTTGTAAGTAGTAGAATTTTTAACGTTCTTAGAATTATTAATACTTTCTGACAACTTAGTCTTATCTGCTGCAGTTGCAACAGTTACATCAGCCTTAGCTTGTTCTGGAGTATTAACAGGTGACAAAGTCTTACCACTAACAATTACATCACTAGCCTTCAAGTAACCTCTACCACTAGCTAATTTGTAGAACAAGTCTGGGGTACCGTTTGCTGAAGTTGCAATATATCTTAATTCTGAAACTTGTTGACTTTGACCAGCACCAAATAATCTGGTGTCGTCTTTTTGACCCTTAATATTGTAAAGTGGAGTTACACCAATGGTAGTTACCTTAGTTACATCTGGGTTAACATTATCAGTCGATGGATCATCAACAGTTGCTTCTCCATCTGGTTCATTGATAGGATCAAGCTTAGCACCTGAAACTTTACCCACATTAGCAGCCTTTACAAATTGATCATCACCAATCTTGTAGTAAAGCTTAGTACCAATGTATCTTGCTTCAGTAGCCTTTACACTCTTGCCCTTCTTAATTTTCTTTTTCTTAGTATCGCCATTGCCATCATAAATGTAGGCATTCTTCTTTAAAGTAATAGTAGCTGTTTCATTTGTATCTACATTACTTGCCTTTACAAAAGCTGTACCCTTTTTATTAAGTTGGTAGTATAACTTACCATCAATAGTTTCTGTACCGTATGAATCAACAGTAGTACCCTTAGTAAGTTTATCTTTACCTTCATACTTTTTAATACGCTTACCATTTTCATCATAAACGTATGAATTACGAGCAATCTTAATGCTTACAGCAGTTACTGTTGAAGAAGTACTTGAAGATGGCTTCTTAGTAGTTGATGAAGCTGAAGCAGATGGGCCATCTACGTTAACAGCCTTAATATAGGCATTATTACCGAGGCTGTAGTAAAGAACACCATCGATCTTCACTGTACCATTAGACTTAAGAGTTACACCTTTAGCAATAGTAGTGTACTTTGCACTGCCCATGTACTTAGTAAGACGCTTACCATTCTTGTCATAAACATAAGCATTGTGAACTAACTTAATAGTGTTTGAAGCTGCCTTCTTAGTTGAAGTACTCTTTGCACTAGTTGAAGAAGTAGTCTTAGAGCTTGATTTTGTTGAACTTGTCTTCTTAGTTGAAGTAGATTGACTAGTAGCCTTCTTTGATGAAGACTTAGTCTTAGTCTTTGAAGCTGAAGTAGTCTTCTTAGCAGTAGTTTTGCTTGATGATTTAGTAGTAGCAGCTTGAACATTTTGCACAGTACCTACAAATGGACTTACGCTCATTAATGCAGCTGCTGATACCATAATCAACTTATGATTTAATTTCATCGATAATATACCTCGCATCTATATTTAAACTCATCTACTTATTGTAAATCCAAATTGGAAATTTGCCAATTTTAGGACAAAAAAAGACATCTTTTCTTAATCGAAAAGACATCTTTCAATATATCTATTACTTAACAGTTACATCTGAAGCTTTTACGTAATAGTGATTAGGTTGTAAAGCATAGTACTTAACACCATTAATAGTCTTAGTGCCTAAGCCCTTTACAGTAACACCCTTGCCAACGTAACTTGTACCTAAGTAATCTTTTACTCTTTTACCATTCTTGTCGTAAACGTAAGCTCTATTCTTCATAGTAATCTTTACAGGCTTAATGGTTACTGACTTCTTTGAAGTAGTCTTGTTAGTTGACTTTGATGAAGTAGCTTTCTTAGTTGAAGTACTCTTCTTTGAGTCTGATTTTGAAGTATCTGACTTAGTTGCAGTTTCCTTCTTAGTAGTTGAAGTTGACTTACTCTTAGTGTCAGACTTAGTTGACTTCTTTGAAGTACTTTCACTAGTCTTTGATGACTTAGTAGTCTTACTATTCTTACTTGAAGTGGTCTTTTTATTTGATGAAACAGTAGTTGTAACTTTGCTGCCATTTGACTTAAGTGTATAAGTCTTGTTACCTGACTTGTAAGTTACAGTACCCTCAGTTGCTGATGCTGGAATCCAGTACTTCAAATCAGTTTGAATACTGTAATATACTTGACCATCAATAGTCTTTACATTCCAAATAGTGTAAGTACCACCCTTAGGTGCAGTCTTAGAAGTCTTCTTACCATATCTGTCAACAAACTTCATAGTCTTAGTTAACTTAACACGACTATTCTTACCGTAAGTATTGTTAACACCCTTAGCATGTGCAACTGGTGCAGCTTGAACAGATGCACTATTTGCTGACATACCTAAAACTGGACTAACACTCATTAATACAGCTGCTGATACCATGACTAACTTATGATTTAATTTCATAAATAATACCTACCTCATGTCTAAAAATTTTATTTAGCACTTCCTATTGTAGGGCTCACACATTATTTTGTAAATAAATAGTCTACAAATCTCATTACCTTAACAATTTCTTATTCATTAGTAACTTTACCAACATTTGCGGCGTTCACGTATGCATGGTCGCCAATATAATAAAATGTTTTTCCCTTAATCTTTTTAGTGCCGTAATAATTTAATGTGGTACCTTTATTTATATAAGTATATCCCAAGTATTTAGACATCTTTTTACCAGATGCAGTATAGGCATAGGTCTTTTTATTTAAGGTAATAGTATTATTGTGTGCTGCATTTGTATTATTAGTTGATCCAACCGTTGTGTTTTTAATATAAGCACCATCGCCAATATAATAATAATTCTGACCATTGATTCTCTCAGAGCCCTGATAGTTAAGTGTGGCACCTTTTTTGATATAGGTAAAGCCTAAATAATTATTAATTCGTTCACCATTTAAATTATATGGATATGCATTACTTTTCAAAGTTAAAGTTGGCTTACTATAATCTGTGGGTGTAGCGCCAGAGGATCTAGGAGTTACTTCTACATGAGCTTTAATCGAACCAGTTCCATCCACATTTTTAGCCTTAATATACTGACCGTTGCCCAAATAATAATATTTCTTACCTGCTATGGTTTTAATTCAATAATATGGAATCGATGCTCCTTTAGTAATGAAGTATTTACCCAAATCATTATTAACCCGTTTGCCTTTTAAATTATATACATAAGCGTTAGATTTTAAAGTTACGTTTCCTTTATTATTTGTTTGTAAAGATACAGTATCAGAGTTATTTCCTGCACTAATCATATAAGTAGCATTATCCCTACCACGTTGATAAAAGATCTTGCCTTTTACCGCAGAAACCGGTAACCAATATCGATTACTTTTATGAACACTTACGTAGGCAACACCATCAATATAGTTAACTGCATAAACAGTATAGCTACCACCCTTCTCGGCACTTATAGCCTGCTTTACACCTCGATTATTCACAAAACTAGTACTCTTAACAACTTTTACTTTATTGTTACCTGTAGTTTTATAAACACTAGCATAAACCACATTTTCACCAGATGTTGCTGTATTTATACCAATAATGCTCCCAATCCCTATTATTGCGGCAACTGAAGCCATAATAATCTTACGATTCATCTGCATCAATCTCTACCTCTTCTTTATTCAATTTTGTTCTGTTATTCAATTCTATTAGCACAAAATATTAGATGCTTCGTTATTTTATTTAGCAGAACAATATACCCAAATTAATAGATAGTAACCATATCCCAAATCACCATTGAATATATTAATATAGTTTTGTAAACAAAAAAATAGCCTTAACTAAAAAAGTTAAGGCTATTTTATGATTAATAACAATCATTAATCTTCATTTTTTGAAAGTGGTAATTTATGCCAGTAATCAGGCTTATTAACTTGACGTCCACGAGCAATTGCCATGTCGTATTTGTCTACATCCTTAGTAATAGTAGAGTCAGCTGCGATAAATGCATGATCAGCTACATTAATTGGGGCAATCAAAGTTGAACCAGCACCGATAAATGCATGATCACCAACATTAGTATGGAACTTCTTAACACCATCATAGTTAGAGAAAATAGTACCACAACCGATATTAATATCCTTACCCAAAGTTGCATCCCCAACATAAGTTAAGTGTCCAACCTTAGTATTTTCACCAATTTCAGCCTTCTTAACTTCAACGAAGTTACCAATATGTGCTCCCTTCTTAATAAGAGCCTTTGGACGAAGGTGTGAATTAGGACCGATATCAGTATTATCTTCCATTTCTGATTTTTCAATGGTTGAAGAAGTTACAGTAACATTGTTACCGATCTTTGAATCAATAATTCTTGAGCCGCTTGTAATGTAACATTCACTGCCAATTTCAGTGTTACCCTTAATAACAACATTACCTTCAATTACTGTATCATTACCAATTTTTACGTCAGCATCAATATAGGCAGTATCTGGATCAATGAATGAAACACCATTACGCATATGTTCTTCATTAATTCTTCTTTGCATAATCTTAGTAGCTTGGGCTAAAGCGATACGATCATTAACACCTAAGCTTTCACTAAAATCAGGCATCTTATATGCACCGACATTTTCACCACTATTACGCAAAATTTCAAGAACATCAGTCAAGTAGTACTCACCTTGAGCGTTATTATTATCAACATGTTTTAATGCTTCAAATAACTTTTTATTATCAAAGCAAAATACACCAGTGTTAATTTCCTTAACCTTTAATTCTTCTGGATTACCGTCTTTTTGTTCAACAATTCTTAAAACATTGCCTTGCTCATCACGAATAATTCGACCATAACCAAATGGATTTGGAGCTTCAGCAGTTAAAACAGTAGCTGCATTGCCTTTTTCTGTATGATACTTAAACAATTCATTGAAAGTATCAGTAGTAAATAATGGAGTATCACCAGTAACTACTAATGTTGCACCATCTTTGTCACCTAAGACTTCTTTAGCAGTCATCACGGCATCACCGGTACCGAGTTGCTTTTCTTGGAAAACGAATTTTGACTTGTCAGCCAAAACTTTTTCCACATCGCCAGCACCAGTACCTACAACAGTAACAATTTCAGTAGGCTCAACACCACTTGCAGCATCTACGACATGTTCAACCATAGTCTTACCGCAAACTTTATGCAAAACCTTATACAATTTAGACTTCATTCGTGTACCCTTGCCTGCAGCAAGAACAACTACGTATTTTTCCATTGATAAATAACCTCTTAATAATCAAAACTTGAGTCTAGTATACCATTTTAAAAACGGTCAAAATCAGTTTCATCCAAGAAGTTTCCCGGTTCAGCGGAAATAATCTTCTGTGTAGTATCAATTTCACTAATTTTCACTAATGAAAGATAATTATTAATCAATTTTTCATTGTCAAAATCAGCTTCACAAAGTACACAAACGCCAGCAATAGTTCCTTCAAATTCTTTAACAAGCTCTTCCATACCTGTCAAAGTGCCGCCGCCTTTCATAAAGTCGTCAACGATTAAAACTTTTGAGCCTTTTTTCAATGCACGTGTTGGCAATTCCATCTTAGAAACTCGTGATAATGAGGATGAAATATAGTTAACTGAGACAGTCGCACCTTCAGTAACCTTTGAACGTTTTCTTGCGGTAACAAAAGGCACATCCAAATAACGTGCAATAGCTTGTGCTAAGGCAATACCTTTAGTCTCAACGGTCATGACAGCATCTATTTCTTCATAAGCATAATGAGTAGCAACTAATTCACCAATTCTACGTAAATCTTGTGTATTACCTAAAATATCTGATAAATAAACAAAGCCACCGGCCAAAATACGACTTGGATCTTCAATTCTTGCTGTTAAATCTGACAAATAATCTTCTGCATGACTTTTACCCAAAAATGGGATATAACGTACACCACCTGCTGCTCCTGCAACAGTTTCTAGAATCCCATCTTGATTGCTAGCAAGTGTATGCTTTAAAATTGCCAAATCTTCTGAAATTGATGATTTAGCAGCGCCATAGCGTTTAGCAAAGAAAGGTAGTGCAATTAATGTATGAGGACGTTCCATCAAATATTTGGTCATGTCCACTAGTCTTTCTGAACGTTTCATTATATTTCCTTTCTAATGTTTGGTTTTATACTTAATTAATATACTCTAGAGGGCAAAAAAAGCACTAACATTTTAAAAAATGCTAGTGCCTTTTTTACACTTATTAAGCTTCGGCCTCTTCAGCCTCATCATCAAACTCTAATGCAATATTCTTAGTTAATAAATCTGTATAACTGTAAGAAACATGTTTAAAATTATTTTGATGTTGATCTAAATCAACCACAAAGACTGCAGGGAATGTTTCTCTTAAAATTCCACGTCTTTTTGTAACTTTCTTACGACCCGCTTGAGCTACTACTGTTATGGTATCACCTAAGTGAGAATCCAACTTCTGCTTTATTGTAATAATTGATGTTGGCACTAAGCAACAACTCCTTCTGTGAAATTTTATCATAAAAATACAATAAAATCAATATTATACACTACTTGGCTGGTATATTTCTAGCTATTTCAATAAATTGATCAATTGTTAAATCTTCTGGTCTAACTCTTGGATCAACTCCCAATTTACTAATTAAAGCTTCACGCTCTTTAGCATTTGGAATCAAAGCCTTTAAGTTGTTATTTAATGTTTTTCTTCTCTGAGAGAAGCACATCTTAACTACCCAAATAAAGTGTTTACGGTTTTCAATCTTGGGTCTTTCTTGAAGTGGTGTTAAAACCACAACACTGGAATCCACCTTAGGACGAGGCATAAATGATGTACTCTTAACTTCAAGCGCAATTTTGACATTCATTTCTGTTTGAACAGAAATTGTTAAAGGACCATATTCTTTATTACCTGGTTTGGCTTCTAATCTTTCTGCCACTTCTTTTTGCATCATTAATGTCAAACTAGAAAAATGCAAATCAGATTCAGATAAAGCGAAGATAATGGGAGTAGTAATGTAATATGGTAAATTAGCTACTACCTTAATTGGCTGTTTCATATCGAAAAATCCCGCTAAGTCATTTTGAAAATCTGCCTTAAGAACATCTTTTAACAAAAGTTTAAAACGATCATTTAATGACTGTTCGCCAATCTTTTTAGGCAATTCATTATGCAAAATTTCAGGTAAGCTATCATCAACTTCATATGCAAAAACCTTAGCACCAGCCAAAAGAAGCTGTTCCGTTAAAGAGCCAATCCCTGGACCAATTTCAATTACTTGATCTCCTGGTTGAATATCAGCTGCCTCAACAATCCCTAAGATTGCATCTTGATCAACTAAAAAGTTTTGACCCAAATTTTTCTTAGCTTTTACAAAATAGCGATTAATAATTGCCTTAGTTCTAACGGGTGAACCAATTGGAATATTATTTGCCATTTTTTACCTCCTCAACAGCCGTTTTTAATTCATCAACAGCCGTTTTTAATTCATCAAGTGAAATTCCAAAAGTATGCAAGCGATTATAAAATTGCTTGGAATTGCCATAGCCAACACTAAGCCTTATCCCAACTTGTTCACGCAGCTTACGTGAGCCGCTACCTCCTGCTAAACCTAACTTATTATATTCTTCCATGGTTAGATCACTTTTTTGAGGATCAACTTCATGTAAATCTTTCAAAGCTCTTTCAATAGCTTCTTTTGAAGCATGTTCTACACCTAAGCTACCTTTTTTATGAGGTTCGCCTTCTTTACGTGTAATAAAAGCCTGTTTAGCACTAGGAACAGCATTAGTCACAATCCGGCGAATTCTTTCACCGTTAAAATCTGGATCAGTGAAGACAATAATTTGTCTTGTCTTGCTTAATTTCTTCAATTGATTTAAAACAGCATCAGAAACAGCAGATCCATTAGTTTCTACGGTTTCAATACCTGGGAAAAATTGTTTTAAGCGAATAGTATCGTCTTTTCCCTCAACGACGATTACCGCATCAAAATTCTTTCTATTTAAGACCATAAACTCTCACTGCATTTTTATAAGTAACATCAGCTACTTCCTTAAGCGGAATATCTCTTAGTTTAGCAATTGCTTCAGCAACATAACGCACATATCCAGTTTCATTTTGTTTACCTCGATAGGGCTTAGGTGTTAAATATGGCGCATCAGTTTCAATCAAAAGGCGATCAAGTGGAACAACTTTGGCACTCTCATGTACTTCTGTTGCTTTGGTAAAAGAGACAACACCAGAATATGAGAAATAGATATTTAAGTCTAAAAACTTATTCAACCAATCTACGCCACCATTAAAGTTATGTAAAACGGCTCCATATTCAAGATTGCTATTTTTTAAAATATCGTAGCAGTCTTCAAACGCATCCCTACTATGAATATTAACTGGCATCTTCAAATCATGAGCAACTTCAATCTGTCTTTTAAAAACTTCACGCTGCTTATCACGTGGAGATTCATCCCAGTAATAATCCAAGCCAATTTCACCAAGTGCAACTACCTTAGGCATTTTTAATTGCTTGATTAATTCATCTTCTGCTTTTTGATCATAATCTTTAGCAATATCAGGACAGTATCCTACCATTGCATAAACATTATCAAATTTTTGGGCTAATTCTACAGCTCGCTTATTAAATTCAGGATCTTGACCAACACAAATTACCTTTGTAACGCCCAAGCCTTTAGCACGATCAAGATAATACTGTTCTTTTCCACGAAAAGGCTCATCGTTTAAATGGGTATGGTTATCAATAAGCTCCATTAACCTAATTCAGCTCCATTTGCATGTTCATCTTCAACTAAAGCTAACTTAATCTCGCCATCTTTTTCACTAGATAAAAGCATGCCTTCACTTAAATGACCTAGCATCTTACGTGGCTTCAAGTTAGTAACAGCTAATACCTTTTTATCTAAAAGTTCACTAGCATCTGGATAAAACTTACGGATACCACTTAAAATTTGACGTTCTTTACCATCACCAAAGTCGAGCTTAAACATCAAAAGCTTACTTGATCCCTTAACGGGTTCTACTGATAAAATTTGGCCTACTTGAATCTTTACCTTATCAAAGTCATCAATAGTAATTTCGTCGGTCTTCTTTTGTTCACTTCTAGTGGTCTTCTTTGGCTTAGCTTTAGCCATTTCATCTTTGATGTACTTAATTTCTTCTTCAGCTTTAAGACGTGGGAAGATTGGAGTTGGCTTTTCAACCACCTTAGTATTCCAGCCAAAGTCATTAAATGCTAATTTTCTTTCATCTTCATCATTCCAGTTCAAGCCAAGTTGCTCAAACATCTTAGGTGCTGTTTCAGTCATAACTGGTTCAATCATAACTGCAATCAAGCGAAGACTTTCTGCCAAATTAGACATTACATGTGAAAGTTCTTCAATCTTGCCTTCCTTATTAAGTACCCAAGGAGTAGTTTCATCGATGTATTTATTAGCACGTGCAACAAGTTTCCAGATGCTATCTAATGCTTGTGAGAAGTGGAGTGAGTCCATGTATTCTCTATAGTCAGCAATTACACTAGCAGCAGTATCTTGCAATTCTTTGCCGAATTTATCTTGTGCTACTGGAACTGGGGCTACTTGACCGTTTTGATATTGATTAATCATTGATACAGTACGGTTTAATAAGTTCCCTAAGTCATTTGCTAGATCATAGTTAATTCTTTCAACAAAGTCTTCTGGAGTAAAGATACCATCTGCACCAAATGGAAGTGCACGCATTAAATAGTAACGAAGTGGGTCAACGCCGTAACGACTAGTAAGTGACTCTGGGTAAACTGCGTTGCCTTTAGATTTAGACATCTTACCATTCTTCATCAATACCCAACCGTGACCAATAATATGCTTTGGAAGTGGCAAATCAAGAGCCATCAGCATGATTGGCCAATAAATAGTGTGGAAGCGGACAATTTCCTTACCTACTAAGTGAACATCTGCAGGCCAGTATTTCT
The DNA here is from genome assembly GCF_034298135.1 of Lactobacillus acidophilus. Classification (NCBI taxonomy): domain Bacteria; kingdom Bacillati; phylum Bacillota; class Bacilli; order Lactobacillales; family Lactobacillaceae; genus Lactobacillus; species Lactobacillus acidophilus. Next base: position 1,594,604 of record NZ_CP139575.1, read on the forward strand.
TAAATAAAGCATCATTATCTGAGCCATAGCCTAATGCAGTAATATAGTTTGAAAGAGCATCAATCCATACATAAACTACATGTTTTGGATCACTTGGAACAGGAATACCCCAGTTAACCGTAGTACGAGTTACTGAAAGATCTTCCAGTCCTGGCTTAATGAAGTTATTAAGCATTTCTTTTTCACGTGAGTGAGGCAAAATGAAATCAGGATGTTCCTTGTAGTATTCAACCAATCTATCAGCATATTTACTCATCTTGAAAAAGTATGATGGTTCTTTAACTAAACGAACTTCGTGACCACTAGGAGCTTTACCACCGATAACATTGCCATTATCGTCTTTATATACTTCAGCAAGTTGTGATTCAGTAAAGTATTCTTCATCTTCAACTGAGTACCAACCGGTGTATTCACCTAAGTAGATGTCGCCTTTCTTTAAAAGCTTTTCAAAAATCTTTTGAACAGCCTTAACGTGTTCTTCATCAGTAGTTCTAATAAACTTGTCATAAGAAATATTCAAGCTCTTCCACAATTTCTTGTAAGAATCTGCCATCTTATCTACAAATTCCTTAGGTTTAATTCCTTGAGCTTCAGCCTTTTGTTCAATTTTTAAACCGTGTTCATCGGTACCAGTTAAGAAAAATGTATCAAAACCTTGGCTACGTTTGTAACGAGCCATAGTATCAGCTGCAATTGTGGTATAAGCGTTACCGATAGTCAATCTACCAGATGGATAGTAAATTGGAGTTGTAATATAAAAAGTATCTTTATCAGCCATTAATTTCATGCTCCTTTATTGTCTAAAATATCTATTCTATCTTACCACGAAAACAATATTAAAAAGAGATTGGCAAATAATCCAATCCCTTTTTTTCTAAAATTTTCCGTTTTTCAAATAAATCTTTTTTACGATTGTCGTCAATAAAACATAAATTACTTCAATAATGAAAATAACTAACAAAAAATCAAATGGTAAATCTGTCATTCCCAAGCTGGCTGCAATGCTTGATGAAGGAAGAGCTGTCCCCCAAATAGCTATACCAAATGTAACTAAAAATACAATCGGTGTAGCATGTTGGCCAAAGAATGGGAATCGCTCATCACGTAAAGTATGAATTACCATTTCTCTAGTCCACAGTGATTCAATAAACATTCCTGAATAAAACAGTGAAATAAAGACCCAATGATGATAATTCGGTCCTACCAATCGTGGACAAATCACATAGAACATTAGAGCCATCATAATGAAATCAACAATTGCAGGAATAGGACCAAACGAAAACATAAATTTAGGCCATTTTCTAATTGACCATTGCTGTGGCTTTTTCACATAACTTCTTGAAACACTGTCAAATGGAATAACTAGACAGCTGATACTATAAAGTAAATCTAAAATTAATAATTGTAATGGAAGAAGTGGCAAAAATGGCAAAATAATTGATGCTACAACCATTGTGATAACACTGCCAAAATTGGTTACCAAAAAAGTCTTGATATACTTCATCGTATTTGAAAAGACCTTACGTCCAGTAATAATCATTTCTTCCAATAGTTGCAAATCTTTTTGTTCAAGGATTATATCTGCCGATTCCTTGGTAATATCAACTGCATTATTTGAAGTAACAGTGACATCAGCCACTTTCATTGCCAAAGTATCTTTATTGCCATCACCCATGTAACCAACAATATGACCATTTTTTTGCAAAGCATTGATAATTTTCGTTCTTAATTCTGGGGTTAGATGAACAAAAATATCACACTTTTCAACAATCTTAGCCATTTCTTCTGATGTGGCCGCCTCAATTTGTTCACCATCATAGACGGTATCCACATTTAGTCCTACTTGAAGAGCAATTGCTCGAGTAACGGCTTCATTATCACCTGTAAAAATTTTGACATTAACGTTATCATCTTTCAGGCTTTGTAAGGCTTCTTTAGTACTTTCTTTAGGTGGATCAAGATATGCCAAATAACCAATAATAGTTAAATCATTTTCATCTTTCGCAGAAAACTCACCCACAGGCGCTGGATTAACTTTATAGCCAATAAGCAAGACCCTTAAACCATCATCATTTAATTCATTAATTTGATTTAAAATCTTTTCACGCCAAGCCGAGGTTAATTTTTCAATTCGACCATCTACCTCAACCTTACTTGAAATATTAAGCATCCCTTCTGCAGCGCCTTTAGTCACCAAAATATGTTGACCATGATGATCGTCATTATCAACGACTACAACACTCATTCTTTTTCTAATGTAATCAAAAGGAATTTCATCAATCTTGTTATAGTCACGTTGAATTTCATTAACGTTTAATTCATCTCCAGCTGCATCAATAACAGCTTTATCAATCAAATCTTCCATACCCGTTTGATAATATGCATTCAAATATGAAAATTTCAGAATACGCGGCTTTTCTTGCATATTCAAGTCATAGTGACGCTCTAAAACCACTTTATTCTGCGTTAAAGTTCCAGTTTTGTCGATACAAAAAACATCTGTCGAGCCAATATTCTGAATTGCATTCATCTGTTTGACAACGGCACCTTGTTTAGCCATCTCTATTGCACCTTTAGTTAAGTTACTATTCACAATGATTGGCAAAACTTCTGGTGTTAAGCCGACTGCTGCTGCTAAAGCAAAAATCAAACTTTCGCCCCAGTTTCCTTTAGTCACTCCGTTAATCAAAAATAAAACGGGTACTAAAATTGCGGCTGCCACAATTAAGATCTTAGCTAATTGTTTAATTTCACGATCAAATAATGTTACTTTAACTTTCTTACGGAAAATATGTTGTACCTTTTTACCGAAGACTGTGTTATTTCCTACGGCAAAGACAATTGCACTACCTGAACCTGATACTACCGTCATTCCCTCATAAAGAATATTAGGATAATTCAAATAATCCGCCAACATACTCGGCTTAAGCGAAACATTAGCCACCTTTTCTACTGGTTCAGAATCACCATCTAAATAACTTGATGAACAAAACAAGTCCTTACTTGTAAGAAGCTTCATATCTGCAGGAATCATGTCACCAGCAGATAAATTAATCACGTCTCCCACAACCACTTCATCTGTTGGTAATTCTACATTTTTACCATCACGTCGAATATTGGTTGTAACAGAAACCATCTCCAGTATCTTTTCCGTTACTTTAGCAATTCTAATTTTCTGTGCAAAATTGACACCTACAGAAATGATCAACATAATGACCATTACCAAAATAGTATCGATATCATTATTGCCTTGCGGCACCAAAATATAGCTAGTAAAAATCGTTAATAAGGTTAAAACAAGTAACACCACAGTAAATGGCGTCGCAATAGATTCCCACAATAAACGCCACTTTGAAGCATTAGTATTTGTTCTAATCTCATTTTTGCCGTATTCTCTTCTGTTTTCTTCAGCTTTCTTTGTTGAAAGCCCTTCGGCACTCGCTTGTAATCTAGCCAGCGTCTCACTTCGCGATTCACGAGCAATACGCTGAATTCTTTGAATGTCAACATTTGATCGTTTTTTAGCTGGTTTTAACATTCCTAACTCCCTTCATCATTGACAAGCAAACAAAAAAGCCCCCTGCAAATTCTGCAGGTGACTTTCGCGCCAAATAAAGCTTCCGTTATACTCGTCGTTCAGTTTTAACACTACGTGACGTAAGCACATGCTAGCTATCTGGATCTCGCCTTAAGTCGACGACACCTATTTAACCCGTTGGCATCTCTGGATGTTTCTGGGCGATAGCGTGTGTTCATGTAGGAGTCTCACCTAACAGTTTTTATATCTACAAAAAGTGTAAGGACTTATCCAAAATAAGTCAAGTTGACTAATTGTGTGGTTCGGAATTTCGATGACCAAATTTTTTTAATACATAAACAATTCCCATGATCAAAAATGCAAGTGCTAAAGCAATAGGTAGCGCTACACTATGTGGATGAGATATCTTATTTTGTTCACTACTAGTTAAATCATATTTATCTAAAGCATATTGATACTGCTGATCAACTTTAGTCGCACAGGCTCTAAAAACAAAACGTAGTCCCTGGTTGAATTTAGCATTATTTTGACTACGTAATTGATCAACTTCAGCCCGTAAAATATTAGCTCTAGCATCAGCAGTAAAAGCACCATGTAAATCTTTAGTTGAAAAGATTTGAACATTTCTTTTGCTTCCCTTTTGCCCTACCACAATAAAAACGGTGCGCTTAGAATGATCTAATGTCTTAGGAGTTAACTTATTTAATTTTTTAACCGTAATTACCACAATTTGTGGCTGTTCTTTAGTTTGAAGATAGCGATTATTTTTTTCATTAATTAGAGTCTTCGTCTCTTTATTTAAAATATGTGCATTATCTTCAATATTTGATTGTACAAATCCTGTAGTCGTTAAAAATACAGCTAGTAAACCAATTAACCAAATAAAATTAATTCTCGTCTTCTTCAAGTTTATGGGCCAAGCCTTCCACGTATTTTCGATCGATCTTAATTTGTTCATATGGTACCCCGCAATCATGAAGCAGTTTCATTGCTAATGGATTATCGCGATAGTCAAAATAATAGTTTATCTTTTTAATACCTGCTTGAAGTAAAGATTTACAGCAATTATAGCAAGGAAAATGCGTTACATAAATTTCAGTACCATCTGTTGAAACACCAAATTTTGCACATTGAATAATTGCATTCATCTCTGAATGAATAGTTCTAACGCAGTGCCCATCAACCATCTGATGGCCTACTTCATCACAGTGAGGTTGACCTGAAACAGAGCCATTATAACCTGTCCCAATGATGCGATTATCCTTAACTAAAACGCTACCTACTAACGCCCGATTACAAGTTGACCGTTGGGCAATAACCAGTGCCTGCATCATAAAATATTGTTTCCAAGGGATTCGATCGTGCATGATTTACCTCTTATTTTTCAAAATTATCTATTTTTAAAATAGTTTAAACCAATGGCATCACGAACTTCTTCCAAAGTCTCGTTAGCAACTTTGTTAGCTTTCTTTGACCCTTCCAAAAGCATTTCATAAACTGCATCTTCATCTTGTGCAAATTTTTCACGGCGTTCACGAATTGGTGCAAGTTCATTTTCAAGCACTTTGTTTAAGTAACGCTTAATCTTGACGTCACCCAAGCCACCCTTTTGGTATTCTGCTTTAAGTTCTGCTACCTTATCCTTATCTGGATCAAATACATCAAGATAAGTAAATACAGTGTTACCTTCAACTTTACCTGGATCTTCAACATGAATGTGGTTTGGATCAGTGTACATTGACATAACTTTCTTTTGAACAGTCTTAGCATCATCTGCAAGATAAATAGCATTGCCAAGAGACTTAGACATTTTAGCATTACCATCAAGACCTGGAAGACGACCTTGGCCCTTAGGTGGGAAGTACCCCTTTGGTTCAACTAAAATATCAGTATTGTAAACACGGTTAAAAGTTCTTACAATTTCACGTGTTTGTTCAAGCATTGGTTCTTGATCATCACCAACAGGGATCAAAGTCGCCTTAAATGCAGTAATATCTGCAGCTTGAGAAACCGGATAATTTAAAAATCCGACAGGAATAGAATCCTTAAAGTCTTTTTGCTTAATTTCAGTTTTTACAGTAGGGTTTCTTTCAAGACGCGCTACTGATACAAGATCCATGTAATATGAAGTCAATTCAAATAGTGCTGGGATTTGAGATTGAACGTAGATAGTTGACTTAGTAGGATCAATACCTACAGCTAAATAGTCTAATGCCACCTGAATCAAGCTATTACGAATTTTTTCAGGATTACGAGCATTATCAGTTAAAGCTTGAGTATCTGCAATCATAATATATGGATCATATTTACCAGAATTTTGTAATTTTACTCTGTTTTTTAATGAACCAATATAGTGACCGATATGAAGCTTACCAGTTGGACGGTCACCGGTTAATAAAATCTCTTTTGCCATAATCTTGCTCTTTTCTAAATTTATTTTTTGTATTTATTGCTTAATTACCTAATTTTAACAAAAATTAAGCTATGATTAAACTATCACTAGTGAAAGGATATAAGCATGTGTAATCAATTTCGTCTACCCAAATTGGCCCAAATAAAAAAATACTTAAATGCAGATTTAAACTTACCTTTAGTCGAACCTCAAATAGATATTTTCGAAGAAAAAGACATTTTTCCTAATCAAATTGCGCCAGTTTTGCTTTATCAAGACCAAAAACTACAACTCATCAATAAAAATTGGGGCTACCCCAGTCCAGTAGATAGTAAACCTTTATTCAATGCTAGAATTGAGCGCTTTTATGAAACGAAGCCTTCAATGTGGGACGAATCATTTGCTAAACAACGTTGTTTAATTTTAACTAATGAATTTTTCGAATATTCCAAAAATACTTATCACGCATCAAACGGCAAAAGTTATTATGAACGTTATAGTTTCAAAAGTAAGCAGCCAATTACAATGATTGCTGGAATTTATGATCAAAATAATTTTGCAATGGTCACGACCAAACCCAATTCAACAATGCAGCCGATTCATAATCGAATGCCTTTAGTAATTGAACCTCAAGAACTTCGGCGTTGGCTTTTTCAAAATTTTACCAGTTTAATAAATCGGGAAAATATTACTCTTCAAGTAGAAAAAATACCCAGAAAAAAATAATTGCTTTATTCAGAAAAAGAATGATAAAATAAAAGCAGATTGCGGGTATAGTTAAATGGTAGAACGACAGCTTCCCAAGCTGTAGATGCGGGTTCGATTCACGCTATCCGCTTAAAAGAATAAAGGATGAGACATTAGACTTTGTCTCATCCTTTATTTTTTGCTCTTAAACCATAATCACAGTTAAAACGCCACTTACTATTGCCAGATACATTGGAAGAAAAAGCGTTTGAGAATATAAGTAACTCCAGGCAAACAACATTCCATAGGCTGCTTCAATTGCGAAAGTTTCGATTGAACTTTGATAATTCAATAAGCTAAAAATCAAGCCTGAAATAATAATTCCCGTTACTGCCGCTCTTTTAGCATTATTACGAAACGCATAATTAAATAAAAAACCTGTTGCCAAAAATTCCTGCAAAATCGGTAATATAATTCCTTCTACTACAATCAAGAACCAAAACATATCATTAGACTGATTCTTTAAGTAGATCGCCTGAAAATCATAATAATTAATTTTGCCATACGCTTGTAAATACGAAATAGTAATTCTTGTTGCCGTAATTATCAAAGTTAATAAGACAACTACTGAAAAATTTCCGAGCCAAGGTAATTTAAAATCACGGGCAAAAAAGCGCTGCTCTCGATTAAAGCGATAAATATAAAATAGTAAAACCATTGCTGCAATTAGACCGAACAAAATCAAGTCCCAAATATGCAACGGCGACTTTCTAGTAACTAGCTTTATTACAGCAAAAACCAGCACATAACCTATTAAATATACCGCATAGCGAATAATATTGCCTTCTCTTGACTCTGGCGTATTCAAAGCGTCTCACTCCTAATCTGGATAGTGTCCTACAAATCCAATATTATACCAAAAAAGTACAGTTTATTGAATAATTGTTATTTTACTTCTACAATTGTTACTTTATATTCTCCAGCAGGTGCTTCAACAATTGAAGTTACCCCTGCTTCTTTTTTCATAATTGCTTGCCCAAGTGGTGAGTCAAAAGAGATTTTACCATCCTCTAAATTTGCTTCCATCCGGCCGACAATCTTATATTCTTCGGTTTCATCGTCATCGTCAAACTTTAATACAACAGTCTTACCTAGATCTACTTTACCGTCATCTTTAGTTTCAACGATTTCCGCATATTTTAATTGTTTATCTAAATAACGTAGCCGACTTTGTAAATGTCCTAAATCGCGCTTAGCTTCAGTATATTCAGTATTTTCTGATAAGTCTCCCAATGCACGAGCGTCCTGTAAAATCTTAATTCTACGTGGACGATCTTTCTTTAAACGTGCAATTTCATCTTCAATTTGTTTATAGCCTTCTGGCGTCATTTTTTGAAAATATACCATAAATAAAATGCTTGCTCCTTTGTCTTTTAATTATACAAAAGTTATCCACAAGTGTTAATCATTGATTTAATCATCTTTTTAAGCGAAATTAGCACTAAATATTAAAGAGTGCTAAATAGTTTAATTTTTTTAATAAACGACTAAAATAATCAGTGTAAGAAAAAAATGAATCCTTACAAATTAGAAACTAAACAAAATGAAAGGAAGTTTTATTATGGCAAACGATATGATGAATCGTCGCAATGATATGATGGATGCAATGAACGATTGGTTTGGTTTTCCAAGAAACTTCTTTGATGACAGCGAAATTGAAAATATCATGCAATCAGATGTTGCAGAAACTGATAAGGACTATGTAGTTAAGATTGATATGCCCGGCATGAATAAAGACGACATCAAACTTAATTACAAAGATGGCGTTTTAAGCGTGGCCGGTACTAGAAAAGCCTTTAAAGATACTAACGATAAGGAAAGAAATATCATCCACAAAGAAAGAAGCGAAGGTAGTATCTCAAGAAGCTATAGATTGCCAAATGTAGTTGCAAATGAGATTCATGCAAAGTATGATAATGGTGTATTAACCATCACCCTACCAAAGCAAACTGCTGGGGATGATGATAATTCTATCCAGATTGATTAAATTATTAGATTATTGCAAGAAGTCTGATTAATTTAAATGGATAATTCTCTAAAACGGGTTCAATGATTGAACCCGTTTTTGTTTTGGCTTAAAATAGTAGTTAATTTAAGAAAAGATTAAAAATGAGAAAAGGAGATTTTTTAATGGCTCATGAACTCACTGTGCAAGAACTAGAAAAGTTCTCTGCTGATTTTAACAAGAATCCAAAGAATAAAATTATTGCTCGTGCGGCTCAACGTAGCGGTGTGCTCGAAGCATCTTACAACGATCGCGTAGAAGGTGAATTAACTCGCGTTTTTTCAACGGAATTAGATACTGACAACGTTACTAACCAACTTCACTCAGGTCGTTGCTGGGAGTTTTCAACCTTAAATGTTTTGCGTCATGCATTTGGCAAGAAGTACAAAGCAAAGAACTTTACCTTCTCACAAGCCTACAACTTCTTCTGGGATAAGATTGAACGTGCTAATATGTTCTACAATCGTATCTTAGATAGTGCTGACATGCCTCTTGATTCTCGTCAAGTGAAAGCTGATCTCGACTTTGCTGGTGCAGACGGTGGACAATTCCAAATGGCTGCCGCATTAGTAGAAAAATATGGCGTTGTTCCTTCATACGCAATGCCTGAAACTTTCAACACTAATAATACAACTAGCTTTGCGACAGCTCTTGGTGACAAGCTTAAAAAAGACGCATTAGTTCTTCGTGAATTAAAGCAATATGGTAAAGATGACGAAATCGCTAAGACTCGTGAAAAATTCTTGAGTGAAGTTTACCAAATGACTGCTATCGCTGTCGGTGAACCACCTAAGACGTTTGATCTTGAATATCGTGATGATGATAAGAAATATCATTTAGACAAGAATCTTACACCACTTGAATTCTTACATAAGTATATGGGTGAGGTTGATTTTGATGACTATGTTGTTTTAACTAATGCACCTGATCATGAATACAACAAGTTATACGGTCTTCCAGCAGAAGATAACATTGAAGGCTCACTTAGAATCAAGCTTTTAAATGTACCTATGGAATACTTATCATCAGCTGCTATTGCTCAATTAAAAGATGGTGAAGCAGTATGGTTTGGTAACGATGTTCTTCGTCAAATGGACCGCAAGACTGGTTATCTTGATACTAACCTTTACAAACTTGACGATTTATTCGGCGTTGATCTTAAGATGTCTAAAGCTGACAGATTAAGGACTGGTGTTGGTGAAGTTTCACACGCAATGACCTTGGTTGGTGTTGATGAAGATAATGGCGAAATCCGTCAATGGAAGGTCGAAAACTCATGGGGCGAAAAATCTGGTTCTAAAGGATTCTTTGTTATGAGTAATGACTGGTTCAACGACTATGTATATGAAGTTGTTGTTCACAAGAAGTATTTAACCGATAAGCAAAAAGAACTTGCAGAAGGTCCTATTACCGACTTGCCTGCATGGGATTCATTAGCTTAATAAGCAATAAAAAAAGCCTCAAATTGTAATGAGGCTTTTTTTATTGCTTATTTTAATCTTCGTAACTTGCCGCAACTTGTTGATAATGCTTAACTTCATCATCTGTACAACGTACAAAATGACCTGGACGAATTTCGTGCATACTGCGTTCTTTACCATCCATTTCTTCTTTTTGTGCGTCATAAGGGATACGTTTACGACTGCGTTCTACATCTGGATCTGGAATTGGCACAGCAGAAATCAAACTCTTAGTATAGTCATGAAGCGGACGATCATAAACATCATCAGCTGGACCAACTTCAAGCAACTTACCATAGTGCATAACTCCAATACGATCTGAAATAAATTTAACCATTGATAAATCGTGTGCAATAAATAAGTACGTTAAGCCGCGCTTTTTCTGCAATTCAATCATCAAATTAACAACCTGAGCTTGAATTGACACATCCAAAGCGGAAATCGGTTCATCAGCGACAATAAATTTAGGTTCTACTGCTAATGCACGGGCTATCCCAATTCTTTGACGCTGACCACCTGAGAATTCGTGAGGAAAACGGCTGGCGTGACTTTCATTCAATCCAACAGTTTCAAGAAGTTCTTCTACTCTTTTAATTCTCTCCTCTTTGCTCTTAACTAAATGGTGAATATCAAGACCTTCTGCAATAATATCTTCAACAGTCATTCTTGGGTTAAGAGAAGCATACGGATCTTGGAAAATCATTTGTGCATCCCTAGTAAAAGCTAACTTGTCAGCGCGTGACTTAACACCAGCCACATTTTTACCTTCAAAAATGACCTCACCACTAGTTGGATTATACAATTGTAAAATTGAACGACCAGTAGTTGTCTTACCTGAACCAGATTCACCAACTAAACCAAAGGTTTCACCTTCATAAATATCAAAACTTACGTCATCAACAGCTTTGGTTACATTACGGCCATTTTTAAAGTATTGTTTTAGATGTTTTACTTCCAAAATTTTCTTTTTTTCTGGCATAAAATTCTCCTTTGCTGTTATTACTTAACCTTTGGTAATTTATCTTCTTGTTTCATAAAATCATATTTCTTCCAGCGCCTTTGAATTTCTGCTGGTGGATCAACTTTAGGTGCACCTGGTGCAAGTAACCAAGTTGCAGCATAGTGAGTATCGGTCACCTTAAAAAATGGCGGTTTACGCTCAATATCAATTTTCATTGCATACTTATTTCTTGGGGCAAATGGATCACCCTTAGGAGGATCAAGTAAGTTAGGTGGCGTACCTGGGATAGATTCAAGTGTATCACTATCAAGCGTAGGCATTGAATTAATCAAACCCCAAGTGTATGGATGTTGTGGATCATAGAAAATTTCATCTACACCACCGAATTCTAAGAATTCACCAGCATACATTACAGCTACACGATCTGCCATTCCAGCTACTACACCCAAGTCGTGAGTAATGAAAATAATCGAAGTTTTTACTCTCTTTTGTAAATCCTTCATCAAATCCAAAATTTCAGCTTGTACCGTTACATCAAGCGCAGTAGTTGGTTCATCCGCAAGCAAAATTTCCGGCTCACAAATAAGGGCAATTGCGATAACAATTCTTTGTCTCATACCACCTGAAAATTGGTGTGGGTATTCATTAATTCTTTCTTCCGCATTAGGAATACCAACTGCCCTCATCATTTCAAGTGCTTTAGCCCAAGCTTCTTTTTTAGATGCACCCTTATGCTTAATCAAAGGCTCTGCAATTTGTTGACCAATCTTCATTGTTGGATCAAGTGAAGTCATTGGATCCTGGAAAATCATTGAAATTTCATTACCACGAATCTTTTGCATTTCTTTTTCTGGTAATTCTAAAAGATTCTTACCGTGGAAATTAATTTCACCGCCCTGAATTTTAGCATTACGTGCTAACAAGCCGATAATACTACGTGTAGTAACAGATTTTCCTGAACCTGATTCACCTACGATTGCTAAAGTCTCACCCTTATTTAAGTGAAAAGAAACATCACGAATAGCCTTAACCTCACCAGCATAAGTGTGGAAATCAATTTTTAAATTTTTAACATCTAAAACTCTTTCTTCTGGCATTTAGGTTAATCCTTTCTATCTTTGTCCTCTTGGATCAAATGCATCACGCAAACCATCACCAAGTAAGTTAAATGCAATCATCAAGATACACAAAATAATTGCTGGGTACCACATTTGGTATGGTAAGAATTGGAAGTTCTTTTGACCTTCATTTAGAAGTACACCAAGTGAAGTTTCTGGTGCTGAAATCCCAATACCGATGAAACTCAAGAATGCTTCGAAGAAAATAGCAGTTGGAATGGTGTACATTGTTTGAATAATAATGATACTTGAAAGGTTAGGAACTAAGTGTTTCCAAGCAATCTTCCAAGGTGATTCACCAAGTGAACGAGCTGCTAAAACATATTCTTCATTCTTTAAACTCAGCGTCTCGGCTCGGACCTGTCGAGCCATCGTTGTCCAACTCGAAATGGCAATAGCCAAGATAATTGAAGTAATACCTGGCTTTAACACAACCAACATCAAAACAACAATAATTAAGTTAGGTACGGAGGAGATAATTTCGATTATCCGCTGCATCACGTTATCGACTCCCCCGCCTTTCCATCCGGACACTATTCCGTACGCAACACCAATTGTTAAGTCAAAGAAGGCTGCAACCAATGCAACAATCAATGAAATTTTTGTACCATAGATAATTCTTTGACCTAAAGAACGGCCTAAGTAGTCGGTACCAGCAATAAAGTACTTATTCTTGGGTACTCCATTTTGAGCATAGGCATCAACCCATTTACCATTTTGCTTAATCTTACCGTTTAAGCCATTAATTGCATCCATTCCTGGAACTTTTGCAGGTAAGTTAGCATATTGCGGATGTGATTTAACCAAAGTAGATTTGTTAATAAATGGCGTTGAACCAAAAGAAACGACAATCATAACAATAACGATAATTGCTGAAATCACAGCTGCCTTTCTTTGCTTAAAACGGATCCAAACGTTTTGTGCAAATGAAAGTGATGGACCAGCTATATTTTCATTATCTTGTGCCTCATCTTTTGATAAAGGTTCAAAGGCATCTGCAGGAAGGTTTAATTTTTCTTCAGCCATTTGTCTTTTAAGCCTCGCTTTCATCTAATCTAATTCTCGGATCAATCAATCCATAGATAATATCAGTGATTAACAAGATTACTACAAGGCCAATACAGTAGACCATTGTAATTCCCATAATAGTTGGATAGTCGTTAGTCAAAATAGACTTAACAAATTGTTCACCAATTCCTGGAATATTGAAGATGTTTTCAATAACCATTGAACCAGTCATTAAGGCAACTGCATAAGGCCCAATTAAAGTAACAAGCGGAATCATTGAGTTACGCATTGCGTGCTTTCTAATAACTTCCATTCTGCTTAAACCTTTAGCTTTACCTAATTCGATGTAGTCACTACTTAAAGTATCAACCATACTTGTTCTAATAAACCTGGCGGTCTCGGCAAAAGGCCCTACTGCTAAAGCAATCGTTGGCATGATTGTTTGCGAGAATTGCCCCCAGCCGGCTATTGGGAACCAGCCCAATTTTAACCCAATGTAGTATTGAAGAAGCACAGCCAAAACGAAGTTAGGAACTGATTTACCAATAATAGAGATTACAGTTGCAGTTGAGTCAACCCAAGTACCTTGGTTAACAGCAGCAATTGCGCCAACAATTACCCCGAGAATAACGCCAAGAACTAAAGCCTGAAGTCCTAATTGCATTGATGCGCCTAAACGAGCGCCGATCAATGCAGAGACAGGTTGATTACTGTATTGGAAAGAAGTTCCAAAATCGCCATGTAGCATTCCACCAATATAAATTAAATATTGTTGCCATACAGGCTTATTCAAACCATATTGTTGGTCCATAATTTGACGTTGAGTCAATGTCATCTTTGCCTCGTTAGCATAAGGTGAACCAGGCATTAACTTCATTAAGAAGAAGGTTACCGTGGCTACGATAAACAAAGTGAGGACCATATAAAAAATACGTTTCAATAGGTATCTAGCCATATTATTTGCTCCCTCATTTTCGTGTTATTATTTTAATGTTGTTTTAATTATACCAAAACATCTTAAAATATCTATAAAAAAGATTAATAAAATTAAAAAAATAAGAGAAAACGGTGGTTTCCTCTTATTTTTATCTATTATTTGTATACTTAGTAATTACTTTATTTATAATTAGGTGCTTCTTTAGTCATTTGAACATCATGCGGATGAGATTCACGAAGACCAGCATTAGTAATTTGAACAAATTGGGCCTTTTCAATCAACTCTGGAATATTAGCTGCACCACAATATCCCATACCTGAACGAAGTCCACCATCAATTTGGAAAACTACATCAGAAACATCGCCTTTGTATTCAACACGAGCTTCAACACCTTCTGGAACAAGCTTATTTGCTTCATTAACTCCACCTTGGAAATAACGATCACTTGAACCATGTGCTTGAGCCATCGCACCAACAGACCCCATACCACGGTAACGCTTGAACTTCTTACCATTGTCTTCAAAAATGTCACCAGGTGCTTCAGTAGTTCCACTAAGCATACTACCAAGCATTACAGCGTTACCACCAGCTGCTAATGCTTTAACTACATCACCAGAATATTTAATACCACCATCGGCAATAATTGGCTTGTTGTATTCGCGTGCTGCCGTTGCAGCGTCATAAATTGCAGTAATTTGAGGAACACCAACACCAGCCACAATTCTGGTAGTACAAATTGAACCAGGTCCGATACCGACTTTAACTACATCAACACCAGCATCAAATAATGCACGAGTTGCATCCCCAGTTGCCACATTTCCTGCAATTAAAGTTTGCTTTGGAAAATGTTCACGAATTTCTTTAATTTTACGTAATACTCCTGCGGAATGACCATGAGCAGTATCAATTATAATTGCATCTGCACCTGCTTCAAGAAGTGCTTCTGCTCTTTCAAATGTATCGCTAGTTACACCAACTGCTGCAGCACAAAGCAATCTATGTTGATCGTCTACTGCTGCTTTAGATGCGCCGCTTGGTACAATTACACTCTTAACGTTAGCTACTTCGCCAGCTTGTGCCTGAATAGACATATTCTTATGTACAACACCGAGCCCACCTTGGAGAGCCATTGCAATTGCCATTGCTCCTTCAGTAACGGTATCCATACCTGCACTGATCAATGGAATATTTAATTTAATGTTATCAGCAAGTTTAGTACTTAAATTAACTTCGTTTGGTAAAACATGACTTTCTGCCGGAATTAATAAAACATCATCGAAAGTTAAACCTTTTTTAGCGAATTTTGTATCCCAATTTGACATAGATGCTCTCCTTTTCTCATTCAAAAAAATTATTAGCTTTACTTTACTAGCTGATCTATCATTTTTCAAGCAAAAAATAAAAGCAAACTGAAATTATCAGTTTGCTTTTAACTTAAGAGAGAGACTTTATTGTTATGATTATCAAAATTAATTTTCTACGTAAGCATTCTTAAAGTTGTAAGGAGCACCCGCACCATTATAGATTACACCTTTAACAGTTGGGCGAACCATCCAGGCTTCTTCTGGGTGATACAAAGGAGTTACACCTTGTGTATCAATAATTCTTTGTTCAGCTTTAACCAATGAATTCCAACGTGTAGTTTCGCTAGGAGTTACTTTAGATTCTGCAATAAGTTTATCATAAGTAGAATCTGAGTATTTTTCCCAGTTTTGGGAATTGTTAGTCGTGTTCAAATCTAAGAAGGAAATTGGATCTGAGAAGTCAGCAGTCCAGCCCATCAAGAAGACATCATAATCACCATTTCCTGCATGATCTAAGGCAGTCTTCTTAGGAATACTTTGTACTCTAGCATTTACGCCTTTAAGTGCTGATTCAATAGCACTTTGTAAGTATTCGCCACCCTTCTTAGATGCATCGTCGTCATAAGTCAAAATAGTTAAGCTTACACTAGATTTGCCTAATTCTTTTTGTGCTTTCTTCCAGTATGCTTGTGCTTCTTTTCGATTGTAAGTATTGAATTTCTTAGTAGCATCACCTCGTACTAGGTCCGTATAGTCTTTACCATTCACTTCAGTCATGTTTTCTGGAGAAAGAGTATCTGCAGGTTCTGCAGCACCACCAACCGAGTTAGCTAACTCTTTTCTATTAACTGATAAAGAAACAGCTTTTCTGAAGTTTTCATTACTAAATGGCTTCTTCTTTTGATTCATTTCTAAGTAAATTGTTGAAGCAGTTTTTCTCAAAGTGTAACCTTTTTGATTCTTCAATTCTTTTGAAGCCTGTGGTCCAAGCAAAGCTGCATCAAGTTTTCCAGATTGATATAAATTGTAATCTGTTGAAGGAGTTTTTTGAACACTGTAGTTAATAGTGTCTAATTTAACATTTTTCTTATCCCAATAGTTTTTGTTCTTTTCTAGCTTCCAAGAAAGATTTGAACCTGTCCAGCCTTTTTGAACAAATGGGCCATTATAAACTGTAGTCTTGGATGAAGTTCCATAACTTTTACCATATTTTTCAACAGTTTTTTGGTTTTGTGGGAAAAACAATGGGAAACCCATTAACAACTTGAAATATGGAATACGTTTATCTAAGGTAACTACCAACTTATCATCACCAACCGCTTTAATACCTAAAGCAGTTGGTTTCTTCTTACCAGCAACAATATCATCAGCATTTTTCACACCAGAAAATAGATATGAATATTGAGAACCAGTACTTGGATCTACAGTACGACGCCAAGAATATACGAAGTCTTTAGCCGTTACAGGGTCACCATTTGACCATTTATCATTTTTACGTAAAGTAAATGTCCAAGTTTTACCATCTTTACTAGTACTTGTTTTAGTAGCCAAGCCCGGTTCAATTTTGGAATTTTTACCTAAACGATAAAGTCCTTCCATTGTGTTATTAAGTTGAGTAAAACTAGTCGCATCCGTAACTTTGGATAAGTCCATGCCTTCAATTTCAGTTTTATCCATCCAATTCAAAGTTTTTTTATTACCGCTTGATGAATTGCTGCTATTACTACAAGCTGCTAATGTACCAGCAGCCAAAGTTACAACGCCTGCAGCCATCATTTTTCGAAATTTATTCATTTTTCTTACCCCCTAAAGTGCAAAAAAGAGCAGCTAATTTTTTAGTAGCTACTCTTCTTTTCAAAGGACAATTTAAATTTTAGTTACCTGATACGTAGGCATTCTTGAAGTTGTAGTTTACGCCAGCACCGTTGTAAACAATACCCTTGATGTCTGGACGTACAAGCCAAGCTTCAGTTCTGTAGTAAAGTGGTGAAATACCTTGTTCGTTAAGCAAGATCTTTTCTGCCTTTTCAAGGTCATCCCAACGCTTAGTAGTATCTGGAGTAGTCTTAGAATCTGCGATTAACTTATCGTATTGTGAGTTACTCCACTTACCATTGTTGTTTGCATTCTTGCTAGTGAACAAGTCAACAAATGAAATTGGATCTGCAAAGTCTGCTGACCAAGCTGAAACAACTGTATCAAAGTTACCACTAGTTGAACGACTCAAACGAGTCTTGAATGGTACGTTTGATACTGATACCTTAATTCCCTTCAAGTTTTCTTCTAATTGACTTTGAAGAGTTTCAGTTGTCTTTTGACCTGAATCAGTATCATCTGAGAGAATTGAGAATGATACGCTCTTTACACCCAATTCTTTCAAAGCTTGCTTATAAAGCTTCTTAGCTTCAGTTGGGTTGTATGAAGTATCCTTCTTATCACCAACAACGCTAGACCAGTCTTTACCATCGTGATTTACTACACCCTTTGCAGTCAAACTAGTAGCTGGAGTGTTTGAACCACCTAAAGCATTTGCCAAAGCTTTTCTGTTAATTGACATTGAGATAGCTTTACGCAAGTTTTCATTCTTGAAAATCTTTTGCTTTTGGTTAAATTGCATGTAGAAGGTTGCAGCAGAATCACGTAATGTGTAACCAGCATTGTGTTTTAAGTTCTTAGTTTGTTGTGCATCTAAGATAGTTGCATCAAGCTTGTTTGATTGGTACAAGTTGTATGCAGTTGAAGGTGTCTTTTGAACACTGTAGTTAATAGTATCAAGCTTAACGTTCTTCTTATCCCAATAGTTCTTGTTCTTTTGAAGTTTCCATGAAAGATTAGAACCTGTCCAACCTTTTTGAACGAATGGGCCATTGAAGGCAGTAGTCTTAGATGAAGTACCATACTTGGAACCATTTGCTTCAACTACCTTTTGATTTTGTGGGAAGAATAGTGGGAATCCCATCAAAAGCTTGAAATATGGAATACGCTTGTCTAAAGTAACAACCAATTTGTTGTCGCCTTCGGCTTTAATACCTAAGCTGTTAACTGGGGCTTTACCAGCTGAAATTTGAGTTGCATTATGAATTCCTTCAAATAAGTAGGCATATTGTGAAGCTGTCTTTGGATCAACGGTTCTACGCCAAGAATAGACAAAGTCTTTAGCGGTTAATTTATCACCATTTGACCACTTAGAATCACGTAAGGTAAAAGTCCAAGTCTTACCATCTTTAGATACCTTGGTATTTGTAGCTAAGGCATTTTCAACTTTAGAGTTCTTACCCAAACGGTAAAGTCCTTCTTCTACGTTGTTTAATTGATTAAAACTAGTAGCATCAGTAGCCTTAGAAATATCCATTGTTGGAATTTCAGCAGCGTCCATCCAGCTAATTGACTTCTTAGCTGAACCTGATGAACTTGATGAATTATTACTACTACATGCTGCTAAGGCTGAACCAGCAACAAGAATTGTTGCTCCTGCAGCAAATACTTTTTTAAGCTTCATATTATTGCCCCTCTCATTTATGAGAAAATTAATAAAATTTCTTAAGTTGTTTATAAGTATATATTACGATTTTTTAATTTGCAAGTTTTTCTAATATTTGGGTAAATATATTAGTAAAAAATAAGCCTTGATACAGTTATATCAAGGCTTATACTTATTAAACTTTTTTCATACATTCCATTCATTCATGAACTCTTGAACGAAATTATGCATATATTCTGTTCGACGATTAGCTTCTTTTTTCATTGCAGGCGTATTCATTGTATCAGCTAAATGAAAAAGCTTCTCATAAAAGTGATTAATCGTTGTCTCAACATGATTACGATATTGATCATGACTAACCAACTTCTCCGGTTTAATTTCTGGATCATAAATCTTATTGCCATGCTTGCCGCCATAAGTAAACGCACGGGCAATTCCCATAGCACCTAAGCTTTCTAACCGATCGGCATCTTGCACATATTGTCCTGAAAGAGGCAAATGATAATGATGCTCAATATTAGCCGAAAAAGACATGTGCTGAATAGTAAACAAAATATCCCAAACTTCTAAATCAGTAAATCCAACTTCAGGAAGTAATTCCTTTATTTCAGCAATTACTTTATCTGGATTGTCACAGACTTTTTCATCAATTGTGTCGTGTAAATATCCACCACTTTTAATAATTGCAACCATCCGACTATCTGCATGTGCATCTGGATGATCTTCGAGATACATCTTGCTAGCCAGATTTGCGACACGCTGACCATGATAAAAGTCATGACCAGTTTTTTCATCTTTTAAATGTTTTTTGGTAAATTCAACAACTGCATCAATATTCATTATGCCATTGAGTCCCATGCTTCTACTGGTGTTGCTTCGCCTTCCCAGATCTTAATTAATTTTTCTGGTACATATTGCTTTTTTACAACCACCTTGAATAAGTATTCATTAAACCACTCATCATTCATGACAAAGTAGCCCTTTTCACCGACCTTACTGCCCCATGAATTTTCAACCTTCCATTGTTGAGGCTGTCCGTCTACAACGTCAACTCCCACTAAAGTCATGGCATGCGTTGAGCCTGAAGCACCAGTTTGTAATCTTTCTTTTTTATTTAACTTAGTTTCAATATCAAAAATTAAATCTGTTTGGTAAAGACCCTTAGACAAGATACCTTTTTGACGATCACTCTCTTTACCAACATCACAACCAAACCAAATAGTTTCACCAGCTTCAAGCTGCTTAATAGCCGCTTCTTTTAAATTATCAATTTCTGTATTCAAAAATTGTACTGGTGTGCCGCCTTCAACATTATCTTCAAATGGAAGAGCATAAAGCTTATCAAATTCATGATCAGGTGCATTAAACAAAACAATGTAATCATCTAGATCATCAGTGAAATAATTGTGGAAGAAGTCTAATGGAGTTAAATTCCCATCAAAATGATAATTGCCATTATCATCTTTAAATTCAAGATCAAATTTTTGAACTGGTTCACCAAATGCAATAACAGCCATTCTATAAACTTCACTCAAAAATTCTTGACGTTTAGTTTCGATTTCATCCATTTTCTTTTCTTGATAAAGTTTACGCAATACTAAACCATCTTCACGCAGTTTCATATTTAAGGCGCTATTAAACGCAGCTGTATTGTTAGCAGTAAAGCTTTCATCTTGTGCATATGTTGGAACTAAACCATACTTTCTAATTAAAGAAACAGCCATAGCCCATTGACCACCATCAGTATCAGGACCTTGCATATAGGTATGAACCGTTCTGTCATCCAGTGGCTTATCCGCAGTATTTAAAATATTATCAAAGAAGATATTGGCTCTTTCTACTCTATCCCAGAAGAATAGAT
Organism: Lactobacillus acidophilus; assembly: GCF_034298135.1. NCBI lineage: Bacteria > Bacillati > Bacillota > Bacilli > Lactobacillales > Lactobacillaceae > Lactobacillus > Lactobacillus acidophilus. The sequence continues at coordinate 1,615,416 of NZ_CP139575.1, forward strand.
AATTTTGTGAAAAAGTAAAATTCTTAGCATTTTGCTTTTTAGCAAAGCCATGGCGAAGCGTATTCAATGCTGCAAATAACCAGCAGCGACCCGATTGTTTTTGATCAGTTACATTATCTGTGGGAATTTCAATAGAAAATGTACGATTTAGCTTTCTAACCCCCTCATTATTAAAGCTGGCCTTTTGTACACCATTATTCACTACTGCAAGTTCAGCAACACGATTTCTAGGTTGCTTCTCATATTCTTGTTGAAATTTGGCAATTTCTGCCATTGTCAGCTTGTGTTTCATTGATTTTCCTTTCTCGTCAAAAATCATTCTGTACTAATTGTCATCATTTTAGCCTATTTTAAGCATGAAAAAAAGCCGCTTCCCAGGTTTGAACTGGGAACCTCCTCCTTACCACGGCGGTGCTCTACCTATTGAGCTAAAGCGGCGAATATATTGTATCAAAAAAGGCGAAGACATTCATTACGAAAATCTTTGCCTTACTATTAGTTTTTAACAATATCCTTTGCGTTAAGCCATCTATTTTTACTAATAAGGATTATTTTCTTCTTATTAATTTTTTTAACAGCTTTAACGATAAACGTTGAGCCCATTTTAACCTTATGCTTTGTTTTTTTAGCATATTGATTATAAACAGGTACCGTTTGCTTTTGAGTATCTTTTATGACTACAAAAATTTTGTCGCCTTTTTTAATGACGGGATTAGTTGGAGCAGTTTGAGACATACCTAAATTAGGTGCACGACCTGAGGTAGCATGGACTATGCCTACATTAATACACACTGCACTTAAGCTAATTATTAAAAGCGAAATGACCTTTAATGGGGTTTTAGAATTCTGCATTTTACTAACCTCTTCCTATGCTCATTCCCTTCTCAATTCAACTATAGCATGTTTAACTTAATATAAAAAGAGACTGAATTACTTCAGTCTCTTAATCATTAAGTCAATTATTTAATTGTAACAAGTGTGTACTTTCTCTTACCCTTACGGATAATTACATACTTACCGTCAAATGCACTTGATGGATCAACTTCAAAGTCTACGCTTTGTTCACGATCCCCATTAACGTAAATGGCACCATTCTTTACATCTTCACGAGCTTGACGCTTAGATGGTTCGATCTTAGTATCAACCAAGAAATCAACGATATTTTTCTTTTCACTACCTGCTTCAGCACTTGGAGCATTCTTCAAACCTTGTTCGATCTGTGTTACTGACAAATTCTTAATATCACCTGAGAATAAAGCATCAGTAATCATTTGAGCTTCCTTCAAGCCTTCTTCGCCGTGAACAAACTTAGTAACTTCTTCAGCAAGCTTCTTTTGTGCTGCACGCTTCCAAGGTTCCTTTTCAGTCTTTTCAGCCAAATCTTCAATTTCTTCGTGACTAAGGAAAGTGAAGTACTTAAGATACTTAACAACATCACGGTCATCTTGATTAATCCAGAATTGGTAGAATTCGTAAGGACTAGTCTTTTCTGGATCAAGCCATACGGCACCACCAGCTGATTTACCAAACTTAGTACCATCTGCCTTAAGCATCAATGGGATAGTTAATCCAAATGCAGGACGATCTGAACCTTCAAGCTTGTGGATCAAGTCGATACCCGCAGTAATGTTACCCCATTGGTCACCACCACCGATTTGTAATTGAACACCATCATCCTTGTTCAAATGGTAGAAGTCGATAGCTTGTAAAATTTGGTAAGTAAATTCTGTAAATGAAATACCATTTTCAAGACGACTAGCAACAACATCCTTATTAATCATGTTGTTAACTTGGAAGTACTTACCGTAATCACGTAAGAAGTCGATCAAATTGATCTTACCAAGCCACTCTGCGTTGTTTCTAATTTCGAAGTTTTCAGTACCAAATAACTTCTTCATTTGGTTAGTTAAACTTTCTTCGTTATGCTTAACTTGTTCAGCAGTTTGAAGAACACGTTCAGTTGTACGACCTGATGGGTCACCAATAGCACCAGTACCACCACCGATCAAGATTACTGGATGGTAACCAGCCATTTGGAATCTCTTCAAAATCATGAATGGAATAAGGTGACCGATATGAAGTGAATCACCAGTTGGGTCAGTACCACAGTAAAGAGCTAAATCATCATGTTCAGCTAAGTACTTTCTCAAACCTTCTTCATCAGTTTCTTGATTAATAGCGCCGCGCCATTTTAAGTCTTCTAAAATATCAAATTTTGCCATATTTTCCCCCAATAAAAAACGTCCCTTGAGAAAAAATCTCAAGGGACGACTAATTATCTTCTTTAGCCGTGGTACCACCCACGTTCATGCCTATTTGGCATCTCAAAATAGTTGATAAAGAAACTACCCTATCAGTATTTCGTCAAAATCGACCTGCCTAGCTCACACCTAACCGCTAGTTCTCTGAACACTGAATCGATTTACTACTTGTGTTAATAATGATCTTAACTAGAAAAACGTATTTAGTCAACTGCTATTTCAAGAAAACTTCCTTTACAGTTGACCATGGACCTTCTTCTTTACCGTTTAAGGCTTGCAACTTTAATTCATAAGTTTTATTTCTAGTAATGCCAGTAACTGCGTTAGAATCTTGATCAGTAACTTCATAATACCACTTGTTCGTTCCTTTTTGACGATATGCTACACGATAACTTTGAGCAGTATCAATCTTAGTCCAAGAAACGTGAATATTGTGATAAGTATTATCAGCTTGAGCATTTAATTCAACTGCGCCTGGAACTCCATTAGCAGGAGCATAATAAGTGTGTTCTACAATCTTAGTCCATGCACCAAAGTAATTATCTGTTTCTGGATTACCATATCTGATGTAGTTTGGATTACTTACACCACGTGCAACAAATTCATAAGTTTGACCATTAACCAATTTTCTACCAATTTGGACTGGAATTTCATGACCATTCACTTTCAGATAACGCGTAGCAGAAGCCGTACTTACTTTTGTAGTATTACTACTTGAGCTGAATGGTGCAAATTTTGATCCTTTTTCGCGCCATGCAAGTTCGTAAGTTTTAGCGTGAAGTGCATCCCTCAAGCTAGCAACTACTCCATCTTTAGTATCTTTCAAAGATTCAATTTCAGTATCTGCTGGCACCATGCGAGTATCAGGAACTGCAGTTAATTGGAAGTTATAAAGCCCACGTGTGCTTACACTAAAGTAATAAGTACCTTTAGCTAAATACCAGCTTTGACTAGCAGATTTATTGCCTTTACTACTGAAAGTCTCTGGATAAAGTATAGTATTATCACCAACAGGATTATTATCACTAAACATGGTTATGCCCATCTTACTGAAAATATTACCATTTCCTAGTTGATAAATCGGGGCATTAGTCATCTTCATTGTCACCATTTGTGGTGAGTCAATAGTAAAGCGATAGTAGTCAATGCCGTCGTAATCATACATTGCACCCATCGCTTTAATCTTTTGACCCACTTTAATCTCTCTTGCTCTAAGACTACTGTTGTCGTTATTCTTCTTAGTTTCAACATAAGTTTCTAAGTTCTTACGTATCTTAGTCAAACGAGTATAAGCAGTTTTCACATTAGTATTCTTTGAACTAGTCAAATAGTATGTACCCTTACGCAAGTAATATGTATTTTTATCTTTACCATAAGGAATACATGTCCATTCCATACTATTTTTTAATGTAATATCACTATTAGTAACCACTCTACCAGCTGCAGGCAAACGTAATTTATAAATTCTGCCTTTAGCTACATAGTTGCTTTTATTGATATTAAAACTAGTTGTATTTTTTGGATTGTACGTCCCAGCTTGCACAGTTGTGGCAGAAATGCCCAACATTGCAGCACCAGCAAGTGCCATTGTCATTATTTTTTTCATTTTGTTCACCTACATTAAAATCATTTTTTACTTATGCTTATTTTATCATTTACTCAAACAAAAAGGGACTAAAGCAAAATTGCTTTAATCCCTTTTAATTTTAGTTGTTTAACTTATAGAAGCCTTTAGCCTTCAAACCATAAGCTTGACCAGCGGTCATATCGTATTGAACCATTTCGTAATCGTTCAAAAGTGCTTGTTGTTCTGAAGTCAACTTCTTAGGATCTACAAAGTGACCCTTTTGGTCAACTAATTGGAAGCCTTTATCACCATTAAAGTTAATAGTAATTGCAGGAAGCTTCTTGTGTACTTCAGTCAAAAGTGCTTGGTAAGGAGTTACCTTACTATTAGTTTGTTCAAGCATCATAGCAGTGAAGTCACTTGTGTTGACGTAGTTAGTGTTGTCAGTCAACTTACTCTTAGCACCATGTTCTCTTGCATACTTGTTTGAGTAAATGAAGTAACGAGTTGAGTGCATTTGAACAGGATACTTAGCAGTATAGTTTTGTGACAAAATACTTGGATAGTGATCACCATAAAATACTACTGTAATAGGTTTCTTAATCTTATCGATTTGACCGATAAACTTCTTAACAGCCTTGTCAGTATATTGGGTACCCTTTACGTAAGTTGCCATTTGTTCACGAACAGCAGCAGTGTTAAAGAGTTCACCAGAGATCTTACCCATGTATTCATTATTTGGATACCAGTTGTTATATGGCATGTGGTTTTGAATTGAGATCAAGTTAATGAATTGACCACCCTTCATGCTATTAATTTGCTTCAAACCATTAGCATAAGTAGTGAAATCAGAGTTATAAGTACTCTTACCTAACTTCTTTTGATCAATGATCTTGTATTTAGAACCAAGGTAAACAAATTTATTAAACTTAAATCTCTTGTAGTCTTCTACTCTTGAGTAGTAAGTACCGATGAATGGGTGAACAGCTGATTTGTAGCTGAAGTCCATACCAATAGTTGGGTAGAAGTCGTAATTTGGCACGATTTGAACATATGGTGTCAAAGTAGACTTGAACATACCCATATTAAATCCGGTTAAAGTTTCCCATTCCATGTTGGCAGTACCACCACCATAACCAGCACTAAGCATGCTGCCGTATGTGGCACGTTTTTGCATTGATTGGATAAACTTAACTGGGTTTGGTGCCTTTGGATCAATCTTAACTGTTGGGAAAGTATATGGATCAACAAAACTTTCACTCAAGTTATAAACAATGGTTTGATCCTTTAAAGTATTCTTTCTAGTCTTGTTAATTTGATCAGCAAGCTTACTATACTTTTGATCTAGATGCTTGATTGTAGATTCTGAATAGTTAGATGGCTTATTCATAATCTGTAAATCAAAGTAGTTCAAGAAATTCAAAAGCGGACCATTGATCTGAATATCACGTTCAGGGTTTCTAAATGATTGCTTATTATCAAAACCACGGTTAATGTGGTAAATCATACCACCATCATGGTTAAAGCGAATCGGAGTCATGAATAAGAGCAAACTGAGTAATGCCCAAATTCCACGACGCTTCCATGAACCTTTCTTCTTAATTGGAAACTTAATTTCAAGAAAGACTGTCAAAGCAATAACAATTACTAATGCAATGGCAATCATAATGATCTTTTGTTGTCCAACCATTGGAAGCAAAGTCTTCCAGTTAACAATTTCATCAATTTCAGTTGGGTAAATTGGTTCACCACGAAGATCAAGTTTGATCTTGTTGGCAATAGCCCAACCAATTGCAATTACACTGACCAGAATTGTTGAAGTCCAGTAGCGTGTTGTAATGAAATAGAAAATTGCAAACATTGCATCAAGGAAGATCGCTGTCAAAATAATGGCAAAGAATCTAGTCCCAAGCAAGAAGATAACTGCATTAATATCAGTTGCTGTAGTAATTTGAATACGTAAATTGTCTGATTCAATCAAGAATGAGGCAAAACTCAAAATGTAGAACCAGCCCCAAGTAAGAAGTCTTACTCTGTTTTCAACAACCCAGGCAGTGAACTTAGCCCAGCTATCTTCCACAATCTCTGCAAGGTTATTATGCTTATCAAAGAAAGCAATTGTCCTTTTAATTGGCTTTATCTTAAACAAATACCGTTCATATAAATAATTCAAGATAAAGGCAACAACCATCATAATGATGATCATCAAAAACTTATTCAAACCAGCACTATTGGTAAAGCGGAATGACTTTACAAAACCGCCAATAACCGGTGCCTCCATAAATATAACTACTGGGATGAAGAAGCGCATTTCTTTAGCACTAAAGCTAACAATGACTTTTCTAAAAATTAAAAATGCAGCGAGAACCATTAAGAATAAAAATGGTGATGTAACGTTGCTTAAAAATCTTGGATTCCAAGAATAAACGCCACTTCTACCTGATAAACGTTGGTACCAATATACCCCGTTAAAACCAGGAACCCCGATAAACATTACAAAGAATGATACAATCCCAGCTGCAATTGACCAACTAAAGACCTTTTTAGGAATTTTAACATTGGCTAAAAACATACCCCATGCAAAATACAAAATAAGGTATACCCCATAAATGGAGTAGTTGAAGATCATCGTACCAGCGTTTGTAGCAAATCCAATTAAAGTTAATGCACTAAGCAATAACAAGTTCTGCTTGGTCGTTATGCGGTATTGTAACTCATACAAGTATGGCTGAGCCAGCATACTGAAAATTAAACCAGCTAGTAATACTGATGTACTAGTTAATACTGGGAAAAATACTCCCCAGAGCTTCCACATATTAAAGCCACCTGGCACCTTAAAGAAGTAAGCCAAGTATAAAAGCACTAGCGTAACTACCGCCATAATCCAGAAGCGGAAGGCTTCAGTTGGATGAACCTTCTTCTTGCTGTATACGGCACCAAAAACCATTGGAACAAGCACCATCGTGCTTCGACCCAACAATCCTGGAATGTATCTCATCAGAGTACTTAATGGTAATCTACCAAAAGTTTTACCCCATGAGAACATTTGCACTAGCATGAAGAATGCTGCTAAAACTAAACAAATAATTTGAGCAACATTTAGTGATTTTTTCTTCTTAATCTCACTCATTTTCCTAGTCTATGTCCTTACTAAAAATTTCATTTTTTGCAATTACTCAGATTTAATCCCTAACTTCTTCTTAATTGAATACAAAATATCGACTCTCTTTCCGTGTCCGGTAAAGAAATCAATGATATCTTGCCAGAATTTATAGACCATAATCAAAGTAATCACCATAAAAACAATTCCTGCTTCTTGGTTTTGCCAAAATTCATAAACACTGAATAAAAGCATAAACACTAAGGGAGGAATCGTCAAATTTTGCATAATTGCAGTTAATATTAAAGCAATTAGCAAAGTAGCTAAACCAGCTCTCCAATCATAAAAAACTGCCACCTGTGCAGAAACTGCGACGCCTTTACCACCTTTAAAGTGATTCCAGATTGGAAAACAGTGTCCCAAAATTAATCCTAGCCCGGCATATGCAATATTAATATGCCCTGGAAAGACAAAATAGACAATAAATAGAGCAATCAAACTTTTAAGCAAATCGCCTAAACAGGTTAAAATACCCCATTTTTTACCAAAAACAGCACCCATATTGGCTGTTCCTGGATTATGTGAACCATATTCAGTAGGATTTATTTTTAAAAATAACTTACCAACAATCATCGCAGTTAAAAAATTACCAAAAACATATCCAATTAGCGTAGCATAAATTCGCGCCATTAATTATCACCTTCTTCGGTGTAATCATAAATATGGTAGGTTTGATTCTTAGTACTCTTAAAACTAAAACCATTTTCTTCATTTCGCTTATTTTGATAAGTTTCATTGTTATTAATGGTTTCTTTCTCTAAGCCTAACTCAGTACGTACTAAATCAGAAATCCGCTGCAATTCTTCTGTTGGTTGAACTTGATAAGCGGCATCATCGATCATCGCATTATAGCCATGAAGATAATCGCTTGATGAACTATTAGCACAACCACGGTAATTAAGCGCAATTTGTTGCAAAGCACTAAATGGCAAATTAGTTCTAACGTTACTTGATACTGAAGTCAGAATTGAATCTAAATTAGTTAAAGAACTTACTGAAACAGCTTTTTTAATTAGCGTTGTAATAACTTGTCTTTGCCGCTCTTGTCTACCATAGTCACCGCGCGGATCATCATAACGCATTCTTGAGTAAGCCAGTGCACCGGCACCACCCATATGGGTTAACTTACCCTTTTTAAAGACATAGCCGCCATACTCAAAGCTAAGCGTTGGTCGAATATTGATCCCGCCAACATAGCGAATCATCTTCATAATTCCACCCATGTTGACAACGGCATAATACTTAATCGGCACATTAATCAAAGCAGAAACGCTGTCCATTGACATTCGAGCTCCGCCAATTTCATAAGCAGCATTGATCTTTTCAGTAGTAAAACTACTGGAGCCAACCATCTGCGCCATTGTATCACGCGGAATAGATACCAACGTATAACGCTTTTTAGCAGGGTTAACTACAGCTAAAATCATGGTATCAGTTCTACCGCGTTTCTCAGTTCTATTTAAAGCCCCTGTGTCTGTTCCCATTAATAGAACCGCAAAACGCTTTTTGCCATTAAATTCACCTGTAGTTTTCACTGCTGTAGCTGGATCATAGGTTTTATCAACTGCATTCTTCGCCTTAAAATAAACAGATGCAAAGTATGTTACTGCCGCAATGACTGCAACTAATAAAATTATCCCTGTAGCCCACGCCCAAATATGTCGATTTTTATATTTATGACTTTGCACTCGAGTACCGCTCGGGTGATTTTCTCTTTCTCTGTTATCCTTCATAAACCATACCTATGCATTAATTCACATTGAGTGTATTATAACAAAAAAGCAAATCATCGCTGACTTGCTTTTTACATCTTATTAAAATCGTTACTTATTTTTACTTCAAAGTCAAGGTCAATTCAAAATTGCGACTTTGTCCCGCTTCTAAATTGAGCTCATCAGTAAAAGCAGTAACCTTTCCATTTTCTTCACTTAATTTAAAATCAGTTGAAGCAACATCAATACCGTGATCTTCGCCATTTAAACTAATTTTATTAATACTGCTTTCGCCTTGCCAAGGAGTTGGCAAAACAAACCCTAATGAAAATGGCAGTTCTTTATGTGAAGAATTCTTTAAATAAAAGGATACCTTAACTTGGTTACCCTCCAAAGCATAAGTAGTCATGACCTCAAAATGATATGGAAAACTTTTATAGCTTTCAGGGGTATCAATCAAAGTTAAACTCACTCGAGTATCGCCTTTATCAACGACAGTCCAAGGCAGCTTGCTGGCCCAGTTGTTGTCTTGATCAATCACTGGAAAAGCAATTGCCATACCCTCTTCAGTCTCTTTTTCGCCAAGATAATCATAATTATCAGCTTCAGATACTAGATGGGCCATCCTGGCCCCATTCTCATCTACAGAGACTTGAAAGAGAGAATTATCAATTGTTTGCATATATATCTCCCAACTTTATTTCCACTGACCAAAATAGCACTTACAAGGGGCAACTGTCAATTTTTAGGCGTCTACTGCCGCCTTAATGGAAGCGGTTAACCCTTTAACCATATAGGATAAACTCATCGAAGGATGCCGTCCATTTTTAACCTGGCTTGGCAAAAATGGAATATGAATAAATCCCGTTTTCAAATTAGGAAATTCATGAACTCGCATGTATTGTAATTCATAAAAAAGATGATTGCACACATAATTACCTGCAGAATTGGAAATTTCACTAGGAACCCCCGCTTTTCTTGTGGCTGTCACCATTTTTTTGATTGGCAACTGAGTGAAATAACCATCAGCACCATCTGCTTCAATTTTGCCTTCTTTTGGTCCTTTACCCGAATTATCAGGAGTTGAACCAGATTGAAAATTAATAGCGATTCGTTCTGGAGTAATTGCTGCACGGCCTCCCGCTTGCCCCACGTTAATAACCATATCTGGCTGATATTTTTCTATTGCATTTTTGACTACTCTGGCACTTTCATAAAAAATAGTCGGCACCTCTAATTTAATAATTTGATGACCATCTATTTCGTCAGGTAACTTTTTTACAGCTTCAATTGCAGGATTAATTTTTTCCCCACCAAAAGGATCAAATCCAGTTATTAAGATTTTCATAATAGGCCTCTTTTCTTAAAAAAAATGGCAGTTTTTCTTTATTTATAATATAATATACTTGTTCCAGAAAATTATGAAATTAAATTATGAAATTATAGTTTTTGGAGCAAGTTGATAAAAAGGACATCCCTTTCGGGGTGTCTTTTTTTGACTAAAAATAAAAGAACTTCGAATAAATCGAAGTTCTTTTTGTGTGAATAACTACTATATTAAATTAGTCGTCCAACTTTTCCTTGTTAACAACATCCAAGTTTTCGTCGAAAGTGTAAACAACTGGTTCACCAGTCTTCATTTCGAGGTCCATGATGTCATCGTCAGAAATGTTTTCAATGTACTTAGTCAAAGCACGAAGTGAGTTACCGTGTGCAGCAATAATTACGTTCTTACCGTCAAGTAAGTCTGGAGCAATGTTATCTTCCCAGAATGGCATTACACGATCCAAAGTTACGTGTAAGTTTTCTGCCTTAGGAACGATGTGTGGATCCAAGTTTGCGTAACGACGGTCATGTGCTTGACTAAATTCGTTGTCATCGTCAATAGCTGGTGGCAAAACATCGTATGAACGACGCCAAATGTGAACTTGTTCATCACCGTACTTTTCAGCAGTAGCCTTCTTGTTCAAGCCTTGAAGAGCACCGTAGTGACGTTCGTTAAGTCTCCAAGTCTTAGTTTCTGGAATCCAAAGTTGGTCACTTTCTTCCAATGCGTAGTGCAAAGTCTTGATAGCACGAGTTAATAATGAAGTGTAAGCTTGATCAAATTCAAGACCGTGTTCCTTGATTAAACGACCAGCCTTCTTAGCTTCTTCAACACCTTTTTCTGAAAGGTTAACGTCAACCCAACCAGTAAATTGGTTTGAAAGGTTCCATTCACTTTGACCGTGACGGATTAAAACTAATTTTGACATGAAATATCTCCTTTTAAATTCAATGTTTCATCCATATTTTACACATTTCACAGTTTTTTTCATAGAGATATGGGCAAAAAAACATCTTTTTTTATTTCTACTTTTTATTTTCTGCTTTTTTGTGCTAACTTATAACAAAAGCATACTAAGAGAAGTGTAAAAATCATGAAAAACAAAAAGAAATATTTTGTAGTTGTTTTGTTTAGTTTATTACTTGTCGCATTAACCGGCTGTTCTTCTAATTCTAATAGTAAAAAGGAAAATACCCTCCCTTCTGCTAAAACAATCCTAACCAATGCACAAAAGACCAAGTTTCAGTCAATGCATGCTACATGGAGTGAAAATAGTAAAAACGAAGTAGTGCAAAAAGCGGAAGCGCAATATGTAAAAGATCCTACAGTTATTTTTGCCAATGTTTCAACTAATTCTAACCATTATCAAATGTGGATTGAAGGAAAAAATAATTACATTCAAATGAAAGGAACTAATTCTAACCATTGGTTCAAAACTAAATTATCTAAAGCAAGTTCATATTCAACTTTAACAGATAGCCTTGGTACTATCCTTACTCCATTTATCGGTACTAGCAAATTATTCAAAGTGCAGCAAACCGGTAATAGTTATGCTCTAAAATACAATGGCAATAGTAAGCAAATTTGGAATGCAATTATTTCTGATTCTGCTGTTACCTCACTAATTGGGATCGATCTAGATGACGTTAAGCCAATTAACAATAATATCCAAATTGATGTTGATAAAAACTATAGCGTTAATGATGTAAAAATCGCTTCAACCTATAAAGATGATGGCAAACAAAAAACTTTCACTATGAAAGTAGACCAAATTGATCAAATTAAAAATTTAACAGTTCCTGCTAGTGTAAAGAAATCAGCTGTTGATTTGGGAACTATTAATAAAAATAATTAATAAACAAACCCGAATCTAGAACCAGATTCGGGCTTTTCGTTATAATAGAAGCTAAAGAGTATAGGAGAAAAAATATGAAACTTAAAAAAGCAATTATCGGTATTTCATTTGCGGCAGTATTTTTACTGAGCGGATGCAGCAGCCAACAAAAAAAGGCAGATCCTGTTTTAAATAAAGATCAAGTTGTTCAAAAAGCAAGAAAAAGTTTTAAGAGTGGACAAGTAATTCAATCTGTTACCTTAGCCACTGATACTTCTAGTCAATCAGCAATTGCCAATACCACTTTTGGCGGTGAATCAACTGTTTACCACATTACTAACCAGACTACTAGTAAGGGTAAGACCTCCTCTAGTGAAGAATGGGTCAACTTAAATAATGTATATATCAATGGTCGCGACACTTGGTATAAGGCTGATCTAGAAAAATTAACCGGTCACTCTTATGCAGAATTAACTGATGCAATTATGAATAATCACTTCATTCTTAATCCAAGTGACAAATTAGTTAAGGCATACAAGATGAAGCGTAATAAACAAACCTACACTTTAAACGCTAAAATAACCGACAAAGCTTTAATGAAAAAAGCTGCATCCCCTATTTTCAATACAGTTGCTCAAAGTGCAAACCAAGCTAAGACTTTTAAGCAAATTCAGAAATACGGTAAATACAAAGATATGACCGTGAAGGCAGTAGTTAAAAATAATCGCCTTTCAACCTTCAATATTTTTGTTAATATGAAGTTAGGTAAGTTAATGACCGTTAAAGTTGGTCAAAGTTATGGCAACTTTGGTAGCCACGACTTCTTAAAGGTACCAACTTCAGCAACTAATGCTAAGCCTTTACCTGCTACAAATAATAAGAAGAAATAACGAGGCATATTATGAAATTAGGAATTATCGGTAGTGGTAAAATTGTCCACGATTTTTTAACAGCAATTGATCAAATTAATAATTTGGATGTAGTGGCAATCTCCTCAACTAAACGTAGTGAAAATATTGCCCAGGAATTAGCTAAGAAATATTCGATTAACAAGACTTACACTGACAACGACGAATTGATGTCAGATCCTGACGTAGATACTGTTTATGTAGCTGTACCTAATTTTCTTCATTACCAGGTGGCTAAAGCTGCACTAGAACATGGCAAAAATGTAATCTGTGAAAAGCCATTCGTTGATAGTACTAACGAAGCCAAAAAATTGAAGCAATTAGCTGATGAAAAGAATTTGATCATCGTTGAAGCAATTACCAACATATACTTAGAAAACTTCAAGAGAATTCAAAGAGAAATTGAAAATATTGCTCCAATTCATATTGTTAGCTTAAACTACACTCAATATTCAAGTCGCTATGATGACTTCCTTAAAGGAAAAATCGCACCAGTATTTGATCCTGCCAAAGATGGTGGTACATTAATGGACTTGAATATTTATAATATTCACTTAGTTAGCGCATTATTCGGCTTGCCAGATAAAGTTAAATACTATGCTAATATGCAAAAAGGCGTTGATACTTCAGGTATTTTGCACTTGTCTTACCCTGATAAACAAGCTGCGCTTATCGCCGCTAAAGATAGTTATGTAACTCCTAGATCATTTATTGAAGGTGAAAAAGGTAGTATTTATATCGATGGCTCAACTGGTGAGCTTAATAATTTCACTATTGAAATGCGTGATCAAAAACCTAAGCGTTATAACTTGAATAAATACTCACATCGCATGGCCAGTGAGTTCAACGCTTTTGTTGAAATGATTGATAATCACGATAAGGTTAAGGCTGATGAAGCATTCGTGAATACTTTAGAATCCATGCAAATTTTAACTACAGCTAAGAATTCCGAAGAATAATTTATCTAAATTGAAAAGGCACAATGTCAGTGATTATTGACATCGTGCCTTTTTTATATCAAAAAAGACGGTTAATAACCGTCTTTAACTTATTCATGACTAAGCAAATCACGTACGTGATCAGCTACTTTAAATTCACCTGAGAAGACCAAAATATCTCCTGGCTCAATTACAGTCCAACCATGTGGAATTAACCACTCATCTCCACGACGAATTCGGCTGACAGTAATCTTATCAATGAAATCAAGATCTGCCAAAGGTTTACCAGTATAATGAGTATTCTCAACTTTAACTGAGTACAATACATTCTTAGTATCAGTGATAATTTTGTAAACTGTTGGTGTCTCAATAAGTGCACGCATCAACGCAGCACGGACATTGGTAAAGTTGAAGATTTCAATATTCTTCTGTCTAAATTCATCAACCGTGTTACTATTAACTTGCCCTAACCGCGCAATCACCCGCTCTACGCCAACTTCTTGCGCCATTCTAGCTAACTTAATATTAACCTCATCGATATGAGTCGAGGCTACGAAGATGTCACAGTCGAATACGCCATCTTTTTCCAGCGTCTTCTGGTTAAGATCTGATAAAAATGTCAAATTCTCTACTCGACTATCATAAGTCTCATAGCGATCCTGATCGCCAGTGAACATCTTTACCGAGTACCAATTATCATGCAAGTCATGAGCAACTGGTACAGTCATTGCATTGGCACCCACAATCGAAACAGTCTTCTTAATCTTATCTTCTGGTAATAAAACAAAATTAGAATTAAAGACAATCGGACTCAAGATACATACGATTACTGCTGCCAAAATAAATGCATCTGATTGTGTTGAAGTAATCGCATGCAATTTTCTAGCAACTTGCAAGGTTGGTAAAACAATCGTAATCGTAGTTGCTGTTAAGAATCCACCGGCAAATGCATTACGCTTTTGGAAATAACGCATATAGGTCAATACAACTGGCAATTTGGCAATTAATAAGAAAATCACCAATACCGGTAATAACATTAATGATGAAGGTTTTCCAAAGAGTGAGCGTAAGTTAAGCCCCACACCAGTCATAATGAAAAAGATTGGAATAAAAAATCCATAACCGATTGAAGTCAACTTATCCTTAGTTGCCTCACTTGGTTCTAGTAGCTTCATAACCATTCCGGCTAAGAAGGCACCCAAAATGTTTTCTGCACCAACAGTTTGAGCAACAGTAACTAATGCGAAAATTAAGAAAAATGCTAAACGAATATCTAGCTGTGTCGTCGCCTTAGTTACGTTTGCAAACCAGACATACGGCTGCTTGAAACGGCGTAATAAGAAAATCGCAGCCAAAAACAGCAGGATAATCAACCATAATTGTTCAGCGTTACCACCATTGATTGATGCATAAATCGTTAAAAGAAGAAGTGGAATAACTTCCCCAAGTACAGCCGTCAATAAAACAGTCTGACCAATTGGACGATTCAAAATATCCTTTTCCTTTAAAGTGGCAATTACTACACCTAAGGCAACGGTCATTAAAATAATTGCAGCAAGCATTACTTCACTGAATAATCCCATTGCTCTCAGAGCAAAGGCCAAAACTACAGCCATCACCATAATTCCACCGAAAGCAGTAACTGCAATCTTTATTGGATTTACAGTTTTACCTGCATGAGATTTACTTTTTGAACTATCTTTTCGTTGTAAAATATCAAAGTCAATTTCCATCCCTGACAAAAACATAAGTAAAGTTACACCAAGGTTGGATAAAAAAGTTAGATCATGTGTTGAAATAATTAAATTAAATCCACTTGAGCCCATGATAATGCCGACAATGATTTCGGCAACTGCGGTTGGAACAGTGCTAATCTGAAAACGCGCCATGAATATTGGTATTACTAATGCCAATAAGACGACAAGAAATAGCGATAATTGTGCCATTATTTTCCCCTTTTCTTTCATTCAACATAAAAATTATACAAAAAAATAGGTATAATGCCTACTTTAGATGAATTACTTCCGAAACAAAAAACGTTACTTCAATTCTGAAGTAACGTTTATCTATTATTCTATATCACTTGCCAAAATAAATTGTGTGGCGTTAAGTGCATAGTACTTTTGGCCTTTAATTGTGACACGACTACCATAAGTTAATACTCGGCTCCCCTTCTTGACTTTGTTTTCCGGTTCGATTCGCCCAGTATTAGTTCGTAAGTAAGTATTTTTCTTAACTACTCTATCTGTAGCGTCAATGTTAGAGGCAACTACATATTGATTCTTACCAATTTGGTAGTACTTCTTATTATTCATAGCCTTGTAACCCATGACAACAACAGGACCACCAGCCTTCTTAAGTTTCTTGGTGTTCTTGCCTTTAGCATCATAAATATAAGCATCATGACCTAAAGTTACTGCACCTTGAATTGCTTCGACATCTTTCTTACTCTTAGCTGGATCCTTTTCCTTAGCATCAGTATCCTTAGCTTGCAAATCATAGTAATACTGAATCAAGTCAAAGAATTGATCCATACTGTAGCCCCACTTTTCGAAGTAACCATCAGGATCAACGTGATCGGTTCCTCCAAGATAAGTACTTACGGCATGGTGTGACCAAATCGTTCCTTCACCATCATCACAAGCATTATCAGGCTTGAGATCATAGCGATGAAGCAACTTAGCTACATAAATCGCATCATTGTTAATTGATTTAATAAAAGCATCACGAGTGTTCTCTTCACAAAGCTCAATCTGAATGAAACGATCGTTAGCATTAGGTCCAGCGCCCCAAGTACCCATCTCAGGTGATCTCATCTGGATGACATGGTCATCATCAACAAAGGCATGAACATAAGCCTTTACTTTAGGCCATTCACGATTAAAATAAATTGCTTCATCGTGGGCTGTTGCACCAGGATCATCAGTTTCGTGAATTACAATTCCTTCCGGTTTACCAGTTTTATATTCAACACCTGGGAATTTATTATACTTAATCCCTTCAAGCTTGAGCATCTTATATAAATAGGTAACACCGCTATATTGATATTTTTTAGCTTGTACATTAATTGAGTCGGCTTGAACAATGTTAACGCCTGTATTTGTCGCAACACCTGTTAAACTTATTGCCGCAATTAAGGTTATTAACTTCTTCCTTAACTTCACATCCGGCCCCCGTTCTAGCTACATGAAGTTAGCTTTTTTAATGTATTGGCGAATACCGATTCTGTAATACTTCTTACCGTTAATAGTAACTGCTGCACCGTAGGTAGCAACTTGTTCGTTCTTCTTGCGCTTCAAACTGTTATCGCGATTGCCGTATTGGTTATAGACGTAAGAATTACGCTTTAAGAATTTAAGCGTACCGTCAATGTTGCCGGCTGCAATGTATTCATTCTCGCCTACACGGTAGTAAGTCTTACCCTTAATAGTCTTTGTGCCATAGGTACTGATCATCTTAACATCTTCTTCTTCGTTAAGCTTGAACATCTTACCCTTAATCTTTGTACCCTTGTTATCGTAAACGTAGGCATTGTGCATTAAGGTCTTGTCTACCTTAGTTGCGCCCTTAGGTGCTTGAGTGATTGGTTCGCTACTCTTAGAATTACCCTTACCAAGTGAAGTACCGTTAATCCAGCCTTTACCTTCAAGGTACATACGAGTTGAACCGTCATTATAGGTAATAGTCTTAGTTGCAACAACCCTCTCGCCCTTCTTAACAGTTCCAACAGGGCTAGCTACTGAGTGGTCAGTTGGCCAATTATAAACTGAGCCTGACTTAGATACGGTGTAAACCTTAGCAGTTTTCGAAACAATTGGATCATATTGGTTCAAATTATGATCGGTAATTCTTGAGTTAAGTGAACTGTCATACTTACTATCAGTGGCGTAAGTACCAGTTAAAGACTTCGTTGCATCAGCATAAGTATTGGCATTTTCAAGCCAAGTTCCCTTATAGCGAAGCGGTTGCCAAGACACACCTTCACGAAGTTTCTTGCCATTATCTTCAAATGATTCTTCAAATGAGTTATATTTTCTAAATTTAGCTACAATATAGTAACTCTTACCGTTGGTGCCTTCTTCTCTAGTCTTAGCAGAATAAGTCTCACCTGGCCAGCTATCATCAGCCTTCATACCAAAAAGGTTGTTAGCTTCAGTTGCAAGGGCTGATTGTCCCCAGCCAGATTCTAAGATGGCTTGTGCAATCATAACTGATGGATAAGTTCCGTATTTCTTAGCGGCTTTAACTGCTTGCTTGGCAGCCTTGTTCAAAAAAGCAGCTTGTTCATCAGTGGTGGCAGCAGAAACCTTTTGGCTATGAGCGGTAGTCATCATTACATTATTCACTACTGGGGTAGCTACTGTTGTCAGCATAGCTGCACTAGCAATGCTGGTCAAAAGTCTCTTCTTCATATAATGTCCTCCTAATTATAACGACACCTTTATTTTATCCATCAAGCATTCGTCAAACAAGCCATTCATACCATTTGTAGAGAAAAAGTAATATAAGTTACAATTTTTACATCTAACCACGTTTATTTTAAATTTTGAAAATTTGCACAATATAACCCCCCACCTCCCACCCAAGACAATTAATAGGACGCGCTTCAGGCGTGTTGCCTGTACGCATGCTGATTCTTCAGCAAGACTACTACCTCATGAGAGTTATAGACTCATGGATCTTGCTTTGAAGGGTTTTGTACATTATAGGCTCCTATCACATGCTGAACCTATGGCCTATTACATTTTTTATATTTCAAGGAGGAAAAGACCACATGAAGAAAAATTTAAGAATCGTTAGCGCTGCTGCTGCTTTACTTGCTGTTGCTCCAGTTGCTGCTTCTGCTGTATCTACTGTTAACGCTGCCGCTGTTAATGCTATTGCTGTTGGCGGTTCAGCTACCCCATTACCAAACAACTCAGATGTACAAATTAGTTCATCAGTTGCTGGTGTAACTACTAAGAATGGCTCAAGCTACACTAACGGTAGAATTTCTGGTTCTATCAACGCTTCTTACAACGGTACAAGCTATTCAGCAAACTTTAGTTCATCAAATGCAGGTGTTGTTGTTTCAACTCCAGGCCATACTGAACTTAGTGGTGAACAAATTAACGGTCTTGAACCAGGTAGTGCTGTAACTGTTACTTTAAGAGATGGTGTTTCATTTAACTTTGGTTCAACTAATGCTAACAAGACTATTACTTTAGCATTTCCAAAGAACGTATCAGCTGCTGGTTTAGCTGATGCTAACAAGGTTTCAGCTACTTCAGAAACTTCAGTTGATGCAGGCAAGACTATCCAAGTTAAGACTGACAAGAACGGTGTTGTAAGCTTCGGTTCAGCACAAGTTCTTAACGTTAAGGTTGTTGAAACTAGCGACGTTAGAGCTGTTTCATTCTACGACATCCAAACTGGTAAGACTGTAGAAAACGGTACTCTTTCAATCGTTGCTGGTTCTAACGCACGTGCTAACGTACAAGAAATCGTTAACGCATTTAACGCTAAGTACCAAGCTTCTCAATTGAACAACGCTAACAGCAATGCTAACGTTCGTTTGACTGACAACAACGCTCAAGCTGTTGCTACTATGTTAAGAGCTCAAAACATTGATGTTGATGCACAAGGTTACTTCACTGCACCAGCTTCATTGAGCTTAACTTTCCACGCAGAATCAACTCAAAACAATGAAACTGCACAATTACCAGTAACTGTTTCAGTAACTAACGGTAAGGAAGTTACTCCTTCAACTGTAGACAGCGTAAGCAAGAGAATTATGCACAATGCATACTACTACGACAAGGACGCTAAGCGTGTTGGTACTGACAGCGTTAAGCGTTACAACTCAGTAAGCGTATTGCCAAACACTACTACTATCAACGGTAAGGCTTACTACCAAGTAGTTGAAAACGGCAAGGCAGTTGACAAGTACATCAACGCTGCAAACATCGATGGTACTAAGCGTACTTTGAAGCACAACGCTTACGTTTACGCATCATCAAAGAAACGTGCTAACAAGGTTGTATTGAAGAAGGGTGAAGTTGTAACTACTTACGGTGCTTCATACACATTCAAGAACGGCCAAAAGTACTACAAGATCGGTGACAACACTGACAAGACTTACGTTAAGGTTGCAAACTTTAGATAATAAGTCGTAGCACTAACGCTAACAAAAAAGGCGAGACTTCGGTCTCGCTTTTCTTTTGGGTAAAAATATTTATAAGTATAGTTCATGAAATTACATTTACAAATATTAATGAAAAAACAATTCAATTATTTATAGCATTTTTTCTATGTTTTTTAACATTATTCTCCTTGAAATCAACGCAAACAGTTTCAGCAATAAGCGAAACAAGCGAAACTATACCTTCAAAACAATATAAAAATTTAAATTTAGTATTTAAAACTACACCTAAAGATCTAAACATCATTGTTAGAACGAAGAAAAAAGAAAATCTTAAATTTCAGTTGACTGCAGGCTCACGTAAATATATAGTAAACGCTCAGCTTGATAAATATAGTTTTAAGAAAAAAACTAAACATCAGGTAGATGTAAAAATTACATCAACTGAGTTCAAAAGAAAATCCACTTTGTACAAAGGTGAATTTTTCAAAACTAAATCCAAAAATAAAAAATATGTGTATATTTTTTTGTTAAGTGTTCCCCTTAAAAGCTTAGATTCTAATTTATCACAATCTGCAATTATGCAAATAGAACCAATTATTTCACAATCTAGGAAAGCAAGTATAACTAATATAGGATTGAGCACCTTTCCTATCATACCTGTACTAATTTGCTTATTAATAATGGCTTGGATTTATGTATTATCTGTTTTAAAAAGAGCAAAAATATTTGGTCTTTACTTCTGGGTGGCTAGTATCAGTACGTTCGTAATATTGACTTTTTTATTCCATCAACAGTTGTCTTATTGGATGTCTGTATGTATTTCCTGGGTTATGTCTGTTATCGGCAATACTACACATTTATTTACAACACTTGTGGATCAAAATTTAATGTATTTATCCAGTCAACATAATCTGGTTCAGATTAGTATCGATTATGAATGTTCAGGAATGTTAGAATTCCTGGTATTTGAATGCTTGTTAATCTTTTATCCTATTTTTTCACCGTTAGAAAAAATCTTACGCACAATTGAAGGTTTTTTATGGATAACGGGAGCTAATATTCTGCGAATTATGTTAGTTGTTTTAAGCGTGAAATATATTAGTACGGATAGTATTTCTGTTACTAACTTAGTTGTTAGTCGTATTATCTTTTATATGCTGACTATCATTTTGTATTACAACGTGTTTACTAAAAGTCAGATTATCAGAGGTTGGAGGAATAGATAATGTATATTGCTAACTTGATTATTCAACTTGGTTTCTGGATATCTTGGCTTTTAGTGCCTATTATTTACGAATTTATTCCAGCTGTCGTAGGATTTTTTAGTCTACTAATGGCTAAACGACACTTGAAGAATATTAAACCTTTAAAAGAGTATCCTTATATTACTCTGATTATTCCAGTGTATAATTCTGCTGATACTTTATTTAATTGTATTAAGTCTATTAAAGATTCAAGCTATCCAGAACACTTGATTAAAATTATTATTGCAGATAATCAAAGTACGGATGAAAGTTATCAAGTATATTTACATGCAAGAAATATTTTCCCTGATCTTTATATGAACTGGATTAATACTGATCAAGGAAAAGCTAAAGCTCTGAATGCAGCAATTTATAAATCAATTGGAAAATATGTAATTCATATTGATAGTGATGGTATTTTGCAACATGATGCTTTGAAAAATATGGTTACAGACTTTGAAAACGATCCTTCAATTGATGCGTTGACTGGAACCATTCTTACTAGAAAAGATTTGATCAAAAAAACAAAGAATCGATTTTTAAAGTTTGTTAGAGAAAATGAATATCTAGAATATAGTCAGTCTTTTTTAGCAGGTCGAGCAGTAGAATCACAAGATAATCATTTATTCACGATGTCAGGGGCTTTTTCAGCGTTTAGACGTGATAAGTTATTGCATACCAATTTGTACAACATTGAAACCGTGGGTGAGGACATTGATATGACTTTCCAAATTAGATATCAATTACATGGTAAAGTAATTCTTTGCCCCCAAGCAATTTTCTATGTTTATCCCTTGGATAATTTGAATAAGCTATATACTCAACGTCAACGCTGGCAGCGCGGGGAGTTAGAGACTCTTCACATGTTCTTCGAAAGTAGATCAATTGGAATATCTAATATTTTCAGTAATTTTATTGTTAGACGATTAATCATGGATCATACAATACTATTATTGAGAGTAATTTGGATGTTTGCATATTTATTCCTTATCCCTTTAGGATATTCAGTTAAGGTTATAGGCTTGTCATTTGTATTACTGTATTTCTTATATATTCTGATCTCTGCATTAAATTTTATTAATATTCAGTCATTCTTAAAGAACTTTAAGTCAGACCGACGGTACTATTTATCGAAGTTTTACATTATTTTTTCACTCCCAATTTATTACTTTGTATGCAGTTTTATTCAAGTAATTGGGATTATCAATGCAATGACTACACCGGCTGAATGGACTACCAGAAATATGACTGGCGAAGTTAAGGCTTTCAATAATATAGTAAAACGAGATTTCACGAGGATTTTTCACTATGGTAAAAATAAAGAAGAATTACAAGATCACTAGTTTTTTAAACGCTTCATTTACTATAAATTACAAACGAGAAACTGACCATAAACGGGCGAATACATTTGAAATAGTATGCTTTATTTCTACGAATGAGAAATTTATTCCTTTTAGTGATTTTGAAAATGCGATTGAGAAAGTAATCAAACCACTGAGTAATAAGTATTTAAATGATTTACCACAGTTTGAGTCTAAATTCTTTTCAACGGAGATGTTATCAGAATATTTAGCTACTGAAATCAGTAAAGAATTGAAGATAATTAAGAGTAAATTGCATAGAATCGAAGTATCAGAAGATCCTATTAGAACTGTATGTTTAGAAGTGAAATAAAAATTTAAAACACAAAAAAAGACAGAGCTTTCGCTCTGCCTTTTTCATTTTGTTAGCGTTAGTGCTACGACTTATTATCTAAAGTTTGCAACCTTAACGTAAGTCTTGTCAGTGTTGTCACCGATCTTGTAGTACTTTTGGCCGTTCTTGAATGTGTATGAAGCACCGTAAGTAGTTACAACTTCACCCTTCTTCAATACAACCTTGTTAGCACGCTTCTTTGATGATGCGTAAACGTAAGCGTTGTGCTTCAAAGTACGCTTAGTACCATCGATGTTTGCAGCGTTGATGTACTTGTCAACAGCCTTACCGTTTTCAACTACTTGGTAGTAAGTCTTACCGTTGATAGTAGTAGTGTTTGGCAATACGCTTACTGAGTTGTAACGCTTAACGCTGTCAGTACCAACACGCTTAGCGTCCTTGTCGTAGTAGTATGCGTTGTGCATAATTCTCTTGCTTACGCTGGCTACAGTTGGCTCAGCAACATTAGGAACAGTAACAACTACTGGCAAAGTAGCTGACTTACCATTAGTATTTGAAGTTGCTTTAACGTTAACAGTGAAAGTATGAGGTGCTTTGAAGTAACCTACTGAGTTTACATCAATCTTTTGGTCCTTTAAGGCTGCCTTAATAGCATCTTCAGTATTAGCAGTACGAGTATTTAACTTCTTATCTGCGTATTGTGCTGCAAAGTATTTTGAATTAATTGCTGCAACTACGTTTGCAACATTAACTTGACCTTGGTTATCAGCATTAACTGAAACGGCACCGTTAGTTACAGTAGCACCACTAGTTACGTCGTAGAAGTTTACGTTACTGTTATCAGTAGTGTTAATTGCGTATACGTTTGCAATTGAAACATTAGTAAGTGAAGCAACACCGTTTTGGTCTAACTTAACTTTCAAAGTAGAAACATTAGTTTCAGTTTGATTATCACTGTTTGTACCGGTGAATTTTACATTTGAGTTAGCTGAACCAAGGGTAACAGTCTTACCTGCATTTTCTGAACCGAAGTTAAATGAAACATCGTTAACAGTTACAGTGTAAGCCACACCTGCAGCTAATTCAGCAGGTTTAACGGCAGTAGTGCTACCAGCAGCAGTAATAGTGGCATTTTCAGTATCTGCCTTTAAGTTAGCAGTATAAGTCTTACCATTGTAACTTGCTGAAATAGTACCAGTAAGGTTACCGGCAATAGCTGGAGTGTTGTTAGCAGTATTTGCAGCAACTGCAGAAACACTAGGAGTTACATCAACATCGTACTTAGCATTAGTGTTGGTATTGATTGCTGATGAACTTGCGTTAATAGTAGTAGCAGCGCTAACAGTAGATACAGCAGAAGCAGCAACTGGAGCAACAGCAAGTAAAGCAGCAGCAGCAGCGCTAACGATTCTTAAATTTTTCTTCATGTGGTCTTTTCCTCCTTGAAATATAAAAAAATGTAATAGGCCATAGGTTCAGCATGTGATAGGAGCCTATAATGTACAAAACCCTTCAAAGCAAGATCCATGAGTCTATAACTCTCATGAGGTAGTAGTCTTGCTGAAGAATCAGCATGCGTACAGGCAACACGCCTGAAGCACGTCCTATTACTTACCACGATTCATATTGTACTAACCTCTTCAAGAAATAGCAAGTTAAAATGACCGAAAAATACTATTTGTAATATTTCACCTACCGCTTACCCCCACAAGCATTACAAGCACTTTAAAATTGTAAAATGTGCTAAACCTAGCTATAGCAAGAAAAAGACAAGATTAAGTTCTCTATTTATCGCTCGTAATCTTTACTAAATTTTACGAAACTATGACAAAACATATCAAAAAAGTAATATTTTTATTCGATTTTCCTAAAGATTAATCTTATTAGGTTCGCTTTTTCTATTGGCTTTATTTCATCCCCCACAGTTAGTTAGCTCCTTAAAATTACTTAAAGTTGAGCATTTATCAAACAACTTTATCCTCAGATGCCTTAAACTATGTACTGACAATTCAAAACTCATTAGAGTTTTATTCGTCTAAATATTTCCAAATTAGAGGGTGAGTACTTTATATGAAGAAATTAGTCTTTTGGGGTGTAATTGCAGCTATGTTTATTCTAGGTGGAGGTGGCGCTGGCGCTTATATTAGCCACACCAACGCAGTTTCTCACAATAATTCTACCTATAATAAGTCAAACAATAATAATGGTAAGCCAGTTAAGTCTGGCCAATCTGATGACAAAAACAGTAGTAGTAATAAGGAAGATAATCAATCTGATAATTCCAGCTCGGACAAGTCATCAAGTTCCAGCTCATCAGACAAAGATGCTAAAAACGCTAGCTCAAGCAGTGACGACAAGGATAAGAATTCTTCCGACGATCAATCTTCATCAGACAAGTCTCAAGATGATCAATCAAGTGAAGATCAATCAAGTAGCACTTCTACCAGCCACGAGCAATCAACTCAATCTTCTACTGAACAAGAACAATCTAGTTCTGCAGCCTCAACTTCAAATGAATAATTACCTATATGAAGGGTAGTTTAATTTGCTTTTATTTGAAGAAGTCTGTAGAATTATTATTGACTTTGTATCTATTTATTTCTAAATAAAGGGGTAACAACTTTGACTGAAGAAGAAAAGAACGCTCAAGCGCAAGCAGATAAAGAAAACGAAGAAAACGATGAACTTAAAGTCGTTGTTCCAGAAGCTAACAAGGTTACTATGCCAGCTGAAGAAGTCAAGGACCAACCTGACTACTTAAAAGTTTTTGCTAACTTCTACATTTCAGAATTTGATGGAGACAACCTTGAAGTAATCAACCTTTACGATGACAATCACAACATGGTTGATATTAACGGTTATCTTTTGAACAATATTCACTTCCCACGTAAGAAGCTTGTAGATCACGTATTGCAATACCACGACTACAACTTTAAGAACATTCTTAACGTAATTGCTGAAAAGACTGGTGCTAAGCCAGAAGAAATGCTCACTTACGAAGCATGGGAAAAGTGGGATGAAGAACAACGTAGTAACATTCCTTCATCACTTTCATAATATTTTCTTTTTAAAAGAGGCTCGAATCGATGTGATTCGAGCTTTTTTGTTACTTCTTTTTTCACTATTTTGCACAAAAAAAGGTGGTTCAATGACCACCCACAATACGTCTTTCGGTAAGTAATCAGCTCACCTTTGTTGCGCGCCCGCTCAACATACTTTAGTTGCTATTATATTATAGCATCTTTTGAAAAATGGCAAAATAAATATACGCGCTAGCAACATAGCCTAGAGAGTTCCAATCAGACTCTAAGGTGTTCGATATACTGAACACTTTACCCTACTTTCTGTCAGATACATCGAACACCCTACTTTTTCTACCCACTTTTTTTCAAAAACGTTCACTAACATTAAAACATAATTATTTTGCTTGCATTGTATCCGCAAATGGAAGAAAATGGGTGTATCAAGAAAATGTCAACATGGCATTTTCTTTTTTTATATTTTTTATACTAGCTACAATTTATTTTGTGGGAGATTTTTGATAATGAATAATAAGTCCAAACGTATGAGTGCGGCTGGCCTTCTTATCGCCATCGGTATTGTTTATGGTGATATTGGTACTAGTCCACTTTATGTTATGAAGTCAATTGTCGAAGGCAATGGCGGTATCGGAAATGTGAACCGTGAATTCATCATCGGTTCTATTTCTCTGGTTCTTTGGACCGTGACACTGCTTACCACCCTTCAGACCGTGATTATTGCTTTGAAGGCAACTAACCACGGCGAAGGTGGTATTTTTGCCCTATACACACTGGTAAGAAAGCGTGCCAAGTGGCTGGTTCTGCCGGCTTTAATTGGTGGGCCGCTATCCTAGCCGATGGTACATTGACTCCAGCTGTTACTGTTACGACAGCCATTGAAGGGTTAAAAGGATTGCAATTAGGCGGCGGCGTCCCAGTTTCGTCACAAAGCATGGTTATTGCAATTACTGTGCTGATCCTGCTGGTTTTATTCTCCATCCAAAAGATGGGTACCAGCATTATCGGTAAAGCCTTTGGTCCAATTATGTTCGTCTGGTTCACTTTCTTAGGTGTTATTGGCCTAATTAATATGTCAGGCGACTGGTCAATTTTACAAGCTATTAACCCAGTTTATGCAATCAAGTTGCTGTTTAGTCCATATAACAAAGCAGGAATTTTCATCTTAGGATCAATCTTCCTGGCAACTACTGGTGCCGAAGCCTTGTATTCAGACGTAGGACACGTTGGTAAGAAGAACATTATTGGTTCTTGGCCATTCGTATTCGTCTGCTTGTCACTTAACTACTTTGGTCAAGGGGTTTGGATTTTAAACAATCCTACCTACCGTCCAGCTGATGGTGGTGTACTTAACCCATTCTACGAAATGATCCCATCTGATTTCAGATTAGCAGCTATTATCTTAGCTACTATCGCTGCAGTTATTGCTTCACAAGCATTGATTACCGGATCATTTACTTTAGTTGCTGAAGCAAGTGGTTTGAAGTTCTTACCAAGAATGAAGATCGACTACCCATCAACTGAAAAGGGACAAATCTACATCCCTTCTATCAACAAAGGTATCTGTGTTGCTACCATCGCTATTGTTTTGTACTTCCAAACTTCAGCTCACATGGAAGCAGCCTATGGTTTGTCAATTACCATTTCAATGTTGATGACCACCATTCTTCTTTATGAATGGTTAGCAATGAAGAAGGTTAACCCAGTTTGGAACTGGATCTTCCTTATCTTCTTCGGTGTTCTTGACATCATGTTCATGATTTCAAGTTTGACCAAGTTCACCCACGGTGGTTACGTATCATTATTTATCGCTGGCGCAATCGGATTTATCATGTATGTTTGGTACTACGGTAACAAGATTCGTGACAAGCGCGAAGCTAGAAATGCCTATGTTCGTTTAGATGAATATACTGATATGTTGACTAACTTGAGTCACGATGAGAATTATCCAACTTATGCTACTAACTTAGTCTACATGGCTAACGTTAAATACAATAAGTTTATCAAACGTGAAATCTTATACTCCATTTTGGATAAACGTCCAAAAAGAGCTAAGGCTTATTGGTTTGTAACCGTTAACGTCACTAACGAACCATTCACCGCTGAATATGCTGTTAACACTTACGGTACTAAGAACGTAATCAACATTCAGCTTTACTTAGGTTTCAAGAAGCAAACTAGTGTGAATGTCTATATTCGTCAAATTGTGCATGACTTGATTGCTGACGGTACAATTGAGCCTCAACCACAAGAATATACCACCACACCAGGTCGTGACGTTGGGGACTTTTCATTCGTTATCGTCAACGATGTAATCAGTCCACAAACACAACTAATTGGTTATGAAAAATGGTTAGTTGAAGCACGTGTTCGTTTGCAAAACCTATCATCTAACCCTGCCTCATGGTTCGGTTTGGAATACGCAGATACGGTTATCGAACGTGTACCACTTATCTTAGGTAAACCAAATCCATCATATATTAAACGGGTTAAACCTAAGAAATATGTCAAAACTAAAAAATAATTACACATTGAAAAAAGATCGAAACTTTCTTAATTGAAAATTTCGATCTTTTTTAGTACAACAAACTTATTATTCAGACAGCGGTGTAGTAGCAGCATCGTTGTCACCTGTTTATTATAAATATAGAAATGTAAAAAAGCTACTATTTGTATATAAAAGCACTAATAAAGTGTATAAATTACCAAATAACTACACGTTTTTCTGGATCTAACCACATACCATCAGTTTCCTTAACATCAAATACTTCATAGAAGTCTTCTTGACATTGTGATTGAACATTTGCACGTTCTGGACCTGGTGCGTGAACATTAAAAGAAACTTGTGTCTTAATAGATTCAGTAAGTTGCTTGTTAGCCCAAATACGAGCAAAGTTTTCAAACAATTTCTTCAAATCATCGCCTTCGTCCTTAGCTGCCTTAATAGCTGCAGTAAGACCACCTTGGTCGGCAATATTTTCTGAAACGATTTGCTTACCGTTCAAAGTAACAGGGCCGTATTTAATACCATCGAACAAGTCGATTTCTGCTTGAGTACGCTTCTTAAATTCAGCGAAGTCTTCTTCAGTCCACCAATTCTTCATATTACCGAATTCATCGAATTGTGCACCATTGTTATCAAAGGCATGAGAAATTTCATGAGCAATAACAGTACCAATTCCACCAAAGTTTTCAGCACGATCTTGCTTTAAGTCATAAAATGGTGCTTGCAAAATTGCTGCTGGGAAAGTTAAGTCATTTCTTTGTGGATCATAGCAAGCATTTACCAAGTTGGCTGGCATGAGCCATACGCTACGATCAACTGGTTTATGTAACTTTTCAACGTTATATTTAACTTGTTCAATATCAGCTGCTCTTACGTTTGAGTAAAGACTACCGCCTTCACTAGCAGGAGTTATATTGTAGCGATTATAGATTTCTTCAATCTTATCAGGGTAACCAATCTTTAAGATCAATGCACGAAGCTTAACAATAGCCTTTTCCTTAGTTTCTTCAGAAAGCCATGAATTTTCCTTAATACGCTTTTCGTAAACATCAATCATTTGGCGAATCATAGTTAAAACATCTTTTTTAGCTTCTTCACCAAAGTATGTTTGACCATAGTAAACACCGACTACTTCGCTGAATAGACCATTAGCTAAATGATATGCTTGCTTTTCTTGGCTTTGTAATTCCGGTTGGCCTGTCAATGCTTGACTAAATTGGAATGATGCTTCACGGAAATCTTGTGACAAGTAACTTGCAACATTATTAATAAACTTAACGATCATCCAACCCTTAATTTCATCAAAGTTTTCTTCATTCATTAATTCATCAAAGTGTTTCAAGAAACGTGGTTCAGTAACAATAATTCTATCAGGAACTTCACCTAAAGCTTCCTTCAAGAAGTAATCAATCTTGAAGTTCTTAATCTTGCCTTCAAAATCTTCCATTGAAGTTGGATTATACATTGCTGGATAATCTGCCCATTCTTCTGATGATTTAACTACTTCAGAAAGCTTTTTATCAAATTTTAAGGCATCTTCCACGTATTCCTTAGCTTGACCTTCAGAAACGCCAGCCATCTTAAGCAAGTTAATTGATTGCTTCTTCAAAACTTCCAAAAGCTTTCCAGCAGCTTCTGTCTTGTAAGTAGTAGTATCTGGCAAGAATGTTGATGGTCCAATAAATTGAAGAACATTAATCTTAGTATTCTTCATATCAGCATCAATATCTAAACCAAATGGCAATGAAAATGAAGCCTTAAATAAATCAGCAGCCTTCAAGTTGAAATCAGCAAAGTCACTGATACTTTCAAGTAAGAACAAATCAGCTTGAATAGGCTTAGCGCCATCTTCATCACGACGCTTAAAGTCACGAGCAAGCTTATATAGTTCAACTGCCTTCTTCAAGTTCGGTACATCGGCTACTTCTTTTTTGCCATCCGCAAAATCTGCGAAATCCTTCATTAAGCTCTTTTCTACGTTAAGATCAATACTATCAAAACTAGCAATTCTTGAACGATCTGAAGGAATCTTAGCCTTCTCAAGCCAGTCTGAGTTAACAGCTAAATATAAATTATCTTGTGGACGAGTACCAACTTTAGGTTCGAGGATATTACCAGCACCACCACGAACAGTCACTTTATTACTCATTAAGGAAAATCCCCCTTTATTCAAAAATAAAATTAAATCATGTCAATTATATCATTTTATTTTAATTTTCGCTTTATTTGTAGATTTTTAAATCCTTATATAATTTTAGATAAGTTGGGATCATCACAATAATCATCATAGCAATAATAATTGCAGCTACCCAAAAGAACGAAATATAACCAGCTTGATCAATAATTAAACCACCAAATAATGGTCCAAAAGCACGTCCAATCCCAGAAGCCACCATGATTGATCCTTGATATTTACCTTTACTAGTTAGTGGTGACAAGTCATTAACATAAGCAGGAATAGCAGGAAATGCAGTTGATTCACCGAGAGTCAAAATTATCATTGATAAGGCAAAATGAGCAAAATCTTTTGCAAATACTAAAGTAATAAATGATAGTGAAAACATGCAAATCCCGAAGATAATCTGATGGAATAAATTTTTAAAGATATTGGGAAATTTCGCTAAAATTCCCTGCATAACTACAATAATTCCAGCATTCAAAGTCCAAAGAAGACTGTATAAGTGGAACGGAATGCCTAATGAAACCATGTAAACTGATAGGTTTGATTCCCAGTTCATATACATAAGCCAGGTAACACCAAGTATGGCAAAGAAGACCATTGTCATAATAAAGTTGCGCTTGGGCATTGGTTCGATCTTTTGACTCTTACCGCTTTGACCTTTAGCAATTCTTTCCTTATGAAACATAATAATTGGGCGGTAATTAAAGACCGCATTGATAAAGGCAATCACGAATAAAAGTGCCGCAATTACAAATAAGAGTGTGATGGAATAGTCATAAAGGTAACCCACAATCAAAGTACCAGTTACCACACCCAAATTTTGTGAAAAGTATAAAACATTAAAGACGTATCTGCCCGGATGCTTTTTTAAACTAGTGGCAACAGAATTAATCAAAGTACCATTCCAGCCGCCAAGAAAACCTGTCAAAGTTAACCAAATCCAGTATTCTGGCCAGCCATGAAAAGCAGCCATTAGAAATAAAACGCCCGCATCAAGGCCAAGGCCCCAGAGCATTAAAGGATACGGGTCATGCTTATCATAAAGACGACCTGCAATAATTGAGCCGAGAATATTACCGGCACAATTGCAGAATAGAACTACACCGATAAGCGACAAGCTAATGTGCAATTGCTTATTTAAATAAACTGAAGTTAATGGCCAAATAAAACTAGCACCAATCCAAGTAGCTAATTCTCCTACAACTAGCCAGATTAACTTAATTTCATCATTTTGAATTTCTCCATGTGCTTTTTTCATATTACCTTCCTGTATTATCTCTAGTAATTTCCTTATTTTTTCTACTATCCATAGCTTATCAAGAAGTAAACAAAAATAACAGTGCCATTAAACGCACTGTTATTTCTTATTCTTCCGTCTTCTTTTGACCAGATAATTTTTGAATGTCAGTAATGTCTTCTGCTACTTCAAGGCATCCCAGATACTTACCATCCTTATTATGCACTGCATAATAACGCAAATAGAGCATTCTTCCCAGCATCTTAGGCTTGAACCAATATGTAACAACCTTCTTTTCACCAGAATGAAGATCTTGAAAGATTTTTTCAACAATTGGCTTACTCTCAGGTGTATGACAGGAAAAGACTGAATTACCAATTGCATTTTTAGAATGAGGAAAGATCGCTGCTCCTCCCCCAAAATAAGCCACCTTATCATTTTCATCAACAAAAGTTAAAGCAAATGGCAATAAGTCTAAAATTGCTGACAATTGTTCTAGGTTAAGTGCTCCTTCTTTAAAGTTGATGAATAGACTGGAAAGATGATCAACTGACAGCGGACCAGCAGTTTTAGGTTCTTCTTTTGGCTTCCAATTCATTGGTGGATTGATTAAAGTATAACCAATTTGTTTCTCTTCATCTTTAACGTTTCCCCAATCAGCAGGAGAAGCCACCTCGTCAATCATTGGCACCATAATCTCTTCTTCTTTGAAGATCATTTCAAGCACCTCATGACTAACTTCATCAATTATTTTACGCAATTTTGCAGGATCAACATCATTTTCATTTACGACATTATTAGCTTCCTTAATCAGTCGTCTAATCTTGTCATCTACGCCCCACATAACTTGCGGTGGTGCAGTAATTCCATATTTTGTCATCAATGGGAAAAATGATGTTTCTTTTCTAGCATAGTGTTTACCAATCGTAGCCAAATCTGATAAGGCCTGCTTGATTTTAGACAAAGTTTGTTCAGAATGATCCTTTTCCCATTTTTTCAAATTAGGCAAAAGATAGTCATTCACTAAAGACTTAATAACCACATTTTCTTGCTTGAGTGTGTTAACTGGATGGCCAGGCGTAGCAAAATCCGGATTAGCTGCATTTTCTTTAATATTTCCCTTAAAAACATCGGCATGCACGTTACATAAATATTGAATCTTACGCGGATCAAGACCCTGGGCAATTAATTCACGTTCAGCTGCGGTGATTTCAGATACATCTACTTTATCAAAGCTTTCTTGAAACATTTTCTTTGCTTCAGTAAAATCGCCACCATCTTGAATATAATGTAAAATTTTGAGAAGTGCTTGTTGTCTTTCTTTACTTAAATTTGCCATTATTCAACCACCTTATAACCTTTTTCTTCAAAAGCCATTTTGACCTTATTTAGGTCTATCTTCATTGCTTGTGCACCAAGCGGAATCGTCATTACACGCCCTACTGTTTGGAGTAAGCCGGGAATCTTAATTCTAGTAAAGCCACAATCATACATAATTTGCACAAAATCAGGATATTTTTCAGCAAGCTTTTTAATCGGAACTGAAAAATCAATTACCTTTTCATTCTCTTCTTTATCCTCTATTCTTTCTTGCATCCCCAATTGTGCTTTAGCTGCTTGCGTCATCCGATCTGGCGACCACACAGGATACCAGACCAATTGTACTATACAAGTTTTAATTTCTGGAACTGATAGAACTGCTTTTTGAATTTCTTTTTGTAAATAATCAGATAAAGGACAACCGCTGATAGTCAAAGTCATTTGAATAGTTGCCTTATCTCCATCAATATCAATTCCATAAATCAAGCCCAAATTCACAATATCTACTTGTAATTCCGGATCAATCACCTTTTGCAATGCCGTCATGATCTGATCAACTAATTTAATCTTTTCCTCTTTCATAATTTTCCCCATAAAAAAGGGTAATTGT